>JAGRNW010000027.1 GCA_020440555.1 Chlamydiia bacterium
ACCCTTTCCTTAATTTCTTTTATCCTCCTTAAGATTATGAGTCAAAAAAAGTATTTTACTCTAGCAACCCTTGGATGCCGGACGAATCAATATGAGACCCAAGGGTATCGAGATCAGTTGCTTCAATTGGGGTGTCAAGAGGCGACCCAGAATGATTTGGCCGATCTCATTATTGTAAATACCTGTACAGTGACTGAATCGGCCGATAGCAATTCTCGCCATATCATCCGAAGTCTTGTGAAAAAACATCCTGGGGCAAAAGTGGTGGTGACGGGGTGTCTGGCCGAAAGACGTCCTGATCTGATTCAAAAGATCGAGGGCGTTGATCTGGTGGTTCCCAATCAAGAGAAGGAGAAGCTGATGGTTAAGCTTTTTCCTAATTTAGAAAATCTCCCTGAATTTTCCATTTCCCATTTTGAAGCTCATACCCGCTCCTTTGTCAAAGTACAGGATGGTTGCAACTCTTTTTGCACCTATTGCATCATTCCCTATGTGCGGGGGCGGAGTCGTTCTAGATCGATCACCGAAATTATTTCGGAAGTTAATCAGCTGGTTTCAAATGGATATAAAGAAGTCGTAATTACGGGCATCAATGTGGGAGATTTTGAAGAGAAGGGGAAAAGATTGGCCGACCTGATCCGGGCAGTTGATCAAGTGAAGGGTCTTAAACGGCTGAGAGTCTCATCGATCGATCCCGACGAGGTGGATGATGATCTTGCCGACGCAATTTTAAATGGGAGGGTCACCTGTCCAAGTATGCATATCGTCTTGCAGGCAGGGTCCAACGTGGTGCTCAAGCGAATGAATCGAAAATACACACGACAGATTTTTCTATCCACGTGTCGAAGATTAAAAAAAGCTTCGCCCGATTTCACTTTCACAACCGATGTCATTGTGGGATTTCCTGGAGAGACCATGGAAGATTTCAATGAGACACTTGATGTAATGGCGCAAATCAAGTTTGCTAAAGTACATATGTTTCCCTATAGTCGAAGGGATCGGACACGCGCTGCCGTTTACAAAAATTGTGTTTCCGATCAAGAAATTGCTCGAAGAAAACAAATACTTTTGCGGTTAGCTGAGCAACAAACATTTGCCCTTCAGGAGAGTTATGTGGGAAGGACACTTTCCATTCTAACAGAAAGTATCGATGAGAATGGAATGATAGGGGGACATACAGAGAATTTTCTCTATGTCAAAGTTCCTAAAGGAAATCTTAAAATTAATGAAATTGTCTCCGTTAAGCTCAAACAAAATACATCCACAGGGCTAGTTGGAGAAATTGATGAGTAAATTCATTGAGATTCGAAAAAAGCTGGCCCCTTTCTCTCATTTAGCTGGGACAAGAGTTTTGATTCCTGGCACCACGTATTGTGCTCATATTTTTCCTACCCTTGTTCGTCTTTTCAATCTTATGAGTGAAAAACTTGAACTGATTGAAGAGAAAGAGATTCCCCGTAAAGGACCTGTGATTCCTTTTACTGTGATGCAAGATCTGGAAAAACAGGAAGTTCAAATTTATGGCCGGGAAAAAACAGGAAACTTTTTTAAGGAACGCCTTCAGTTTGTCAAGCAAAAACGTTCAAATGAAATTCTTTTTCTTGGAAGAAACAAAAAGCAAGAATGGGAAAAAATTAAACAGCGGGGAGATTTGTCAGAAATTTTTCCCATTTGGTTCCGTTTAGCAGCTCTTCTTCCAAACGTCGATGAGCCTTCTTCAGAAGAGGGGATTTATTCCCTGCTTAAGGCATGTCAAGAGGTGATCGTTAAAAAAGAACACGATAAAATCTTTGCCTCTTTTTATCCCCTTTTTTTAGCAGGATTTGAAGGAATGATGGTCCCTCGCTTGGTTGATGCTGATCATCAGGGGATCATAACGGGAGAAGCTTCAGGATCTCCCCTTTCCTTGTTACAGGCTAGTGGAAAAGTCATTCGCTCTCTGTTCGTTTGTCAAGGATCCTCTTCTATTTCTATTCTTCCCCACCTTCCTCCTGAGTGTGAATCGGGAAGAATGATTCATCTGGATTTTCCATTCGGAGAGCTTAATTTTGAATGGACGAAAAAAGAGGTGCGGCGTGTAATTTTTCATTCCCGTTTTGAAGGAGAGCTTCGATTTATTTTTCCGCCGAAGATCAAATCCTTTCGTCTTCGCACTTCTCTTAAAGAAAGGGGAAAAAGAATTTTTATCACAAACAGACTAGAATTAAATTCACATTCGACCTATCTATTGGATCAGTTTCAAAAGTAATGGTCCGATGATCGTCGATGAGTTAAAAACTGCAGATCCAGATTTTTTAAGCGATCTTTCACGCCTTGTTCAAGGGGAGCATTGGGATCCTCATCGAATCCTTGGTTTGCATCCTTATTTTGAAGATCAAAAAGTGATTCGTCTTTGGCGGCCTGAAGCTTTGGAGATCTATGTCGAATTGTTTGGCGAGATTGTCCCAGCCAGAAAAATTCATGAGGCGGGGGTCTTTGATCTGGTTGTCCCCAAAAAAACATCAACGAATGATTATCGTGTTTACCATCAAAATGGTTTGTTAGCTCACGATCCTTACGCTTTTCTGCCAGGTATTGGAGATGTGGATACTCATCTTTTTGGACAAGGCGTTCACTACAGACTTTTTGAAATGATGGGGGCTAGAGAAATTGAACACTTAGGCATTCAAGGAGTTCGGTTTACGGTATGGGCTCCTTCTGCGATGCGAGCCACTCTCGTTGCTGATTTTAACTTTTGGGACGGACGAGTGAACCCTATGCGAAGTTTGGGGAGATCGGGGATTTGGGAACTGTTTGTCCCAGGATTGACGGTTGGTGAACGGTATAAATTTGAAATCAAAACTCAGCAGGGAGAGGTCATCATTAAGGCTGATCCTTACGCTCTTGCTTCTGAAACTCGTCCCAAAACAGCTTCCATTGTCTCGGTTACAGATGAATATGTTTGGACAGATCGTGAGTGGATGGAGAAAAGGTCTGCGACAGCCCTCGATCCTAAACCTATGGTGATCTACGAAGTGCATTTGGGCTCATGGCGTTCTCCTCATGGGCATTTTTTAGAATTTAAAGAATTGGCAATTCAGTTAGCTGATTATTGTAATGAGCTGGGATTTACTCATGTTGAATTACTTCCGATATGTGAACACCCATTGGATGAGTCTTGGGGTTACCAAGTGAGTGGATTTTTTGCTGTTACAAGTCGTTTTGGATCTCCTTCAGAGTTTCAATTTTTTGTCGATCATCTCCACAGCAAAGGGATTGGAGTGTTAATGGATTGGGTTCCTGGCCACTTTCCAATTGATGATCATTCCCTTGCCCGTTTTGATGGGACATCTCTTTATGAACATGAAGATCCAAGGCAAGGATATCATCCTCATTGGAAAACATATATTTTTAATTATGGTCGTCATGAAGTTTCCAACTTTTTGATCGCTTCGGCATTATTTTGGTTGGATGTGATGCATGTCGATGGACTTAGAGTTGATGCGGTTGCCTCGATGCTTTATCTCGACTACGGGCGGGAGGAAGGGAAATGGATTCCCAATGAATATGGCGGAAAAGAAAATTTGGACGCTATTAACTTTCTTAAACATCTCAATTCGATTGTTCATAAAAAATATCCTGGGGCGATCATGATTGCAGAAGAATCGACAGCTTTTGCAGGGGTAACCCATAGTGTGGATTGGGGCGGATTAGGGTTTGATTTTAAATGGAATATGGGGTGGATGAACGATACCCTTAGATATTTTCACAAAGATCCTTATTTTAGAAGCTATCATCATAACGATCTTACTTTTGGTCTTCTTTATGCATTTTCTGAGCGATTTGTGCTGGTTCTTTCTCATGATGAAGTAGTGCATGGCAAGGGAAGCCTTCTTTCTAAAATGCCTGGTGATTATTGGCAAAAATTTGCCAATCTTCGTTTACTTTATTCCTATATGATGTGCCAGCCTGGAAAAAAATTGCTTTTTATGGGGGGAGAAATCGGTCAATGGAATGAATGGCATTGTAAAGAGGAGAGCCATTGGCATCTCCTTCAATATCCCAACCATCGAGGCATCCAAATTCTTGTCAAAGATCTTAATCATTTTTATCAAGAACATGGGGAGTTATGGGAGAGAGATTTTGATTTTAACGGATTTGAGTGGGTCGATTTTTCTGATCAGGATAACTCGGTGATTAGTTATCGACGGAAAGGGGAGGGTGGTGAACTTCTTTGCGTTCATAACTTCACGCCAACGACTCACTCTGACTATGTGATTCGATTACAAAACTTAAAATCGATACAAGAGATTTTTAACAGCGATGATCCGAAATATGGAGGATCTGGTCAGAAAAATCGAGAAGTTGAATGCCTCAAAGGCGAAAAGGGGAACGTCATAGGATGTCGGTTAATTTTAGCTCCTCTTGCAACTCAAATTTTTCGCATTACGTTTATTTGTTCTTGAAAATAAAGTACCCTTTCTGTATCATCTATGGGATCTTAATCAAGGAAAAAGAGTATGGGGGCTATTCACGCGTCTTATCCGGGAGAATCATGTCAGAGCGTACGTTATTCTAATCTTTATTATGCTCCTGAAGAGGTGATACGGCGTCGTTGTGGATCGCTTTACGCTAGTCATCCAATTCTTGCCCGTGCTATTTTCGTCCCTGTTAATATCGTGTCAGGAGCTGTTAAACCTTGTTTATTCCCTGCCGTTGCAGTGATAGGTGTTTTGGTGATCCCAATTATTGCTGTGGGGTGTTACGTCATAGGCCTAGCCACAAAAGACGCAAAATGGAGTCAGTATGGAAAAGGATGGTTGAAGGCTTGGACCTGGTCTTTGCTTGCGGTGGGTGCTTTGGTGGGAGGGCTGATGATCTATACTTATTTTTTACCTTTTACAGTTCTCACATCTCTTTTCATCACTGCCGTAGGAATTTCCATCGGTATTCACACCTACCGAGCTTTTCTAGACCCCCCTAAGAATCGCGCAATATTAGATATAATTAATTCTTGAATTATAAAATTTTATTTGATATAATAGCTTTCATAAAATAACTTTATTTGGTTAATTTATGGGATTTCTTTTAGATAAAATTCCAGATTACATTAAGGAACCTGTTGTAGAGGGTGTAGGAAATGCCTTTAATCACCATCCTAAATTAACGGCGATTACCCTGATTGCGGTCGGAATCATTTTGACTGTAGGGATATTGACGTTAAGTATATATTTAGGATTTGATCCATTTTCGATGCAATATTTAACAATTTCAGTTCTTTGTATCGGTGTTGGAATGATGGGGATGTCTTTGGCTCTTCATCTTATTTTAAAACATACAGGGCACAAAAAACTTGCCTATCGTGTGATGTGGACGGTGATTCCTATTTTAGGAGCCACTGGAGGGGCATTGATATTTGGTAATGGATTCTTAGCTTTTCTCAGCGGAAATGCTTCGATGATGCCGTTTTTTACGGTAGCCATCGGTGGAAGCGTTGTTGGATTTTCTTTGTACGCATTTGGAAAACATGGTCTTGGTGATCCTGTCGACCAGATTGTTAGTAGGAGAAGACGAAATAGACAAATTCAGAATAAAAATATCAACACACTCCAAAGAATGCAAGAAAAACTGCGGAGACGAAAGTCTGAACGTTGCTAATTTTTTTTAATCTTTTCTTTGAGAAGACGATTCACAACAGGTGGGGCAGCTTTTCCATTTGTTGCCTTCATCACTTGACCTACTAAAAACGCAAAGGCTTTTTCTTTTCCATTCAGATAACTTTTAACTGTGGAACTGTTGTCAGCCAACACTTGATCAACAATGATTTCGATCGCTTTCTCATCTGAAAGGGGTTGAAAAGCGGGATTTTCTTTGACAATCTCTTCGGGATCCTTGTTTGGATGTTTCACCATCAAATCGGCAACTTCTTTGGCCATTTTTCCCGTGATTTTTCCACTATCGATCAGATTGATCAGTTTTCCTACAAACTGAGGGGGTATGCCGTCTGTCCAGATAGAGCGACCGTTTTCTTTATAACGCCCAGCAAATTCAACAATCAGCCAATTGCAAATAGAACGGGGATTTGAGGAAACTCGAAGAGCCTCTTCGAAATAATCGGCCAAAGCCTTCTCGCTGATCAGCACAGCTGCACCCTCTGAAGACAGTCCCAGCTCTTTAATATATCTTTTCTCTCGTTCATAGGGAAGCTCTGGCTGCATTTCTCTGATGCTATCTATATACTCTTTCTCGAGGACAAGTGGTGGGAGGTCCGGTTCAAGAAAGTAACGATAATCATCGGCTTCTTCTTTTTTTCGCATTAAAACAGTTTCTTTAATTTCAGGGTCCCATCTGAAAGTGGCTTGATCTATGACGGTACCAGGTGATTTGTCTGGATGTTCGAGGTAGAGACGTACTTGGCGTTTAATCTCGGCGTTAATAGCCATGCCAAGAAAATTGAATGAATTCATATTTTTGATTTCAATCTTATTTCTGAACCTTTTTTCTCCTTTTTTGCGAACAGAAATATTTGCATCAAAACGCAGAGACCCTTCCTCCATATTACAATCAGAAACATCCAAATATTGAAGAATCGCCTTGACCATAGTCGCATAAGCGACAGCCTCATCGGCCGAAAAAATGCAGGCTTCAGAGACAATTTCAATCAGAGGGACACCTGCACGATTATAATCAACACCAGCAAACTGATTAAAATGCTTGAGCATTCCTGCATCATCTTCAAGATGGACACGGTTGATGGAAAAGTTTTTTGTTACTCCATGAATATCAGTAGTGACGGTCCCTCCTGTGATGATAGGGAGTTCAAACTGAGTGATCTGAAAATTGCGCGGGGAATCGGGATAAAAGTATGACTTTCGATCGAAGCGACTATAGTGATTAATTTGAGCATTAATGGCACATCCAAACTGAACTGCTTTGCGAACAGCCTCTCGATTGAGGACAGGCAACGTCCCAGGCTGTCCTGTGCATACATCGGTGATATTGGTATTAGGTTCATCTCCGAATCGATTAGGGGCCTGAGAAAAAAGCTTGGAACGCGTGTTGAGCTCCACATGAATCTCAAGCCCAATCACAGGCTCCCACTCTTTGAGTGTCGTTTCATCCAGCATCATTCGAACCCCTTTGGAATAGATGAAAAAAAGGGCACGGCCCTTTCAAAAGCCTGAGCATATTCCAATATTCTTACATCTTCCTTAGAAGCTCCAATCATCTGGACACTCCAAGGCTTTCCCTCTTTGTTAAATCCTGATGGAATAGAAATTGCAGGAAGTCGAGCTAGATTGGCTCCGATCGTGTAGAGATCTTGTAGATACATCTGAACCGGATCTTGAATCGCACCTCTGGGAAAACAAGGAGTGGGGGTGGTTGGGGAGACGATCGCCTCACAGCCTTCAAAAGCTTTCAAAAAAGCATCGATGATTTTAACTCTCACTTTAGTGGCTCGGTTATAATAGGCATCTTGATAACCAGAAGATAGGACATAAGTTCCTAATAAAATTCTTTTTTTCACTTCCCAACCAAATCCATCTCTCCGAGAATAATCGTAAACTTCGTCGAGAGTTTTTGCATTTTTTGAGCGAATTCCATAACGAATTCCATCAAAGCGAGCCAAATTGGTTGAGGCCTCTGCAGTCGCAAGAATATAGTAAGTGGCTACCGAGTATTTCAAAATATCAAGATCAACCGGAACAAGCTTGGCTCCAAGATTTTCAAAAATTTTTAAAGAAGCATCAAAATTTTCACGCGCCTCGGGAGCGAGGTTAGTCAAAAAATTGTAGGGAACGCCCAATTTTTTTCCTCGAATGTCACTTTTTACGAGTTCTTTGATATAATCACCTCCGTGAATAGGAAGAGAAGTGGCGTCGGAAGGGTCGTGCTGTCCAATGACTTCCATCATGAGCCCAATATCTTCCGTCGTAGTTGCGATAGGACCAATTTGATCAAGTGATGATCCAAAGGCAACAAGCCCGTAACGAGAGACCCGCCCGTAAGTGGGTTTCATTCCAACAACCCCACAGAAGGCCGCAGGCTGTCTAATAGAACCTCCCGTATCCGTTCCTAAGGCAATGGGACATAAACGGGCGGCCACCGCAGCAGCTGATCCTCCTGAAGATCCTCCAGGAACGCATTCAGAATGCCAAGGATTCACAGTTTTTCTTAAAGCTGAATGCTCAGTTGAAGAGCCCATAGCAAATTCATCGAGATTGGTTTTTCCAATGATGATCCCATCGGCTTCTTCAATCAAATTGGTAACGGTCGCATTGAAAACAGCGCGATAGTTGGTTAAAAATTTTGATCCGCACGTTGTAACTTCTCCTTCGACATGCAAATTATCTTTTAAGGCAATGGGAATAGCCGCCAATTTACCGCAAGGAGCGCCTAGATTTCTTTTCTCATCCAGGTTTTTAGCTTGTTCTAAAGAACGCTCTCGATAAATAGCCAAAAAAGCCCCCACTTGAGGATCTAGTTTTTCAATTCGATCAAGAAAATAGCAACAAATCTGCTGAGCGCTGAAAGAGCCCTCGATAAAGGCGTCTCGAAGTTGTTTGGCCGAAAGGATGTGCAATTTATTTTTCATGACTTTTCTTAATGACGGGAGGGACGCGAATCATTCCACCCACTTGGTCAGGGGCATTATTTAAAAGGGTTTCTCGTTTAAGGGTCGGACCGGGAAGATCATCTCGCAAAGAAGAAAGACTTTGTTCAGGGATATGGCTATAGGGGACAAGATCTTTGGTTTCGACTTCTTGAAGTTGTTCAACATAAGAAGTAATCTTAGAGAGTTCTTCCGTGAGTTTAATAAGTTCTTCATCGGAGCAATCGATCCGCGCGAGACTGGTGAGGTGTTTGATTTCTTTTTCTGTGAATTTTGTCATGACTGTTGCAATATTATCTTAGGTTTTGTTTAAATCGCAACGATGAAGATTTTAGTCGCTGGTAGTAGTGGATTTGTTGGACAAGCTCTTGTCTCGAACCTCAGAGAAAAAGGGTTTGAGGTCGTTTGCCTTGTCAGACGCCAACAGACAGGATGCCCTTTTTGGGACCCCGTTACCAGACAGGTTGATTCTTCAGTCTTTGAAGCTGTCGATGGCGTGATCAACCTCTCTGGAGAAAATATTTTAGGTCGATGGAACCAAAGCAAAATGGAAGAAATCCGAGAGAGTCGATTTAGAACGACCTCTTTCTTAGTCGAAACCCTCCTCACTCTTGATAAATTGCCAAAAGTTTATATCAATGCTTCAGCTATTGGATACTATGGTGATCGTGGAGAAGAAGAATTAACAGAAAGCAGCACGTCTGGGCATGGATATCTGGCTGAGGTATGCAGAAAATGGGAAGCTCTCACAGAACCTTTGGTCCAAAAGGGGGTGCGGGTGTGTCTTTCTCGTTTTGGTCTTATTCTCGGTAAAGAGGGGGGAGCTCTTAAAAAAATGTTGCCTCCCTTTCAGATGGGAATGGGAGGAGTCCTTGGAAACGGCAACCAGTTTGTGAGTTGGATTGATCTTCATGATGCTATTTCAGCTCTCATCTTTATGATTGAGAATGAAAAGTTGTCAGGCCCCATCAACGTAGTCTCTCCTCATCCTATCACAAACCGCAGACTGACAGAAATTATGGGTGCAGTTCTTAATAAACCCACTCCTTTGCCTATTCCTCGATTCATGTTGTCGGCTCTTTTTGGTTCTGGAGTTGATATCTTTTTGGCGAGTACCAAGGCCTTGCCTAAGAAGCTCGAAGCGGCCGGTTTCACCTTTTCTTCACCCGATCTTGCATCCACTCTAAAAAAAGCATTGAGTCATATTACGTAGGCATGGTACCTCAAGAAAAATATAAACCTTTTTTTGAGGAGGTAGACGATGAAAGTAATTAGTTGGATTGCCATGATCCTTGTTGTCATTGGGGCCCTTAATTGGGGGATGATAGGATTTTTTGGTCTTGATGTGGTTGGGATGATTTTTGGAGGAGCTTGGTCACCGGTAAGTCGCGTAGTGTATGCGCTTGTCGGTTTGTCAGGAATATGGGCATTTACATTCTTTAGGTTACTTAATTATTCCGATAAGGGAACAGGAAGTAGCGGTAGCTAAAACTTTAGTTCAGCGGCCCCTCCTCCATAAAGGGAGCCGCTGAATTTGTAATGAATTCCATGTTTGTCTGCACTGTTGGTCACTTTAAAATCTCCACCAAAACAATGGCCAAGATATCCTTGAATCCAAAACCATTCGAAGGGCTTATAAGTGAGATCAAACTCAGTTCCAACTGCTTGGTATTGAAAGATCCCTCTAGAATTCACTTCATTGGGCCCCACTCTGTGACGAGAACGTAAAAAACGAACAGCTCCTGTTGTTGTTAAGCAGGGGAACAGTTCATATTCAACCCCGATATCGGTGGGATAAATGGAATTGATTTTCCATTTGTCACAAGGTTCATAACTTAACCCTATGATCGGCCAAGCTTTATCTTTGTTAAGTCCAACTTCAACAATGAAACCAAATGTGAAATCAAGATAAGGACAGAGTGTGTATTTTCCCCATAAAATTCCATCGTAAAGAGCATAGTTTCCAAGATCAAGCTCATCTGTATCGATGTTAATATTAAACATCACAGTCCACATCCAGTCATCATTGCGGGTAAAAACACCCAAAGAACCCGTTGCATAGCCAAAATTTGTTTCAGTAAATTGAGGATTGTTGCTCATATTCACTTCGTTATTGACCCATCCTGCGCCAAAAATTAGTCCCCACGTGAGATCAAGAGGTAGAATAAAACCGAAAGAGGCTTCTGCTTGAGTGAAACGGATATGTTCACCCTTCACATCATTCGTGCGAAAGCCTGCGCGGTGCATCGCAAGGTAGCCCCCTTCGATTGAGATAGGGAAAAAACTAAAGTCTTCGGGGAGGACGAAATTGGCATCGGCAGAGGCGATGGGAGGAGGAGGGCTTGATTCCTCCTCTGCTGCTAAAAAAACAGAGATCAGGAGTAGAATAGAAACAAAAAAACACTTCACACGGCTCCCTCCAGGATCTGCTTAGTTGTTTTAAAATGAACCTTGCTCAAACGATGGAGAATCTCTGCTCCATGTTTGGAAACAAGTTGTTTCCCCATCCGAATCACGGCTGAAGAAGCTCCTTTAGGAAGTTTGGTGCCAAACTCTTTTTCTAAATCTGCCATCTCCATTACAAAGGCTGCTCGAGCAAGAATAGAGGCTGCGGCGACAACTACATCAACCTCTGCACGGGGACGTTGAGTGAGTTCAATCTTGTGATTTTTTTTTTCCATGGCTTTTAAAGCAACATGTTCTGCGGCAAATTGGTCAAGCACAACTTTGTGGCAACCGCTCTTTTCTACAAGTTCGCTTGCACAAACCGAATGGCCCCAGCCTAAAAGAAGATTGAGATTTCCAAAGCGAGTGATCAATGCGTTATACTTAGGGGGGCCGATTTTCACAATATGATAGAGATAATCTTTTCGAATTTTTTGAGCAATTTTCAAGATTGTATCATCTTTTAACTTCTTTGAATCCTTGACTCCAATCTTTAATAAACCCTCAATTCCCTCACTGTCTGCAAAAACACCAGCGATACATAGAGGGCCAAAAAAATCTCCCTTCCCCGACTCGTCGATTCCAATATGAGGTTCTTTATTTTGCTCTAATTTTTCATATCCATATGTGAATTGTTCAAGCACCTGTGGTTCAAGGGTATATTTAATGAACATCTCCATTTCCTTCCCTTGAATCACGAGTTTGCCAGAAGTGTAGAGGGTGCAAGAGACTCCTTTCTTTTTTCCAGAGAAATGGGTGTAGGGGGGATTTGTAAGTGTAAACCCTTGGTTAACTAGAGTTTCTTTGAGTAGGTTGATTTTTTTTAGATCAAATTGAACAACAAAACTTGGCATGGATTCTGCTCAGGATAAGTGGGAGCTATATTAGAGATGATTCACTCTTTTGTCAAAAATCTTCCTATCTCATTGGGTGTAATTTGTTTGGTTGTCATGCATACATCTTGTAATAAAATTTATCAATTCTGTAACCAACCCATTCCTTTGCAGTGTACGGATCTCGATTATGGTATTAAAAAAAGTTGTGAGACAGGTTCCTTTTGTGTAGGAGATCAAATTTGTGAGAGATGGTGGCCCATGTTTAACGATTCTCAACTCACATCTTTGGTGGATAGGGCCTTGGGTTGCAATCCCACTATCGAAATTGCGATCTCTAGAATTCGACTTGCCAACCAAGAGGCTTGTTTAACCCATTCGGCTTTGCTTCCAAGCATCACAGCAATGTTTGATATTTTTAGACATAAAACGAGTCAATTTGCTTCGATTCCTCCCCCGGAACTAGGAATTTTCACTGAGACCGCAATTCGAGCTGTCAATGTTTCTTATGAACTTGATCTTTGGATGAAAAACCGAAAGGCTTACTACGCCGCATTAGACGAAACGCAAGCAACTGTTGCCGACGCTAAGGAGACAGAACTTGTGATTAGTACCAGCCTTTCTCAACACTATTTTATGTTGCAAACAGCGCTTGAACAAGTTGCAATCACAAAAGAGTTGCTCGATACACAGAATCAACTTTACACCCTTTTAGAGCAAAGATTTAAGAATGGAATCATCTCGGAATTCAATCTTTATGAGGTGGACAGTGAACGGATGATCACCCTTGATCTTCTTGAACAGTACCAAAATGATGTGGATATTGGTCTCCATGCGATCGCGTCTTTGGTAGGGGGGGGGATCAATCCCGAGTGTTTGTGCCAACCGAATGCTTCTTTCAACCGCCTTTTTCCCCTGCCACGCACCCTTCCTCTTGATCTTATCGCACGCCGACCTGATATCACTGCCCAAAAGTGGAGAATCGAGGAGATGGCCTACAAAATAGGTGTTGCTCAAGCTGCCTTTTATCCGAGCGTTAATCTATTGGCTTTTGCAGGTTTCACGTCAATCCTTCTCCATGAACTGTTTACTGATCGTGCCAGTAATATTTATGGAGATGTGGCAATCCATCTTCCTATTTTTGAAGGAGGAAAGTTAAAAGCTAATCTTGGAATTGCCAAAGAGCGATTTGAGATTGCCGTTGGTGAGTATAATGAACGGATTTTATCGGCTGTTCGAGAGGTAAGTGATTTTTTAACTATGATCATCACCGCCGATCGACGTTTAGAGGCGATCGATCGGGGATTAAAAGATGCTCAAGCAATTTATCAACTGACCTATGAAAAATATAAGAATGGTGTAGACGATTACCTTTCTGTTTTAAATGCCAAGCAAACAGTTCTTCTTACAAAAGATTTAAAAGTCTCAATTGAAGGGGCAAGACTGCTTGCAGTTGTGGGGCTCATTCGATCCATTGGGGGAGGGTACGATGAACGCTGCTGAAACGGCAGATCAAGAGGCTTCTGCTACAAACCATCATCACAAAAAAAGGAATGTGTGGCTTTTTGCTATTTTAGTGATTTTTGTGTTTGTAGGTCTCGGTTGGTTTTTCTTTTGGTTTTTCCTAGGGAGATTTTATGAGAATACTGATGATTGCTATGTCCATGGAAATCAGGTTTACATCACTCCTCAAGTTGCAGGAAGTGTAACGGCCATTTTTGTTGAAGATACCGATCTGATTCGAGAGGGGCAGTTGATAGCCACACTCGATACCACCAACTATGAGATGACCCTTTTTGAAGACAAAGCTCAGTTAGCCATGACAGTTCGAAATGTAGCGGCTCTTTTTGAAGCTGTGAGAGAAAAAAAAGCCACGGTTGCTTATCGGAAGGCCGAGCTCATTCAAAGAGAACTCGATCTTTCTCATCGGGAGGGCTTGATCAATTCTGGTGCAATTTCGGTAGAAGAATTTGAAGATGCTCAAACCAATGTTTTAACAGCGTCTGCTGCCTTGGCTCTCGCTGAAGCTGAGTTAGAGAGCGCCAATGTCCTTGTGCAGGGAACAACTGTGTACACCCACCCAGATGTTTTGAAACGTGCTGCGATGGTGAGAGAATCGTTTATCAATCTCGAAAGGTGCGCGATTAGGGCTCCAGTGACAGGATATGTGGGTAAGCGGTCAGTTCAAGTGGGGAAAGAGGTGGCTGCCGGAGAGCAACTCATGGTTGTTATTCCCCTCTATGATCTCTGGGCGGAAGCGAATTTTAGAGAGACAAAAATTGGGAATATCCGGATTGGGCAGAAGGTGACGATTTGGGCAGACATCTATGGACGAGATATAAAATACTATGGAACTGTGGTTGGTTTTTCTCCTGGAACTGGAGACGCTTTTGCCTTGCTTCCTCCACAAAATGCATCAGGAAACTGGATCAAGATCATCCAACGCCTTCCTATTCGAGTCAGTCTTTCAAAAAAGGAGCTAGAAAAAAATCCTTTGATGCTTGGGCTTTCTCTGCATGCCAGTGTGGATATTAGAGAAACTGATGGAGACATGCTCTCTCCTGTTCCTGTTGATGGATATCCCATCTATCAAACGGAAATTTTCGATTGGACTTGGTCCTTTTTGCAGATCAACCAAGCTATCGACCAAATCATTTTGGATAATATTTTATGAGTGTGATTCAGGTTTCTCGCATTCGTTTAATCGTTTTAACATTTTCTATTAGTCTGGGGACTCTCTTGATTTCTTTGGACCAATTTATCGCTAATGTCTCAATTCCCACCATCTCAGGGGTTTTGGGAATTTCGCAAAATAACGGAGCCTGGGTGATCACTTCATTCACTATCGCAAGTGCCATCTCTCTTCCCTTAGTTGGTTGGCTCTCGTCTCTATTTGGACAGCGGAATGTTTTTTGCATGTCTTGTCTTCTTTTTTCTGTTGCCTCTTTTTTATGCGGATTAGCTAATTCATTCACATTGTTATTAACATTCCGTGTTTTCCAAGGCCTTGTAAGCGGTGCTTTGATTCCTCTCTCTCAAACTCTTCTCCTTTTGCTTTATCCTTCAGAAAAAAAAGGACTTGCAATGGGGTTATGGGGATTAGTTGTTATGGGGGGACCCACAGTGGCTCCTTTGATAGGTGGATGGATTACAGAAAATTATGGGTGGGAGTGGATTTTTTATATCAATGTTCCCATTGGAACTTTTGCGGGACTTGTGACTTTTTTTGTCCTGTCCCCTTGGGAAAGTATGAAGAAAAACATTCCTATCGATGTGGTGGGAATTCTATTGATTGTGATGGCGGTCGTCTCTTTTCAGGTTATGTTGGATAAAGGGCAAGATTTGGATTGGTGGAATTCGTATTTTATACGGATTCTGGTGATTGCAGCTATCTTCTGTTTTTGTCTTTTTATTCCTTGGGAATTGTTTAAAAAAAATCCTCTTCTTGATTTAAGTTTCTTTAAAAGCCGCAACTTTACACTTGCTTCTATCATGATTTCTGTGGCTATGTTGGTTATTTTTGGAAGCTGTATAGTTTTTCCAATATGGGTTCAAGCTCAACTGGGCTATACTCCCTTTTGGTCAGGGCTTACTTTGGCTCCTTTTGGTTTTCTTGCGATCTTTCTTTTTCCGATGATGGGTATTGTCCAACAGGTTATCGATAGGCGCATCTGGATTGCCATGGGTTTTTTGATTTTTGCAGGAACTTTTTTCTGGTATAGCAAACTTAATCCTTATGTGACTTACTGGGATATTTCGCTTCCTCGATTGCTACAAGGGGCCGGATTTGCTTTTTTGTATGTCCCGCTGACAACGATTGCTTTTACAGGGATTCCTTCTGAACGATTACATCATGCAGCGACCCTTTTTAGTTTTGTTCGGATACTTTTTTTAAGCTTTGGAATTTCCCTTTCAGTCACTTTTTGGGAGAGAAGAGAAAGTTTTTATCAAAGTCGTTTTGTCGAATACATGATTCCGTCAAATCCAGCATTCGTTCCTTATTTCGAAAGATTGCGGGTCCTTGGACTAGAAGGAAAAACGGCAGCCGCTTTTGCTGATCAAATGGTCAATATTCAAGCGTTTACGATGTCATTGCTTGATTTAAGCCTCTTGGCATCTTACATTTGTATCGGAATGATGGTTCTTCTTTTTTTCTTTAGGTCTCCGAAAAAAGCCCAGGGGCTTGCCTTCAAATTTGAAAAATAGAGCTTGCTGGAAACAAGGGGACTCAAAATAATGGAACTTCAAGCAGATCCAACCGATGATAATGCCATGCACCAAGAACTTGCCAATTTAGGCCTTTTTCTCAAAGAGAAACGTCAAGAAAAAAATCTTTCGCTCAAAGAAGTAGAAAATGGAACTTCGATACGGATGAGCTATCTTGAGGCGATTGAAGAGGGGCAGGTGGCCAAATTGATTTCCCCCGTTTACGCTCAGGGATTTATCCGCAAATATGCCACATTTTTAGAGCTCGATGGAGATGATCTCATCCGGCGGTCTCCCTATTTAATGAAACTTTTAAATGAAGGGTCTCGCCCAGGAAGGGAGGCGCCGATGACGCTTGGAGCTCTTGAAATGAGGGGAACACCTGGTTCAGAGGTGAAGTGGTTTCCCAATTTAATGTGGGTGGGTCTTTCAGTTGTTGTAATTCTCGCTGGATGGTTCATCGCTCGTCACTTTGGAATCTTTTAACCCAAGTTTCCCCAAAGTGAACGAACGATTTTAATGGATTGTTTCAGGAAAATATGTATACTCAGGAGGATTTAGTTTGAGAAGATTTTTGAAAATAACGTGATTTTTTTTCACATTTATGGCAAAAATTCTGGTTATGGAGCA
>JAGRNW010000028.1 GCA_020440555.1 Chlamydiia bacterium
CAATAAGTACATTTGATAGATTTATTTCTATGATAAGAGCCTCCTGATAGGCGATCATTGATGTAAAATTTTTTCCTTTTATAATGAATTTTTCCGTCGCTTCCTGTTCCTTTTCAAGCTGGTTTTTTAAATCAATCGTTTCCTCCATCCTCTTTTTTGCAGAAAAAAAGGCTCTTTGGGCTTCCCTCTCTTTAATTGTGACGACCTTTAATACTGTCTTGAATCTGAATTTGAAAGCTTTCATGGATCGAAAAGAGTTTTTAATGCGTTAACACTGTCTTTTGAGGAGACAAAGAGGTCCTTATCCTGAAGAAGGAATGTGCGAATCGGATCTATTTTTGCAAGAGCCTCGTCAATATAAGGATTGGATCCGGAAACATAAGCACCGATATTAAGTAAATCCTCCGCCTCATGATAGGTATATAAGAGATGTTTGAGACGATTGGCATTGTCGATTTGTTCTTTATCGACAAGCGCATGCATCACCCGGGAAAGACTCTGAAGGGGATCAATGGGGGGAAATTGACCAGATTGCGCAAGCTTGCGAGAGAGAATGAGATGCCCATCGAGCAAGGATCTCATCTGGTCTGCTATGGGATCGCTCATATCATCTGCTTCTGCCAAAATAGTATAAAATCCCGTAATAGATCCTCTTTTTCCATTGCCGGCCCGTTCAAGTAATCGGGGCAAATAAGAAAAAACTGAAGGAGGATATCCTCTTGTTGTCGGGGGTTCAAAAGAGGCAAGACCAATCTCTCGTCTTGCGTGAGCAAATCGTGAAATTGAGTCCATAAAAAGAAGGACATTCTTTCCAAGATCTCGAAAATATTCTGCAATAGCCGTTGCAACCTCAGCCCCTAGACTTCTTAAGAGCGCGGGTTGATCTGAGGTAGCCACTATAACAATGGAACGTCTCAACCCTGAGCTTCCCAGTTGATGTTCGATGAATTCGCGCACCTCTCTTCCTCGTTCCCCAATGAGAGCTATCACATTGACATCCGCTTTTCCTTTTTTGGCGATTGATCCCAAAAGTGTCGATTTTCCTACTCCGGATCCTGAAAAAATTCCCATGCGTTGCCCTTGCCCAATGGTGCAGAGTGCATCAATGGTTTTGATTCCTGTTTCGAGTGGAGTGCGGATCAATTCCCGCTCCAGCGGCGAAGGTGCTTTTGAGGAAACAGAGATATAGTGATCGGCAAACCATTCCCCTTTACCATCGATAGCCTGCCCCCTTGCGTCGATCACTCTCCCAATCAACCCCTCTCCTACACCAATCTTTAGGGGCGAATCACTAGGAAAAACCTCTGCTCCAGGGGAGATGTCTACCCCCTCATCGAGAGGCATGAGGAGAACTTTTTCTTCTTTGAAACCTACAACTTGGGCTGTGACCTTGCCTCCCTTTTTTCCATAAATTGTACAAAGCTCCCCCAAGGATGCATCCGGTCCATGAGAGGTGATGAGCAACCCAATCATATGAGTGACCCTTCCACTCAAACGAGGCCCATTCCATTGGGAGGCATGAGCAATTTCATTTCCAAGATTGATCACCCCAACAACACCTTTTGTTTAATATCAAAAATTTCACGCTCAATGGTGCAATTGAGCAATCCCGTTTGGGTCTCAATCCTGAAATCGCCACGAGACAAGCTTTTATCATGAATAAATCGGATCCGTTTGATTTCTTTTTTATCATAAGAAAGTTTGCTAAGATAGGTATCGAGCATCACCAGATCGTCTGGAGATAGAGCAATCGTAATCATCTCCGCATGAAACCTGGGCGTAACAGAAGCAAGGTGGGAATTGATCAATTTAAACATGGTTTGTGGAGATGAAAGCTCCTGCCTGATGACTTTTTCGCACACAGTGATTGCAAAATCGATCAATTCTGGCTTTAGGCAGTGAAGAAGTCTTTCCTTTTGCTCAAGTAGACGCATCGTTATAGATTGCAGTAGCGTGATGAAGGTATGCCCTTCTTTCATTGCTTTGGTATATCCTTCCTCCTTTCCTTTTAAAAATTGCTCGCCAGGTTCATCGATAGGTGAAATAATCTTGGGTTGTTTGAGGATTTTTACTTGTTTCATGAGGGCATCTCGTAAACATTACGCTCGATAAGGGCTTTAATCACTTCCTTTTGCAACGGCATAGGAAGAATAGCTATCAATTTTTCAGCCTTTTCTTTTTCAAATTCTGCAAAGAATGCGGCTAAAGATTTGGGATCCTCATCTGAAAGGAGAGAATATAATGTTTCGGACTGCAATCGTAACATTAAGTGGTCCACTCCTCCTGTTTCTGCTGTAACATCTTGTTCTCGCAATTGGAGATTTTCTTTTTTTTCTCTTTTTATCCAAAAATAGAGGGCTGACAAGAAAAAAATTAAGAGAAAAACACTCAAAAAATAGGGATAAATAAGAGGTCTTGTTCCTTCTTTTTTTTCAGATTTGGGTGGTTCTAAAGGTGCAAAGGAAAAATGTATCAAAAGGGGGACGTGATGCGGGGCCAAAATAAAAGAAATTTCTCTTTCGAGCATGGGCTTGATATTTTCAGAATGCTTGTCTCCTTCTGCTAAAACTAAAGAAAGATCAAGCGCTGTCAGTCCCGAATAAAGGGAAGAAGGTTTCACCTTTTCTTCATCCAGCGTGGCTTTTAACGTGTAATAAAACCTTTCCTTCCCCAAAATCTTAGTGAGCAACCCTTCGATTTTGTTGCTCAAATGTTTCTCAAGCAATTCCTCCTGGACCCAAAAAATGGGGGCTTTAGCTGAAGGATCGATGGCCTGGTACAGGCGCCCTCTTGTGTCGGAAATCGCAATCATCGTTGGTTTTAGGTCTCTAACCGCCCCCGTCAGATGATAAGTAATGGCTCTTAGCTGGGAAGGAGAAAGATCGGTATCACCCGCAAGAGACAAAATAACAGAAGCTTTTGTCTCTTTCGCCTCTCCTCGCAAAGGATGGGAAGGAGCAAGATCTAGAATGACGCTTGCACTTTTGATCTGATCAAACGCAGCCAAGTCTTTTTCGAGTTGCCCCTTCAAAGCACGTTTCTCCAAAACCTGAAGCTCTTTCTCTCCTTTGATCCAAAGATTGGAATCAAAAAGTTCAAAACCTTTGCTCGAAGGCTCTCCTGGGATCCCCATTTGAGCCAAGGCTCCTCGTAGTTTTCTTACCTCTTCTTTGGGGACAAAAAATTCCCCCTCCTCTTTTTCAAAATATTCCACAGTTTGTACGTCGAGATAGGAACGGATCTCCTCAAGCTCCTTGGGTTTTAAATGTCTATTTGGAAAGAGAGGAACGTTTGAAGAGGAAGAGGGAAAACAAATAAGATACACCATTAAGCATGTTAAAAAAACGCCGACCAACAGAGTGGCTATTCTCTGAAGAGGACTTAAATTCTTCCAGATCGCCTGGAGTTGACTCTTGAGCTCTTTCATCTCTATAATGGCAACTTCTTTGAGTAATTAAACTTTTATTTAATGAAAATAGTTGTTCCTTACAACGAGATTCTCCCGGCCCATAAAGCGCACGATGTTTATCTCTTTAATTTTTGTCATAATCTCGCTTCTTCATCTCATACGGTCGAACTTCTCTGTGGAAAAGGAACTCCCTGTTTTCAAACACTTTGTCGCCACTATGATCTTTCCTCTTCAAATGCTCTTCAGATAAAATGCCTCCCGATAATGCGAAAAAATAATTTAATGGGTCTTTCGTGGAACCTTCCTTTTTTTGCCAACTCACAGAGACATCTTCTGAAAACCAAACCAGATATTGTCCATTTTTCAGTCGTCAAACAGGCTGCTTATCACTTGAAAAAACGGATCAAAGGAATTCACTATATCTACGAAGCTCATGAACTCGCCCTTTTTGCCCATCGAGATATTTCTCAAGAAAAAAGGGTGCTTGAACAGGTGGATACAATTGTTGTAACAACAAAGGCTTTGAAAGAAGCACTTTTAACCACCCCTTACTTCATCCAAAGACCCATTGTTGTCATTCCATTGGCAGTGAATGTCCAACCACTTCTACCTCCGAAGACGACTCAACCTCTGACTTTAGGATATATCGGTCAACTTTACCAAGGTCAGGGCATTGAGACTCTCCTCACCGCCCTTCGCAAAATTTCTCCATGGAGATTGGAAGTGATAGGTGGGAAAAAAGAAGAAATCACGTACTACCAAAGGCTTTCCCATAAACTTGGCATTGAAAATAGAGTCATTTTTCACGGATTTATCTCGCCTTCAGAGATTCCGAAATATGCGCGTAATTGTCACGCATTCGTGGCTCCCTTCGGGGGGGCAGGGAGGATGCCTTATGTGGCTCACACCAAGCTTTATGAGTATGCGCGGTTTGGAAGACCCGTAGTTGCCCCCAATTTTCCCGTTACACGGGAACATTTTAAAGAAGAATATGGAGTGCTTTTTTATACACCAGAAAGCAGTGAATCTTTGTCAAGAAGTCTACAAAAACTTTTACACAAGTCTACCCTCAATAGGTTGCAAGAAGAAATTTTATTTTATCAAAATTGCTTTACATGGGCAGAACGCTGCAATCTCTATCATCAGTTGCTTGACCACCGAGCGACACGCAATAATGTATTTGTTAAAATTTAAATTTTTTGCTAAAACTTTCTTAAATCTTGTTAAAGGGAACGCTTGAGAGGATCCCTTAGAAAATGTGTGTATTTAAGGAGAAAACATATGAAATCAATGAAAGAAATTATGAAGATAGCCCGTGTGTTTGGCGTATTACTGTGTGTGACATGGATAGCCGCAGAGGGAAGAGTGTATGGAGCGGATAAAGATTTTAATAGAATTGAGAAAAAGGATGCCAGTCGATGTGAGCCGCGCCCTGGACCTCCAGGTCCGACCGGTCCAAGCGGAGGGCCAACTGGACCCACAGGAGCAGCAGGAGCAACAGGGCCAACTGGAGCAACAGGGCCAACGGGAGCAACAGGGCCAACTGGACCCACAGGAGCAACAGGAGCAGCAGGAGCAACAGGGCCAACTGGACCCACAGGAGCAACAGGAGCAGCAGGAGCAACAGGAGCAGCAGGAGCAACAGGGCCAACTGGAGCAACAGGGCCAACTGGAGCAACAGGGCCAACTGGAGCAACAGGGCCAACTGGAGCAACAGGGCCGGCCGCATTAAATTTAGCTTATGGAGAGATCTTTACAGCTACTGAACAAACACAAGGTGTCACAGGAGGCATCCCTGCGAAGGTTTTGACTTTCACTAATAATGGTTTATCACTAGCAACAACATGCGATTTTTCTAATGGAGAAATTACCATCAATGTTCCCGGAATTTATTATGTTGGAGTAGATGCTTGCATCAGGCAGGGAGGAACAGCCTATCACACTTGGCTCTTCGAAATCGCCGTCAATAACATTCCTGTGAACAATATTTTGCCAGCAGTTACTGCCACTCCAGGACCCTCAACTGATAGTTCTGTTTTTATTGCATGTTCGATGAGTGGTTATCTCTCCCTTGATGCAGGAGATGTAATTTCTCTGATTGTGACTACGCCTGATGCTCCCAACCCCCCGATGAGAATGTATTCCTGTAACATGCATGTACAGAAAATCGATATTGACGGTATGTAAAAGGTACTTCGATCTTGTGTTCGTGCTGAATAAGCCCAGAAGGTTTTTCTGGGCTTATTTTTTTTGTACACTATCCGTCGATTGATCATCGAGCAACACATAATAAGTTGCTATCATATTGAAATTTTATGGGATAGACATGCATCGAAAAATTCAGTTTATTAAAATTTAAATTTTTGCTAAAATTTTTTTAAATCTTGTTAAAGGGAACGCTTGAGACGATCCCTTAGAAAATGTGTGTATTTAAGGAGAAAACATATGAAATCAATGCAAGAAATTATGAAGATGGCCCGTGTGTTTGGCGTGTTACTGTGTGTGACATGGATAGCCGCAGAGGGAAGAGCGTATGGAGCGGATAAAGGTTTTAATAGAATTGAGAAAAAGGATGCCAGTCGATGTGAGCCGCGTCCTGGACCTCCAGGTCCGACCGGTCCAAGCGGAGGGCCAACAGGACCAACAGGGGCCACGGGGCCAACAGGTCCTTCCGGCGCCACGGGTCCCACCGGTCCGAGCGGGGGTCCAACGGGTCCTACGGGCCCCACGGGGCCCACAGGACCCACAGGACCCACAGGGCCGGCCGCATTGGCTCCATCTTATGGAGAGCTCTTTACGGCTAATGAGCAATCACAAAACCTTATAGCAAATGTTCCAACAAAAGTTCTCACCTTTACAAATAACGGTTCATCATCAGGGACAACATGCGATTTTTCTAATGGAGAAATTACCATTAATGTTTCCGGACTTTATTACGTTGGAGTGGATTGCTGCTTAAGTGTGTCAGTGAATGCCTCTATAGATTATTTCTTCGCAGTCGCTGTGAATAACGTTATGGTCAATAACATTCTGCCGGCTACTACTGTTTTGGGGCCACCATCGCAGGAAGACAACATTTATCAAGAGACTTCGATGAGTGGCTATCTCCCCCTCACAGCTGGAGATGTGGTCTCTCTGTATGTAACAACTCCTGGTATTAACCCGCCGATGAATATGTTTTCCTGCAACTTGCATGTATTAAGGATTGATACGTAATAGATATTAAGTATATTAACCTGAGTTTTGGGTTGTCTTCTTTATTTTCAATGAAGAAGACAACCCATTTTCCCTCAACTGTTCTTCTGTTGCAGGGGCAGCAACAGTTCCCTCAGGGAAATGATAAGGCCCCGGATCTTCATAAGTATCGATGTTTTCACGCACTCTCAAAATATTTGCCATGCCGCCCAAAACTGTTTTTCCAAATTGACCATCAAATCCAAGCATTGGAATACTATTGGGAGGTATAGGCATTCCCGATTCTGTCATATCCTGCATACCTGTAGTTCCCATCGTCATATAACCAGGAATCAATCGGCGGATTTTTTCATCTAAATCCCCCACATCTATACCCAACATATTGGGAAATTGATGTCCCATCTGATTCATAATGTGATGAGTCATATGACAGTGAAAAATCCAATCCCCTGGGTTATTAGCCACAAATTCGGTGACTTTAACAGCGCCCACAGGGACAAGCACTGTGGTTTCCGGGACAAGCACAGATTTGTCAGATGCCCACCCTCCATCCGTACCTATGACTTTGAAGTTATAACCATGAAGATGAATCGGATGGTGATCCATAGCACTCAAATTGCCATAACGAATCCAAACGGTGTCTCCTAATTTTGCGACTAATGGTTCGGTTGCCGGCATCACCTTCCCATTCATCGTTAAAATATTTAGGCTGCCCATATCCAGTGGATTAGGTCTTGATGTTCCGACATCAACGCTCCATTCATTAAGCATGATTGAAAAATCTCTATCTGGCCTTTTTTTTATGTCAGATTCTCTCTTATGCACAATAATCATGCCATTCAATCCCATCCCTTCTTGTGTCATGGTATCATGATGAGGATGGTACATAAATGTTCCACTATCAGGAAAAATAAATTCGTAAAGAAAAGTTTGGCCAGGAGGGATGGCTGGTTGGGTCAAACCTGAAACACCATCCATACCACAAACAATTAATACTCCGTGCCAGTGCACCGTGGTTGGAGCAGGAAGTTTGTTGGTTACAAAGATACGCACTCGATCTCCCTCAGCAACTTCAATGAGAGGCCCAGGAACAGATCCATTATAGCCCCAGGCATGGACAACCAACCCAGGCGCCACTTCCCATTCAATGGATTCCGCAATCAAATGAAAAACCTTGAACCCATCCACTATTTTATAATCAGCTTTAGTTCCATTAGGCACCACCGCAGGGGTATAATCTTTTCCTGGCTTTCCGGGAGGCAAATGTTCTGTCTCCGCTTTTGCCCACGGCCTTGGAGGGTCGCGCTCTTTGGATAACACTAAATTAAAAAAAACTGAAAAAATAAAAAAAATAGCAATGATCCGCTTCATGAATATTTTTATCTTCTTATTTCAATTACTTTTCCTATTAAATGACCATTGAGCAGAATTTCTAATTCTGTTCGAGCAATCCAATAATCTCTTATCAATTCAATATTATGAATTTTTTGTTCAATTTCGTGCATTTTGGCTGCAAGTAGATGAAAGACGCCTAACTGCATAGCATTATGTTGCAATAAGGTGAGAGATGTCAGTTGTTCAGCAATGGGAATAAGGACTTTTTGGTAATACAAGGCTTTCCTATGAGCATTAAGCACGAGCATTCTTTTCATACGTGCCTCGGAACGAATTTCAATGGCTAAGGCTGTGTAATTTTTCCATTGCCGTAAAATTTCAGACTGAGCGTTAGCCGACACAGCCTGTCCGAAATCGAAAAAGGGGAGCCCCAATGCAAGCGCAGGACCCACATACCAAGTTCCCTCATCTCTTTCTGAACTAGGTCCCAACTCAAACTGAGGAAACACAATGCGAGTTGTATCAATGCCAAATCCTGCAGCTGCTGCATAGATCCCCTTTTTTGCGATCGCTAGATCAAAGCTGTTAGAGATCGCTTTATTTTCAACATCCTCCCATTCCCCCTCTTTTTCTTGCACAAAAGGTATGCAATGATGCGCTTTCCAATGAATTTGCGGGCCCCAAAGTCCCATCAGAACATTGAGACGTTCTCTGGCTTTTAATACCTCTAGCTCTAAATCTGCAACTTCTACCTTTGTTTTCTCGTAAAATTCATACTGTTCAGTAAGTTCTAGCTTTTTGATATTTCCCGCCTTAAATAATTTTTGACCTGCTTCAAAAGAGGAATCCGCTCCTAACAGAATTTGTTTTTTCAGGCCCCAAATTTGCACAACAGCTTGATAGGTGAAAAAGGCAATTTTTGTTTGAGCAATCACATCGAAAATTTGTGCCGTTACTCTTGCTTTTGTTGCCTCAAGCTCTGCGGCTGCCACACGTTTTTTAAGAGGAATAAGAAGGATTTCTAAAAAATTTTGGAACAATCCAAGATCAATCAGGTTGGTCACAGAGGATTGCGTTGAAAATCTGTAAGATAAGGAAAAGATGGGATTATTAAGAAGTCCGGCTTGGACAAATTGTGCTTTCGCGATTCCTAGGTTTTCATAAATAGCCTGGAGTTCCTTATTGTTCAAAAGAGCAATAGAAATCGCTAGGTCTAGCGTCAGTTCTTGTTCTAAGGCATTAGTAACCCAGGTTTGATCATTACACTCATAAGAATCGGTATTCCAATGGGGGCAATAGCCGCTTTGCCTGTGGATGTTGTGTTGAACCTCTTCAAAAATAGGTAATGCGTTGGTATTAACTCTGACACATCCATAAAGAAAGAGCATTTGAAGGATTCCGAGAGGTAGAAAAAACTTTTTGATTGCGCCGAACATTTTGGCATGAGGTCGCATTTGTATTTCACAAATTGCTGAAGTTGAGGTTCTTCTTATTTTATTCGCCAAATTAAACTTCGAGAGCCAGCCTTGCAAAATGCCTGATTTTTTAAGTATCGTCATGCCTCCGTGCTCTCTGTAGACTGTTTTTCATATTTGATTTCTAGAAGAGGAGACAGTTGCATTTGTGGAGATGAAAGGATAGGGCATGCTGGATGATCCTGAGTGAGCGAAGGTACACAGTAATGCGTACACCCAGCTAAAACAGGGAAAAATGCAATAAAATAAACGACCCTTCTCATCATATTGCTCAATCGTGTAACAAAATTTTTAAAAAAAAACTAGCTTGTATTTTCTTTAGCTGAACTGTTACCAATAGTCTTGCTTTTTCTAAGCCACATGTTTCATACTCCAGTCTTTGCATTTTCTTTTTTTGAGGACACATGACTCTTCTATTCGGAATTGGAGCTTATCTTGTTTTTTTGTTGAGTATAGGAGCTGTTGCAGGCAGAAAAGTAAAAACGGTTGAAGACTATCTGGTCGCTAAGAGACGTTTGCCCTTTTTTATGGCCGTACCCACCATTGTTGCCACCTGGTTTGGAGCAGGAAGCTGTATGGGTGTTTCCGGTACAGTGCATCGCGGAAGTTTCTACGAAGTGATTGCAGATCCTTTCGCTTGCTCATGTGGACTTGTGATTGCCGGCCTTTTTTTTGCCGCCCGTTTTCGAAGAACAGAAAAGTTTACCATATCAGATGTTTTGGGCAAAGCGTATGGAAAACAGGTCGAAAGATTTTCTAGTTTATTGATGCTCCCTTTTTATGTGGGAACCCTGGCCTCTCAAATGTTGGCTTTGGGAGTGATTTTTCATATTGCCACAGGACTCGATATGCAAATGGGGATTCTCATTGGTTCTGCCATCGTAGTTCTCTATACCATGGCAGGGGGAATGTGGGCCGTTTCTTGCACAGATTTTGTACAACTTGCCCTCCTTATAGTTGGTCTTACTCTTTTGTTCACAATCACTTGGCGGAGCGCTCCTTTGCAAGAAACTCTTCCTCAATTTTGGCATGAATTTTCTGAGTTAAAACCCCAGTCGCTTGGACTGTTCCCCTTTTTGGCTTTTATTGGACAACTTTTGATGACAGGGTTGGGGGCCATCATGGGACAAGATTTGATTCAAAGATTTTTCTCCTGTCGGACAGAGAAAGTGGCAAAATGGAGTACGATAACGGCTGGGGGCGGCTATTTCGCTTTAGGGCTTATCCCTTTGTTCATTGGAGTAGCTGGACGAGCCCTTTATCCCCATCTAAGCGCCTCCGATCAACTGTTGCCACAACTAGCCAGAGACCACCTTTCTACCTTTACTTTCAGTCTTTTTGCTGCAGGCTTGATTGCAGCTATTATGAGCACAGCAGATAGTTACTTGCTTGCTGGAACAGCGATTTTAACGCAAAATATTTTTAAAACAAAAAACCTTAAAATGATGCGAGCTTCCAATCTCATTATTGCTGCTGTTTCCTTTACTGTGGCCATGTTCTCAAAAAGCATCTTTAATTTGATGGTCCACTCGGGGGCTACCCTTTTTGTTTCAATTTTTGTTCCCACAGCCCTAGCCCTCTATGGAAAGAAAGCCAACAATTATCCTCTGGCAGCCTGGACTTCCATGTTATCTGGTCTTGTAGGCTGGTTGGGTTGGCTTTTTTTGATTAAGCCACACGTCCTTTCTTTTGAAGAACATCTTTTTGCAGCCGCAACTGTAGGAGGAATCGCTTCTCTATGTGGGTACTATGTTCCAGTTGTGACACGTTATACCCATTCCACTTTAAGAATTGGGATTTCGGCTGCGCCAAAGCCCCGGGCTTGAAGTGGAATGGGTATACTTCCGTTTCAGCCGAAATTTGGATTCTTCAAATTGTTTAGGTCTAATTATAAAAAATGAATGAGATCCTGAAGTTCAGAGTGATTCAATTCAAGCTCATTAAGTCCTGCAAGGAAGCAATGGATTTCTTGATTAAGAAGAGAGTGAGCCTTCTCCTCACCAGCAATGAGAGGATAATTGATCAAACGCCTTTTTGCCCCATCCTGCGCTAAATCATCAAAATCATCGGCGATCTGGAATGCCCTTCCAAAATGGTGGGCTACTTCTTTAACTCTCTCAAGCTTTTCAATTTCTCCCCCTCCAAAGAGCCAGCCAAAAACAAAAGAAATCTCAAAAAGCGTCCCTGTTTTCTTCTCCATAACTTCGAGGACCTCACTTTCCGTTGGTTGATCCAAAAAAAGATCGAGATATTGTCCTCCTGTGGCTCCTAAAATGCCTGTATTTTTCGTTGCATTCTCCAAAGCTAAACGACAAATAAGATCACTTTTGGCCGCTCTGTGAACCATCTCATACCCTTTTGCAATCAGGGCATACGAAGCTAATAGAGCTATCCCTTCATTATATTTAATGTGAAGAGCAGCCCTTTCTCTTCTTTGATCATCATCATCCATGCAAGGAAGGTCATCAGCAATTAGTGAAGAAGTATGAAAATACTCAATAGCTAGGGCTGCCTGAAGAGGGGGGGGGCGCTGGTCAAGAGCGTTTGCAATCATGAGTAAAATTGCAGGACGAAATCTTTTCCCTTCAGATAGAAGAGAGTATTCTATCGCATCTCTAAGCAGCGTTTTGGCACCAAACGAAGCGATATTATTTTTTATCTCTTTATTGATTTGTTGTTTATATTTATCTAGGAGACTTTTCATTTGAACAAGGGTAGATGACCCCACCTTTTTCTAGTATTGCCCCAGGGTTGGTCACAGAGTTACACCCTGTCTGAGATTCATCTCCAAAGATTGCCCCGAGTTTCTTAAGTCCTGTCTGAATTTTTGTTTGATTGAAATGCACAATGATTTTTGCTCCATCAAAGCGAAGATTAGCACATTTTGTTCCAGCTCCCAGATTGACTCCATTCCCCAGTATAGAATCTCCTACATAGGAAAAATGGCCCGCCTTCGCCCGGTTGAGGAAGATGGAATGCTTCACCTCAGTCGAATGTCCAATTACACAGGTATCTCCCACCAAAACATGACCTCGGATATAGGCCCCATGCCTCACTTGGCAGTTTCTTCCAATGATGCATGGCCCACGGATATAAGCTCCGCTCTCGACAACCGTTTCCTCTCCTATCGAGATTAGTTCAGGATTTTCTAGGAAAACTCCAGAATTTATTTTGCCCTTAATTTCCCCCAGAGGCAACTTCTTAAGAAATTCTTTAAGCCGCTCCAGCGCTTCCCAAGGAAAAGTGATTCCTTCAAAAAGAGAGGCATAGCGAAATGTCGATAAGTCGAAGACTTGGTTGAGGATGCTTAAGTCCATGATTGTTTTAAACTCAGATGGTTTCGGTGCAAGGATGCCTGAATTCAATGATAGTGTCCATGTCAATTTCTATTTGTGTGTCAAAAAATTTATTGATTCCGCACCAAAGGGTTTTGGGATCAAGTTTTCCACAACGTGAGAAAATATATATATATATCCTACTATTATATATCCTCTTCTTTTGAGGTTGTGGAAATGTTGATAAACAGTAAGGCTTGCGAATTTTTTTTGTATAAAAAAGCTGTTTATGGATTGTCAATGAAAAGATGATAAGTGGCAGTTTATGATCAAAATCAGTTATCAACCCAGTTATTAACAAGGGATTGATGACATCTTCTTGTATAACTAGGCAACGCCATCAAAGATTGAGGATTATGAGCAATTTTTGTGCGTCCGAAGTGGCAACGATAGTTGTATGAAACACATGCATTGAGTTGATCTGGAGAGGGGTAGAAATTTTGGCTTTTACGGGATCTCCTTCTTTTGCATTGAAAATTAAAAGACCCTTTTCGCTGGTTCCCACAAATAGGTAGTTAAGAGAGGCTCCAAACGCTAAGGGATGAAGATCTTTTTTTAATTGAATAGAATTGATCATCTGAATAGGACCTGTCAATTTTCTGAGATCCCAAAAATCAATGGTCGTGTTGTTCTCCTGTTTGGTCTGCTGGTCAGTGATTGTATAAAATCGATTCTGTTCGAAAATTGAAGTAAGATCTTTAACGTCACGGGTGCTGCGAATCTGAAAAAGAGGAGTGGGAGTTCTAACATCCCACAAGGTTAAAAATTGCCTTCCTTTGATTGTGATCAAAATCTCTGAAGAATAAGATATTATTTTTTTTATAATATAGGGTTTTTCATCATTTAAAATTTGAATTTTTTGTTCCGTCTCAATATCCCATTGATCAAAGTAATTTGTGTAAGAACAAGCAAAAAGATTTGTTCGATCCCATAAAATTGGATCAATACAACGCTTTTTCTTATAGTTTATTCCTCCAGAAATCGTAGATTTTGCATCAAAAAGGCGAACGGTTCCCCGATTTGTTCCACATGCAACTTTGTTTTCATACGGTGTTAAACTCATATAATTTTCATATCTTGGGGAAGAGAGGTTGGTGATAGGTTTGATTTTTTTTGTGTTGTAGGTGTGATAAGAACAATGGGTAATGATGGCCGTATAAGTTTTAGTTTGTGTGACTTGATGCCATTTACAGCTGGAAGGGATAGAACAAGTTCTGGGATTCAATCGATGAAAAGAATCGTTGATTTTAATGAGTCGTCTAGCGGTGTTTTTCCAGGAAAAATCCTCCTGGATAAGTCCCCGTTGATGAGCAAAAAGGCGCCAAAAGTTTTCGTTAGAGGTGATCTTGTGCCATTCTCTACAGACAAGAGGAATAATGGAGACAAGAGTTGAATCTGGGAGATAGTTAAAAGTATGACAGAGAATTTCTGAGGGGAGCCAATGAATTGGCGATATCATGGGATGTCCTCCGTGACAAAATCAAAAAAAGCCGAGGAAAAGGATTCAAAATTCCTATCATTCGCATTCCATGCAAGCTTTTTCAAGTCTTTCATCCTATCATTCGGTTTCATTCTATGCTATCAAAATTGCTTTCATGACGCTGATATTAAGGAGGCACATAAAGAGAACGAATTTGTGTCCCTTGCACAGCTTGATGAATGTGAAAAATTTCTTCGTATGGGTGTGAAATGAACTTGAGTGCAAATTTAGGGGCTATCGTATACCATAACCCCTTGTGTAAATTGTGTAAATTTCAATGAGCCTAGTCAATTTGGAACGATTTCCTAACTCTTCAAGAGGTTATAATGACATTTCAATCCTTTCAAGAGCTACTACCAGAGATCGCTGAAAACGAAACTCGATCAATCACTATTTTGCAAAATGCATCTGGGCTGCCACCTGCAGGACAATACATGTTCATCGAATTATTTTGCACTGAGCTGGATTGTGACTGTCGCAATGTGATGATAGTCGTTTTTCATGTTGAAAAAGAACTACAAGTTACTCGGTTACGCTATTGCTGGGAAACGAAATCGTATTATGACAAGATCGGTTTAGCTTTTAGAGAAGATGTGCCGGGTGTGTTTGTTGATTTTGGCTACTCAAGCCCTTATAGCAAATATTTTGTCAAGGCTTTTGAAGAAATGTGTTATGGTAACGCACATTCAAAAAGTGAGACGGAATATGCCAAACGACTAAAGAGACATTACCAACAGTTTCGTGAACAACTTAAGAACAACCAACGAGATGTTGATGAAGCAGCGGAGCAAATGATTCCACAACCATACAGTCCTTGCACATGTGCTTCCGGCAAGAAATTTAAGTTTTGTTGCAAACCTATTTTCCATTGCGTAGTAGAAGCTATGTGTGCAGCTGAAGATGGTTTGCATGAAGAAGCTTTGCAGTGGATTTCAAAAGCTGAGAAAATTGTAGGAAACACAGCCGAGGTTTTGTGTCGTAAAGCTATTATCTATAGCTTTACTGATAGACAACGATATGTTGAATATCTCCAAAAATGTCTGGAAGTAAATCCTCAACATCCAAGAGCCCATTATCTCAAAGGAATCGATTCGAATAAAAAGGGAGACTATGAAGCGGCTATTGCTGCCTATCTTAAAGCAATACAGTACTACCCTTCAACAGATCACTATCACTTGAATGAAGTCTATAATAACCTTGCCAACGTTTATCATCAAATAGGAGAGCATACCAAGGCTATAGCGGCCTGGAAAACGGCTCTTGAATATTCGTCGACTGATAAAATGGCTCGAATGAATCTTCAAAAGTTTGGCACATCAATTTAATAAATACCTGAGTTTTGGGTTTTTCTCCCTCGGATTCAGTGAGTTTGCTTGCACCTCTTGTGCTTTTTAGACTCGTAAAGGGCCCTTGGCCATTTACTTCGTCTGAAAATCCCAAGATTTGCGGAGCAAACTCCTCTGAATCCGAGGAAGACAACCCAAAACTCAGGTTAAATGGATGCTTTAGCCTCCAGAGCTGGTTTTAGAAGGCAGAAAATAGCCTAATTTTTTCACGTGTCTTCGGAAATGTTCTTCTCGTTCATTGAGAACGATTAATTGCCGCTCTGGTACCAGGAATGTAAACTTTTTCAATTCACGATCATTCGCAAGTAGCAAAGCAAGCAGATATAAAGCGTCCAAGCATCCTTAATCACATCAAACCCCTGTCCTACAGCAATTAGAAATTTGAAAAAATCGCGAATTGCAATCCATTTACCGGTGAGCATTTGTGCGAGACCTTTTGCTAAAGCCTGAATATCACAGCTCTAACCAGACACATGAACAACGTAGTGACCTTGGGCTTTCGATACCTTTTCCACAACTTCTTTGACATTATAAACCTGAGTTTTGGGTTGTCTTCCTCGGATTCAGAGGAGTTTGCTTGCACCTCTTGTGCTTTTTAGACTCGTAA
>JAGRNW010000029.1 GCA_020440555.1 Chlamydiia bacterium
ATGCGGAGGCGCATCAATGACAATTTTTATGTCATGAAATCAATGTTGGGCAAATCTTCATTTTGATTGGGTATATGTCAACGATTGCAACTCATAGATGAACAACATCAAACGAAAGGTCGAGAGCTTTTGATACGTATTGTTTCTATGCTGATCAAGATGATACGTAGGTAGGGGTGCAACACATACACATGGGTAGGGTCGGACACCGGCACGGGCACGCTCACGGGCACGAAACTGATTTATGCAAGATGTCTATTGTAGATGCGTATTTATCCACTGTTGATCAAACGACAAATACCATCTTTTACTTCGATGGCTGCACCTATAATTTGGCCTGATCGCTCATTATCAACTTGTGTATTTTTCAAAGTGTGAGGGATCGACATGTATGATTCTGAAGACAGATTCTTAAAATCCATCGAATCCTCAAAAAGGAGCATGATTAGGAGTTCTAGGAAACGGAATGACATCCCGAATATTTTCCATTCCAGTGACAAACTGAATCAGACGTTCAAAACCTAATCCAAATCCAGCATGAGGGACGCTCCCATATTTTCGCAATTCTAAGTACCACCAGTAAGGCTCTTTATCAAGTCCCATCCGATCCATTTTCTCAACGAGAATGGCATGTCGATCCTCTCTTTGACTTCCTCCAATGATTTCTCCCACGCCGGGAAACAGCACATCCATGGCAGCCACCGTTTTACCATCCTCATTTTCTCGCATATAGAAGGCTTTAATAGCTTTAGGAAAATCATAAAGAATGATTGGCCCCTTGTAAACCTCTTCACATAAATAGCGCTCATGTTCGGATTGAAGATCACACCCAAAGTGACAGGGAAATTCAAAAACTCTTCCACTCTTGGCTAGTTGCTCAACAGCTTCTATGTAAGAGATTTTTTGAAAAGGTTTGTCGATCATTTCTTGAAGCCTTGCAATCGTCCCTTTGCGGATAACACGGTCAAAAAATTCCATCTCTTCAGGACATTTTATCAATACTTCTCCGATAAGATATTTGAGATAGATTTGTGCAAGATCCATCGTATCACTTAGATCGGCAAAAGCCATCTCCGGTTCAATCATCCAAAATTCAGCCAAGTGGCGAGAAGTATTAGAGTTTTCTGCTCGAAATGTGGGGCCAAAGGTATAGATATCGGAAAGAGCGCAAGCATAGGATTCTCCGTTCAGCTGCCCCGATACGGTGAGGTAAGCTAATTTTCCAAAAAAATCGTGAGAATGATCGATTTCTCCCCGCTTATTACGGGGAGGATCTTCCTTATCCAAAGTGGAAACATTAAAAAGTTCCCCTGCCCCTTCACAATCTGAAGCAGTGATAATGGGAGTATGAAGGTAGATAAATCCCCTTTCTTGAAAAAAAACATGAGTGGCAAAAGCCAAAACATTACGCACCCGCATCACCGCTCCAATTGTATTGGTGCGGGGGCGTAGATGAGCAATAGTTCGCAGGAATTCAAAAGAATGTCGCTTTTTTTGCAAAGGATAATGTTGAGAGTCACACTCTCCAATGATTTCTATTTCTTTAGCATGGAGCTCAATGGCCTGCTTGGTCCCAAGACTTTCGACAAGTATCCCAGCCACGGCGCAAGAAGCTCCAGTTGCAAGGCGTTCCACAATGGCAGTATAATTAGGCAAAGAACTGTCGGCGATGATCTGTAGACACGAAAGAGTTGAACCATCATTGAGCTCAATGAAGGAAAAATTTTTCTGATGACGAACAGTGCGAACCCACCCTTTGACCAGGGCCTCTTCTCCAGCTTTTTTCTCTTGCTTAATTGTTTTGATTTTTGAACGTTTCATCGTTTGCTTCCTCGCGCGAACTCTCTGAGCATCCAAATTTCTTTATCCCAAAGAGGGCATCCACCTGGCGTTTCAAGGTATTTGGGAAGTTCTCGGGTGAGAGGGTTAGTCATTAAAAAACGAAAAGATTCGAGGCCAATCTCCCCTTCTCCCAACGGAGCGTGTCTGTCCCGCCTGGAGGCAGACGCTTTCATCGAATCATTGAGATGAAAAGCTTTAAGATAATTTAATCCAATTTTTTCATCAAAAATTTTGAAAATTTCTTTCCAGGCAGCTCCAGTTCGAATATCATAGCCAGCGGCAAAAATATGGCATGTATCGATACAAACACCAATGGGTACATGTTTTTTTACTCGACTCACAATATAACCCAACTCATCAAACAAACACCCTACCGCAGATCCTTGGCCGGCCGTTGTCTCAAGTAATAAGGTAAGATTTTCATCTTTCAAAAGATCCTCCATTAAAATCAGACTTTCGACAACCCGATCGAGACACTGTTCACGCGGCTTGTTCAAAGCGGCCCCTGGATGAAAATTCAAAAAGGTGAGACCAAGCCCTAAACACCGTTCGATCTCTTCTCGAAAAGCTCTACGACTTTTATGTAATCCTTCAGTCAAAGGAGAACCCAAGTTAATGAGGTAACTCGAGTGACTCATGATCTTTTGAAGACCTGTTTCATGAAGAATCTCCTGAAAAAGCTCAGCTGCCTCTTCTGTGATCACTTTTCCTTTCCACTGTTTTTGATTGGAAGTAAAAATTTGAACGGTGGTTGCTCCAATCGATTTTCCTTCGATAAGAGCGTTATGAGCACCCCCTGCTGCCGAGGTATGAGCCCCTATGAGAAGATCGTCGGCTGCCAGCATCTTTATTTGCCATTGTTATTTTCGAATCAAGATTCTACCATTAGAAAGAAATTTCGGAAAGAACCTTGCAAGACACAACGACCTCCCTTCTCTCCTCAGCGCGAAGATTTTTCTCCGGTACACTGATCTCTCGAGTCACCGGCTTGGGACGAGAAGTGGCCATGGCTGCTCTATTTGGAACGACTCCCGCTGTAGCCGCTTTTTGGATGGCCTACCGATTTGCTCATCTCTTCCGTCGCCTCTTGGGGGAAGAGGCTTTAAATAGTGCGTTTATCCCTCATTTTGAAAGCTTGCGAGCTCAAGATCCCAAACGGGCAATCAAATTTTTCTGGATTCTTCTTTCAAAAATTACAACCTTTCTTTTGTGTTTTACTCTCTTTGCCGAAATCACTTTAGGATCTTTTCTGCTATTTGTTCATTTTTCTCCTAATACGATCGCCATCATTCGACTGACCATGATCTTTTTCCCCGCTCTTCTCTTTCTCACGCTTTACGCTTTAAACACTTCATTTCTTCAGTGTCACCAAACATTTTTCCTTCCAAGCGTTGCACCTGCGATTGTTAACCTTTTTTGGATAGTGGCCTCACTCTACTTTGCTCATCTTGTTCCAGAAAAAGCCTTGGAAAAAGTGGCCATGGTCTTGGTATTTGCTTTTGCTTGTCAATGGATCGTCACTCTTCCACGGACTATCGGATTTTTAAAAGAAGGAGAAAACGTCAATTGGCTGAATGACACCAAAGAGAGAATCTGGCCCCTTTTAAAACCCGCCCTGATTGTCATGATTGGCATTGGAGCGACGCAGATTAATGTGGCCCTAGATGCTCTTTTTGCACGAGCAGCGGATCCTGAGGGACCTGCAATTCTATGGTATGCCATCCGTCTTCAACAACTTCCCTTAGCTCTCATCGGAATTTCCCTCTCGGGAGCCTTGCTCCCCCCTCTCACTCGAGCGTTCCAGGGACGTGATTATCAGCAAGCCAATTATTTTTTAAATCTGATTGTAAAAAAAATAGGAACCTATCTCATTCCTGTCACCATTGGCTCTCTTGTGATGGGAGCTTCCATCGTTAACCTCATCTACGGAAGAGGCCAATTTGGGGAAAATTCCATTGTAAAAACCACCACCTGTTTTTGGGCCTATATTTTAGGTCTTGTCCCCATGACCCTTATTCTCTGTTTTTCTCAAATTTTTTATGCGCAAAAAAAACCTAAAATTCCCACCTACCTCTCCCTTTTTACCATTGGAACCAATCTTGGCCTCAATACATTTTTTGTTTTTGGGTTAAAATGGGGAACGGTCAGCGTGGCCATTGCAACCACCATTTCATCGAGCCTCAATGCCCTATTTCTCACTATTTTTTTAAAAAAAACTTCCCTACAAGTAGACATCTCATTTTGGAAAAATCTAGGCTTTTCAATGGTGGCAGGGGGGGCAACCTTAATTTTAAGTGCTTTTGTATTAGAAAATCATACACCATGTCTTATCTTACATATTCCCTTCCATTCCCTTGCTAAAACTTTGGGAAAGCAACTAGAAATTTTAGGGATAGAAGGAGGAATCTTTCTTGGAATCTACCTTGCCTTAAGAAAAGTGTTTATGCGTGAATCGTTCACCTTACGCACAATAGCTGCCGACGAGAAACACCATGAAAACAAGACACAAACTCACGCAGATGTTTGAAAATAACGAAATTGTTGTTTTCTGTGGAACACAACCATTTGTTTAGAGACGGCATGCGCAATATATTGCGCTTCTATCCGAGAAAGAGCCTGTACTTTGATTTTCTTCTTTCGGTTAATTCCTCGGTTAATTTGATCAATATTGATCAAAGTGACACCCGGAAGTCTCCCTATCCTTGGATCAACGTTGCGAGGAACGGAAAGATCTATCAAAAGGTATTGTTTGGAAAAAGCAAGGGAAATCCCCTGATTGGAGATCACAAAATCAGGAGCTTTTGTTCCAAAAATCACAAGATCATAGTATATCCACCGCTGTCTTTCATGCCAGGGGAGAGCCTGAATTTTTTCTCTTTCGGCGATTTTAATCGCTTTATCAAAACTTCGATTACAAAATGTGATGTTTCTATGTCCCTTAGACTTAAAACAAGAGAATATTTTTTGATTAATATCAGAAATTCCAAAAAAAAGAATCGACTGATTATGAAATTCTCCCAGAACATTTTTACTTGCGCGAAGAATAGTTTCCTCAAGGCTTGGCATTCCCCGAGCGAGCAAAAAAGAGGAGCGAACTCCTTTTGCAATTTTTAAACACTTTTGAAAAAGAAAGTGAAGCTCAGCATCTAAAGGCATCAGCCGTGCTGCGCTCACATAGGCTCCTTTTACTTGTCCTTGAATTTCTGTCTCTCCAATCAAAGCACTGTCCATTCCCGCTGTCACACGAGCAAGATGAAAAAAACAATCCTCCCCAAAATAAGAATAGAGACGATGTTCAAATTCAATGGTGGGGATTTCTTCTCGAAGAACTGCTAGCAGATAACTATGGGTGCAAGGAAGATCGGTTGAACAAAAATAAATTTCTGTTCGATTACATGTTGAAAGAAGAACGTAACTCATTCCAAAGTGGGGAGCTTGACCATCAAATCGACGACTGCTTACCCTCGCAATGTTTTCTCGAAGTGTCAAATCGGCCGATTTGTAATTGATCCCAATCACCCCTATTTGCATCTACAAAGACCTCCAAAAAAATCGAAAGAATATTTTACATAAAACGAGTTCATTACATTAGCGAATATTTGAGTTCTAGAGAAGAATTTTCTAGCCTGTTATCTTGAGGTTGATGGCAAAAAAATACGACGAAAGCGCAGTTCAAACTGTTGATCCTCTCACCCATATTCGAATGAGACCGGGAATGTATATCGGTCGATTGGGAGATGGTTCTCATATCGACGACGGGATCTATATCCTCCTTAAAGAGGTTCTCGACAACTGTATTGATGAGTTCATCATGCGTCACGGAGACCGGATCCATATCGTCCATGATCCCGAGACCCTGCTCATGACTGTGCGAGATCATGGGAGAGGCATCCCTCTTGGAAAAGTTATTGATTGTGTAAGCCAAATCAATACTGGAGCAAAATATAACGATGATGTTTTTCAATTCTCCGTTGGACTCAACGGAGTGGGTCTTAAGGCTGTCAATGCTCTCTCCAGTCATTTTCTTGTCCGCAGTATCCGAGAAAAAGAGTCTCTTGAAGCCGTTTTTGAAAAAGGAAAACTGAAAACAAAAAAACGCAAGCCAAGTCGGGAAGCCAACGGAACCTATGTAGAATTTATCCCTGACTCCGAGATCTTTAAAAAATATCACTATGATGAAGAGTTTATTCGTCGCAGATTATGGCATTATGCCTATCTCAATCGAGGACTTACTCTTGTTTACAATGGAGAGTCCATTCAGTCTGAACAAGGGTTGCTCGATCTGCTCAATAGCGAAGTCACTGATGATCGGCTTTATGAACCTCTCCACCATGTTGGAGATAAACTAGAGTTTGCCTTCCTTCATACCCAAAGCTATGGAGAGAATTACTATTCTTTCGTTAATGGACAGTACACTAGTGATGGGGGAACCCATCTTTCAGGATTCCGAGAAGGAATTTTGAAAGGAGTCAATGAGTATGCCGGCAAAAATTTTCAAGGGGTTGATGTTCGTGAAGGAATTTTCGGATGTATCTTAATCAAAGTCAAAGAACCGATTTTTGAATCACAAACAAAAAATAAGTTAAGTAACACTGAAATTCGCAGCCCCATTGTCCACGAAGTCAAAGAAGCGGTGAACCACCTGCTCCACACACATCCCTCTATTGCCAAGCAATTGATCGAACGCATTTCTTTTAATGAAAAACTTAGAAAACAACTCTCTTCCGTCAAGAAAGAAGCTAGAGAAAAACAGAAAAAAATCTCCTTTAAAATTCCCAAATTACGTGATTGTAAATTCCATTACAATAAAGGGTCTCTTTATGGTGATGAGACCATGATTTTTCTCACAGAAGGAGAATCTGCTTCAGCTTCTATAGTAGCCTCCCGAGATCCTCTGCGCCAGGCGATTTTTTCCCTAAGAGGGAAACCACTCAATGTCTTTGGGCTTAAAATGGATCAACTCTACAAAAATGAAGAAATGTACAATCTCATGATGGCTCTTGGAATCGAAGAAGGCATCGAACATTTGCGTTATAACAAAGTCATCCTAGCCACAGACGCCGACGTGGACGGAATGCATATTCGCAATCTTTTGATCACTTTTTTTCTCACTTATTTTGAATCTTTGGTCCTCAATGGTCATCTTCATGTCCTCGAAACTCCTCTTTTTAAAGTGAGAAATAAAGAAAAAACCCTCTACTGTTTTTCTGAAGAAGAAAAAGAAGATGCCATCAAAAGTTTTAAGCAAAAAAATATCGAAATCACACGATTCAAGGGACTAGGAGAGATCTCTCCCGGTGAATTTAAACAGTTTATTGGGGATGAGATTCGATTAAAACCTGTGACTGTCAGTTCATTTTCCGATATTAAACCCACTCTTGAGTTTTACATGGGGAAAAATACTCCAAAGCGCAAAGCTTTTATTATGGACAATCTTCTCTCAGAGGAGGCTCTTTAGTGGAAGATCTCAAGCACCTCTTCAAAGACAATTATCTCAAATATGCATCTTATGTGATTCTCGACCGAGCTATTCCCGATGTAGTCGACGGACTTAAGCCTGTTCAAAGGAGGATTCTCTATACTCTATTTTTAATGGATAATGGGAAGCTTCACAAGGTGGCTAATGTAGCAGGCCAAACCATGGCTCTTCACCCCCATGGAGATGCTCCTATTAACGACGCTCTTGTTAACTTGGCCAACAAGGGATATTTGATGGACACACAGGGAAATTTTGGTAACCCGCTTACAGGAGACCCCAACGCTGCCCCTCGGTACATCGAAACCCGCCTCTCTTCTTTGGCAAAAGCCACCCTTTTCAATGCCGACTTAACTGACTTTATCCCTTCTTATGATGGAAGAACCAAAGAACCGATCTCTTTGCCTGCCAAAATTCCCCTGTGTCTTCTCCAAGGGGCAGAAGGCATCGCTGTGGGCATGTCTACCAAAATCTTACCTCACAATTTTTCAGAACTCATTGAAGCTCAAATTGCTATTTTAAAAGAGACCTCATTTGAAATTTTTCCTGATTTTCCTTCTGGAGGGACAATGGATCCTTCTGAATACGACAAAGGAAAGGGAAAAATTAAACTTCGTGCTAAAATTGTGATTCGAGATGAAAAAACTTTGGTAATCGAAGAGATTTGTTACGGAACCACTACTGAATCGCTCATCCGTTCCATCGATGAAGCGGCTAAAAAAGGGAAAATTAAAATCGATTCAATCGGTGATTATACTGCTGAAAAAGTCGAAATCGAAATTAAATTACCTAGAGGGCAACACGCCAAATCTCTTATCAATGAGCTCTATGCTTTTACTGACTGTGAAGTGACGCTTCATTCGAATATTTTAGTCATTAAAGATAAATTTCCTTGGGAAGCAACCACTGATGAAGTTCTTAGGTATCATACCGATCTCCTCAAAAATTATTTAAGACGGGAACTGGAAATCGAACGAGACCTACTTCTCGAACAAATCTTTGAGAAAAATCTCGAACAAATTTTTATCGAAAACCGTCTTTATAAAAAACTGGAAACAATCTCAACGATGGAAAAAATCCATTCGACCATTACCAAAAGTTTGGAACCCTATCATCACCAATTGATGAGAATTCCGAATGAAGCAGACAGACATCGATTGCTCCAGATTCCTATCCGAAGGATCTCTCAATTTGATATCGAAAAAAACCAACACGAAATCATGGCATTGGGAAAACGCCTCACTGAAGTGGAGGCTTCGTTAAAAAATATCAAAAAATTCACTCTCAATTATCTCCAAAAACTTCTCAAACAATATGGAGATCAGTTTCCACGAAGAACACAAATTACCACTCTCAAAACTCTCGACTTAAAAAAGATTGCTACACGCAATGTCAAGGTATGTTACGACCCAGAGACGGGATATTTTGGGACCAAAGTAAACACTGAATTTGCTCTTGAATGCACTAACTTTGATAAAGTGATGGTGATGTATCAAGACGGGAGCTATCAGGTCATGGGGGTCCCCGAAAAACACTATATTCATGCTCAAGATGGCAAGGTAGTCTGGATGGGAATTGCCGATAAAAAGACTGAACTCTCTGTGATTTATACCGATCCCAAAACTGGACATGCCTATGGCAAGCGGTTTATCGTGAAACAATTTATCCTTGATAAGGTCTACCGTTATTTTGACGAAGCATACAAGTTGGCCTACTTAACAAGTGAATCTGGATTAACACTTCAGATTGACTTTAAACCAAAACCTAAGCAAAAGATAAAGAAGATGACTTATTCTCTCGATGAAATACCCCTTAAAGGGGTCGGAGCGCGAGGGATTCGGATAGCGAACCAAGAGATTAAAAAAATTAAACTCATCAACGGACACTAAATTATGGTCAATACCGGAGGGATGGAAAGCACTCCACCTAGCAAACCTGAAGAAACTCATCCTGTGACTCCTCACCCATCTGAGGGAAAAAGTGGGGGCAATATTCTTGCTGCTATGGAGACTCCTGTGCGCACTTTGGGACAACTCAAAACTGTTCTTATTGAAAATCTGGGGAAAAAAGAAGGGGAAAAATTCTACCAAACTTTTCTCAAATCGTTTGTCATGACGATGCTGGCTCCCATACGAACGGCCGAACAGCAGGCTCAACAAGCTGCAAAAAAAATGCGTCAACAAAATGGATGATCACCTGAATGTTGGGTTGTCTTCCTCAGATGCAGAGGAATTTGCGCCGCAGATCTTGGAATTTTCAGTCGAAGAGGATGGGCAAAAGCCATTTACAAGACTGAAAAACACAAGAGATGCAAGCAAACTCACTGAATCCGAGGGAGAAAAACCCAAAACTCAGGTTGACAATAAGGAAGTACAACCCAAAACTCAGGTTAATAAACCCGATTATTTTAAGCTTCGTTTATTTGTTGGAGTGAAAAGGGTGATATCCTACGAAAAAGGGATCTCCCCCATTTTTTTTTCTTATTTCACCAATGGGGGGATTTATTTAGAATCACTGGCTTGGAATGGAGCGAAATATCTTGGCAGGTTTGCCCCAGAAAAAGCCAACTTAAACGAACTTTCCCTTCTCGAAGAAAATGTGAAAAGTCTTGTCAAGAAACTTATCCCAGACCTCCCTAGAGACAAACTCAAATCAGTTTTGATCCCTCTTCCTTCATGAGCACCGACTCCCTATTTGTAGAACCAGAAGAAGAGGGAGAGCGACTTGATAAATTTTTGAGTCTCAAATTTCCTGATTACTCCCGCACCTATTTTCAACACTTGATCACCAAAGGACTTGTTCTGATCAATGGGGAGCTTCAAAAAAAGCGCACTCAGGTGAATAGAGGCGACGAAATAGAGATTGAATTTACCCTTCCTCAAGAAATTGAACTTGAACCAGAGAATATCCCCTTAGACATTCTCTATGAAGATGATGACCTCATTGTGATCAACAAACCTGCAGGGCTTGTTGTGCATCCTGGGGCCGGCAACCCTTCCCATACTTTTGTCAATGCCCTTCTCTATCATTGTAAGATCGAATGCGAAACGAAAAAGCTTCGACCAGGCATTGTCCATAGGCTTGACAAAGAGACGACTGGGGTGCTTGTTGCTGCCAAAACAGAGTTTACCCATCGCATGCTTGTCGAACAGTTTGCTAATAGAAAAGTGGAAAAGATTTATCTAGCGATCTGCTTGGGCAACCCGGGAAATCGGCTTATTGCTAATTCTATTGGGCGACACCCTCAAAAACGGCAAGAAATGACCGTCCTAGAAACAGGAGGAAAGATGGCGATCACCGAAGTACAGACCCTTGCTTATGATGGTAAACTTTCAGTGGTTCAACTCTCTCCGCAAACAGGGCGTACCCATCAACTGAGGGTTCATCTCAAATGGTTAAAAACCCCTATTTTAGGAGATACTGTTTATGGAAATGCAAGAATCAATAAGCTTTATAAGGCCAAAAGACAGCTCCTTCATGCCAAAAAACTTGTGCTGACACACCCAAGAACTAAAAATAGAATTGAGTTAAACGCCCCTCTCCCCGATGATATCATTTTTCTCACAAAACAACTGTTATGAGAGTTCTTGTACAAAGAGTGATTCAAGCCCAAGTGACTGTCAATCACAAGGTGGTAGGACAAATTGGCCCCGGCCTTTTAGCTTTTTTTGGAGTCCATCTGAATGATCAACCCACAGTCACAACTTGGCTAGCAAAAAAACTCACGTCTCTCCGAATTTTCTCTGATCAGCAGGGAAAAATGAACCTCAATGTGACCGACATCGAAGGTGAAATTTTGGTTGTCAGTCAATTCACCCTTTACGCCAGCTGTCAAAATGGAAATCGTCCTGATTTTAAACAGGCGGCTCTTCCAGAACTTGCCTTTTTGCTTTATGAAAAATTTTTAAGCGATCTTATTCCTCTTATCAAAAAGCCTCTTCAAACGGGGGTCTTTGGCGCAGACATGGCCATTTCTCTTGTGAATGATGGACCCGTCACCCTCCTTCTAGAAAAATAATATAGCCCTATATTGGGTTAGTTGCGTATGATGTAGTTTGGTTAATAGCGTACTATTTTTTCTCTAGGGAACAGAAACTATGAAAGATTTTGTAGCTTATATTGTTAAGAATTTGGTCGACCATCCAGATAAGGTCACGATCAATGAAATTGGTGGCACACACACTCTAATCATCGAGCTTTCGGTTGAAAAATCGGATATCGGAAAAATCATCGGGAAAAAAGGGAAAACCATTAATGCCATTCGCACTCTTTTGATGTCGGTGGCTTCACGAAATGGTCTACGAGTCAATCTCGAAATCCTGGAAGAACCGAGAGATCACTCAGCACAAACAAGATAGAGGTGTTTTTCGCCCCCTCTCTTGATTTGATGAAAAGAAGTCTCTTCTATGCAAGAATTTGTTTTCGCAGTCAAAATCGGCGTCTTTTTGATTGTAAAGACAGGTTCTAAAATTGGTAGACTTTGTATCGAAACAACCTGTGAGAAGTCAGAAATTTGACACCTTGCTTTAGACTAATGTTTGAGCTTTGATCCAGCAAAGCGGCATCGAGACAGATATTGAGTCATTTATGATCGTTCAATTGCGGGAGCTTTCGCGTTGTCGAAAAAAAAAATCTTGAAGTGAAACGGGTATAGCATCGGATCGAGCAGGATTCGAACCTGCGACCACCCGCTTAGAAGGCGGGTGCTCTATCCACTGAGCTATCGATCCTTTTTGGGTCTATCATTCCACTTCAAGAATTTTTTTTCGATAACGCGAAAGCTCATTCTTGAAATGGAATGGATACAGACCGTGGATGGTACTCTGATCTTTGGGTTGATGTCCAATGAATTTTACTTAAAGCAATGCCAAGATAACGGTTGTCGGGGGTCTCGTCGTGATCGGAAGGGCGGTAAAGAAGGGGGACTCTAAAAGTGAGTCGAGCTGGCTCCTGCTTAATTCTTCCTTTTTCAATCTTGGCTGTAAAGGTAGACCAAACCCCAAAAGTTTCTCTCTGAATCTCTATAGGTTGACCATCAATCTCTACAATTAAATCTCTTAAGTTTTGAGGAAGTGGAGAGGCACAGGTAAATTTTAAGCGATATTCTAAGGTAGGATCGAGAGAAAAATCAACCCAAGCTTTTGTTTTATAGCTTGTTCGAAATACTCGGTCATAAAGGGCATCTTTCACCCATTTTCCTATTGTTTTTCTAAATCCCTTCCCTTCACGAAAACCCCACCCCTCTCCATCAAGAGGGTCCATAAAAGAATAGTGAATCTCCTTTTGTGGCTCTGATTTCAAAGAAACAATCTCATATTTCAAGGCTTCTTGAATTTTTTTTTCAAAAATTTTTGTCGCAAATTCGTAGAGTTCGCTATCAGCCCAATTCTGCTTTTTGATTTTTTGCAGGATCTTTTTGCTGATACTGGGTTGAACAATTGTTGTATTTAAAATGGGAATCTTTTTCTCATGCTTAAAACCAAGCAACCGAAAAAGGGTTTCCACTGATTCATCCATTCTTTCCATGATGCCGACAAAATAAAATTTGTTCTGAAGATTGTTTTTTGCACTTTTTAAGTGATCAACAAGTGTGACATTAGGATCGTCGGGAGAAAAATCAGAAAGCATTTTTACAGCCTCATTACTTTCATTTAACGGAAAAGTTCTTTGCTGTTTGTCTTTTGGCCAAAACTTGTGATTTTCTAGCCAATAACAATAAGAACTCACTACCCGTGAAATGGGCTCTCGAAGCATCGTTATATTTTTTGCGTTGGGAAATAAGGGACTTGTCTCATGAAATTGAAGATGAGCTCTTAAAAATTTGAGCTTATTGCAGTCAATTCGATCCCATTCCCGACTGGCATGTACCTCAGTGGCGAAGTATTTTTTTTCCAAGGTTGTAAAAAGCGTGGTTCCTCCACATTTTCTGATGTGATAAAACACAATCAGATCGTTTGTAGTTTTAATTTCCGCGTTGAGATGACAAGAAAAACTTATAAGAAAAAAATAAAGTAAATATTTTAAACTATTCATTCTAATAAAAATTTCAGTTTGAGAAGAAATCATGCTAGCTTTTATTCTTCTTTATGCACAAGAACCCTTTCACCAACTCACATACGTAAAAAATCTGCCTGAAAGGAAAAAAGAAGATTGCGACGAAAGACCATCAATTCCTTGGGCGAGTTGCCTGAAGAGTCATCTGAAGTAGGCTGATGTTTTGCGTAAGAAGTGATCAAACAACTAGGACAAGTCATGCATGATGGAAGACGAATTACATCTACATCAGTTTTGAAAATTCCTGAAGCTGAGGAAGTAAAACCCCAAACTCCGGTTGTGATTCCTGCTCACTTGGAATCATTGAACAGCTTATATCGAAACAGATTTTGGCACTTCACAGATCAACATACTGCCAGCCAACTCTTTTCAAAAGAACATCAACAACTGATATTCAATAAAAAAGGGCGTCTTTTTCTCAATCTTATGGGGCCTCCAGGGGTGGGAAAAGGAACGTCTGCGAAGATATTAGCAATTCTCTTTGACATCCCTCATCTTTCGTTTGGTGATCTTTATCGAAGGTCCAATCCAAAAATTCTATCGCAAGAAAAGCCTTGTTATCTTCCTGATGCTATCCCCATCAAGATGATTAAGAATGAATTACAGAATGCAAAATATTCAAAAGGCGTGATTTTGGATGGGTTCCCCAGAACAGGAGGTCAAGCTCAAGCTTTAACTCAACAGATCTTGACAAAGCTGGATTTACACATCCCCTTTCTTCTTCAAATGGAGATCGCTGCTCTGACTGATCGCGTGCAATCTCGTTATTTGTGTCCTCGCTGTAGCTATCAAATAGGGTCTATCGATTTTAAAAAAAAAATCCCTTATTGCCCAAACGAGTTGCAAAAAGGGACGCAAGTCAAACTTATTCAACGAGCATCTGATATCGATCTTGAAAAATTTAAGTTTCGAGTTGAACAATTTAATTCTCATCAGGAAAGTATCTGCAATGAGCTATCTATACGAGACCATGTCACCGTACTTACTATTAAACGAACCATGACTGTAGATGCAGTGTTGCACCTCATGTGCATGCGTATTCAAAAAATATTTACTCGCCACTATACCCAAACAACTTAAAAAAACTTCTCTTATGCAAAAAATATCAGAAAGAGGCAGGGCTTTTTGATTAAAACGGAAGTTCCCCCAATTTTAGGGCAGGCAAACCCAACTTAAGATTTTAACTATTATTGTCTTATAGCTGATTTTCTGCGCGATTTCTTAGTGACTACACGCACAGAATTTTTTGGTAAAATTTTCGGCAGATTTATATTC
>JAGRNW010000002.1 GCA_020440555.1 Chlamydiia bacterium
TTTACGAGTCTAAAAAGCACAAGAGGTGCAAGCAAACTCACTGAATCCGAGGGAGAAAAACCCAAAACTCAGGTTATAAAGGAATGAAAACACCTTGGCTTATAGCTCAACAAGACTGGTCAAATCAGGATATAGCTAGTCATGCTGCAACAATCAAAGCCATAGATCTGGATAGAATGACTGTAAGTGAGTATAATGATGGGGGTTCAAGTCTTCCTGATTATCCCGTTTGTCTAAATCTTTTTGTCTAAATCTTTTTGTCTAAATCTTTTGTTAAAATCCGTCTGGAGATCAGGAAGTAAAATCCAAAACCTCGGTTTAAAAGGTATAACGAAGCATCATGACAGGGAAATACCCTTCTTTTGCAGTGATTCTATCTGCATAGCCTTCATAAAGTCTTTCATTGTAGGTGCGAGCGGCGATTCCAGCTCCCCAAATCCCCCCGATATACCACCCAGATTCTAAACTCGCCATGATGGCTCCAGCGGCTGGATTCCCATTCTTAAAAAATAAAACTGATCCTGTAATGAAAAGAGAGTTGATCAGAAAGGCTGTCATCGCTGTTTCCCTCTGACCCACGTAAAAATAGCCAGCTCCCGGTAAAACAGCATTGAGAATTTCAGCTTTTTTAATTGAAAGAGCTCCATTTCTATAATTACAGACAATCGTTTGAAGATAGGCCCGTTCAGACTTTTTTTTTCCTTCAGCATAAAGTTCTTCAAGTTCAATATTTTTTACTTTAGAAAGTAGTTTGAGTTTATCTCCCCTTTGTGAATCCATTTGTTCAATGAGTGAGAGAATATGGCAGGCTTGGGTTGTATTTCCCACATGAACATAGCAATCGTAGAGCAAAAGAAGGAGATCATCGAAAGCAGGAAAAGTCGTATCGACGCAAATCAATCCCCCAGATTCAACTTGGTAGATGGCTTCTTGGTATTTATGCCCAAGGAAATAAGCCAAAGCGATGCAATACTGAATTTGGAGCCTTCTTGCACTGTCCGCAGGAAGAAAAGCAAGAGCCCTTTTGAATCCAGTAATTGCTCGGTAGAGATCGAAATCTTCGGCAAAAGATACGGCGATCGTGTATTCTTTTGCCCATGTTTGCGCAACTTCTTCCTCTGTAAGAGGAGGAAAGGGAGAAAAATCATTACGAGGAACGCAGGGTCCCCGTCTGGTTTCTCGAAAAGTCTCTTTTGGATGGGGAGGTTCTTTAATTTTGGGTTGAAGGCAAGTACTGGGTGGATGACATCCCATCATAAAAATAAAAAAGGGAAAGAAAAAAAAGACAACAGGGCGCTGATACTTGATTAATAACATTTCGAAGCTGGGTAGGATTGGGCTTCTGGCGCCTCTTCAGGAGGACATACCTTAAGAGAACAGGGGTCAGAATCCAGATTGAATTGATATCCCTCAAGGTTAGAGAAATTCACCGCCTCCTGCCCTGTTGTAATCACATGGGGACGAATAAAAATAATTAAGTTTCTCTTATCGCGATTTTCTTCGGTTCGACTAAATGTGGGGCCAATAAGAGGGAGGGTGCCTAAGCAAGGAATTCCTCTTCTTGAATAACGAGTTTCATCACGAACATGTCCGCTCATGACCAAAAAGGATCCATCAGGAACATGAACTCTTGTGGTCGTCAGAAGTTTCATAGTCGTCGGTGCAAGAAGAGATGTAGAAGTTCCAGAAGCTTGAATAATCGTTGCCGTTGGGCTTGTCACTTCGCTCACTGATTGATCAATCTGAAGAGTCACAACATTGCCCGGCGTGATAGTAGGAGTCACACGGAGTTGCACACCCACATCTTCGTACTGAATATTCTGAGTCACCGAACCTGTATCACGCACCACTGTAGAGGTGGTTTGATAAGGAACATTGGATCCAACAAAAAGATTTGCTTCTTTTGAATCTTCACTCATAATGCGCGGGTTTAAAACAATTTTTGTATCACTTTCAGTCTCAAGGGCAGAAATAAGAGCTCCGAGGGTTAAAAACGGCTGTCCGTTGTGTCGGATCACATTGCCTACAATCCCCAAGCCAAATCCCGTGGTGAGAGGAATGTCCCCTCCCGTTCCGGGTGTGGAGCCTCGTGCTGGATCAGGCGGTGGAGTGGAGAAAGCACTCCTGGCACCTCCATAAAGGGCATTTTGCGTAATCCCCAAGGAACCCGTTGGAGCCGAAGCTGGCGGTTGACCTAAGAAGCCTGACGCAAAGGCGAGTTTATTTTGTTCATTGCCCAGAGCTACCCATTCAACGCCAAAATCTAAAGAATTGGAAAGAGCCGTATCAATAATAAGGACTTCAATATAAACCTGCTTAGGAGCACTATCCACTTCTTCAAGAAGTTGTTGGAGTTTTCTAATTGCTTTATCAGTGCCTGAAAAAACAATAGAGTTATTAGCCCGAATCCACTGAAGACTATTAATTGCATTGACAAGATCCATATTTGCCAAACCCGTTCTTTGAAGATTGGCCCCAATGTCTCGAAGAGCTTGTGCCACCTCATCTCCATCATGATAACGAAGTTTGTAGAGGAAAAAATTATTGTTAACCATGTCGGAAGATGGAAGATCAGCCGCCATATCGGAAGTGATCTTTATAGTGTCCAATGAAGTTAACACTTGCAATGCCTTATTGATCAGATAAGGAGTTGAGACGATAAAAATAGTGTTGGATGATGGCTGCGCGATCATTTGGAAAGCATTGGTCTGGGCCAAAGGGGTCACAATCTGCCTCGCGTAAGCAACAAGGGCCATCGGGTGAGCACTTTTCACATGATACTGAGCGACATCCAGAGCAGTGTTAGGGGTATCAAGAGCTAAAATTAAATCCCCAATTTTGTCCACATTAGCCGTAATATCGCTAACAACCAAGTGACGAGTTTCTGGAGAAATCTCCACAATCGCTTCTTTTGAAAGAAGGGGTTTGACCACCTTCACGATTTCAACAGGAGAAATATTGTAAAGACGAAAAACCCGCGTGACTAGGGGAAGATCCTCCGCTTCAGCAGCTGTTTCATCTGTAACAACCGTGGAAACCTTTGAAAGAGATTCATTTTGATAAATCAAAATATTAGATCCTTGATCGACAACCGAAAAACCATGCATTCGCAAGATTTGCAAAAGAGACGCTAATAGGTCTTCAACACTACTCGGCTCGTCAGAAACAATCGAGATATTGAAGTTGAGATCTGCGCTATCAAAAACAAAGTTTGTTTTAGATATTTCGCTGATGATACGGATCAATTCAATGATAGGGATGCTTTCATAGTTAAGAGTATATCCCTCATCGAGAGATTTTGATGAAACAGGTTGAGTTTCCTCTCGACGTTTGGCTCCATCAAACTGAAGGATTGTTTCTTTTGGATACTCCTCTACGTGAGAAGAAAGCATTTTAACTTCGGAAGGAGATTCAACTTCAGGATCATCTGAATGAACATGTTCAGGAGAAATCAGTTTTTTTCCGTATGGACCTTGACAAGAGAGAAGGGGAAAATCATCAGAAATCCCTGGACAGCACCGAGTGATTGATTTAATCCCATTAGGAGAGATTTGAGTGGGCTCATCAAAGGCCGCATCAGCAATGAGATTAAAAGTGTCTAGTTCAATTTCAGTCTGCGGTTCACCGTTGAGAGGAACGCTCGAGAGTGAAACTCCCAAGAGAAGAATAGGAAGAAAATAACTGAGCTGCTGCATCATATTCTGCAGTATAACTGTCTTCCTCTATTGGGAACAGACAAAATTCATTCGATTGAGCTGAAAAAAAATCTTTTCGTCACTCAGCTTAGAACCTGTTAGGCAATACAAGTAAGCCCTTAAGCATTTCTTGTGATGTTGATGACCGTTACTGATCGTTCAAAAAGAGCGCGAGCTTCCTTGTGTGCTACTTTACGAAAAATGGCATCCACCTGCTTCTGGCCAGATAAATAAAGATTTTCCATTAATGCCTCCACAAACTCCGCCTCATCCACTTCAAGTTGCTGCAAATTTTTCGACAACCCCGCTTGGAAGGTATGAAGAATCAACACATCTCCTACACTCCAATTGGAACTGATTTCCAAAAACTCCACCCCTTTAGAAATTCCCAATGCAACATTATCTGAACTCAGCCGCCTTGGAGATTGAGTCTCTTGTTGCAAGTACCATAGAGGACTATATCCACAGGAAATATAACTGAATCGATTCTCCGCAGGAATCAATGTTAAAAGAGCTAAAGAAAAAGAATTATCGCGTCCCTCTTCAACCAATCTATCGTTGACCATCTCGATAAGTTCTGTTGGAGATCCCATTGAATGAGAAAGCGCTCTGATTAACCCGCGGAGAATTGAGATATAGACAAGACCCTCTACCCCGGTATTGCTCGCTTCAGCCATCACCACTGAGTACATTCCATTTTTTTGGAGAAAAAAGTCATAGTAAACACAAGAAATCGCCGAATTACTGTTGCTAGCAAGATGCATTTCCATTCGAGGCCATGCAGGAAGCGTTTGCGGAACAAGAAGTTGGCCTGCTTGCTTCAAACTCTCACTTAATTCACCTAAATAATCACTGCCTCGCAGATCCTTTTTCAACTCTTCGGAAGTAAGATAGCCCGAGAGATCTTGAATAAAATCCACAATGTCTTGAGTTCGCTCAAGAAGATTAGGTTGCAGAGCTTTCGCAAGAATGCGTTGCAATCCACGTGGAACAAGAGAGAGATGGATCACTCCATGAGAAAGACGGCCTAAAACCAACTCGTAGCAGATCACTCCAAGTGAGTAAATATCTGTGGAGAATGAAACATCTAAGGGATTTTCTTTTTGCTCAGGACTCATATAAATGGGGGTCCCAATGATCCGCTTTTTCCCAGCTTTTTTCTCTTCTTTTTCGGTATAAAGTTGGGAGATTCCAAAATCAATCACTTTGACTCCTCCGGTTGCTGTAAGCAAAATATTTTCCGGCTTTAAATCCCGATGAATGATCCCATGGGCATGAAGATGAGCCAGAGCGTGACCTATTTGAATCACAACTTCTAAGGCTCTCTTAAGGGACATTGCCTGTTGCAAAATCATTTGCCTGAGAGAAATTCCTTGAATAAACTCCATGCAAATATAAAGGCCTCCCTCCCATTTTCCATATCCACGGATCTGGACGATGTTAGGATGATTGGTGAGTTCAATGATCTCGGCCTCTTTAAGAAACCGATCCATCATCTCTTTACTTTTGACATATTCAGCCCCAAGAACTTTTATGGTTAAAGGCTCGTGAGTTTGGGGATCCACTCCAAGGTAAAGAACACTCATTCCCCCTCTGTTGAGAAGACTTTCAATTTTATACTGTCCAACATGTTCAGGAATTTTAGAGACTAAAGCCACCCGGCCCTTGGAGCTCTTGGCATCCACAAGAGTAGGCTGTTTGTAAAAATTGGATAGAGGATTCATAATTCTATGATACGAACACCAACGGCTTCTCCAAGTTTAAGAAGCTCACCACGTCCAACTTTTTTTCCTCCAACAAGCAAATCTATTCCCCGTTCAGGGGGAAGATTCAGTTCAAGAAGATTCCCTGGGGTGAGCTCCATGAGCTCTTTAGCGCTCATTTTTACTCTTCCTACTTCACACACAATTTCGACAGGAACATTTTTTCGATCAATTGAAAGAGGCTTCACTTCTTTGGCTTTTTTGGTTTTCTCTTGAGCAAAAGGGGGACGTTCCTCTAGGTCTTCTTTTTCCTCAATTTCTTCCTCCTCATCATATTCTTCTTCATCTTCTTCATCGTATTCTTCTTCATCTTCTTCTTCAAAATCTTCATCGTCCAAGGATTCTTCATCATAATCAAAATCTTCGTCAAGATCTCCGTAAAGATCTTCATCTTCATCAAAATCTTCATCGTCCATTGTTGGCTTCACCTCTTCGTATGTTGGATATTCATAAAGTTTGATTCCTTCATCTTTGATTTTTCCTCTGAAAAGGGGGGTTCCATTCAGAGACATTACTAAACGTCCTGTTTTTAATTCGGGGTCATAAAAAACATCGTCAAGTAAAATCCAATCTCCACAAGCGACTTTTTCCCATTCAGAATATTTAAGTAAAGTCCTCCCCACTTCAAAAGAAAGCTCGAGCGCTACCTTTTCATTCAATTTTCTATCTAGATGGGGAGGTAAAGTTGTGATCGCACTGGCAAAATGCGTATTCCAAGAACTTTTAAAACTCTCGGGAACAAAAAGATGGGCATGAAAAGTCTCGCGATCGAAGGATAAGATAAGATCAAATGTAAAAAAACCTTTTTCTGCATCAGAAGCAAGAGTGAGCACTTTTTTGCCCAAAACAGGTTGAAGATCTTGAGTAAAACCTAGCCGATGCACTTCTTCACAGAATGAAGCTTGAAAAAACGTATAAAAACCTTCGACATAAGAAGGATCAAGAAAAAAAGTCTCCCCCTCTTCACCATCGAGAAGGGCCATCATCAATCTTTTAATTTCTTCCATTTCCATCGAAAAATAGAGGGGAGAGGCAAAAGGAGAGAGAAAAATTTCATAAGTTTCTTTAACACGAGTACTTAATTCTACCGCCGACTCCCATCCGCGCCCCTGTCCTCTGATGGACATACCGGTTGTGGCAAAAATCGTCTCCATTCCTTTTGCAAGCTCCTCATAAGGAAAAGGAACCGGCAAAGCAAACTGAGGATTAGTATCCAACTCGACAAGAGCACGATCGATCGTTTTGATAAAAAATTCTGATGAAGATTGTAAAGTCAAACGATTCTATTCCTCACTCTTTTGTTGGCTCATCTTCACCTTCTTCAGATTCCCCCTCTCCTTGCTGGCGTTGTTGATCCCCCTCTCCCTGTTGAAAATAAGCTGCCCCCTCCTGTCCGGGAGTTTGCTGCAATTGCAAATTTGTATTTCCAATCTGGATGGAAGCTAGTTGAATATTTTTCCCTTGCAACGCATTGACAAGCTGAACTAATTGGCCTTGGTTGCCCTGCACCAGACGAAGCGCTGCGTTTGCCTGAGTCTCGTTTGAAAAGTTGCTGAAGTTGATGACAAGTCCTCGATCAGTCTCTGTGATCGTCAACTGTATTCCCCGGAATGCTTCGGGAATCTCATTGGTTGCTTTGAGTTCCATCCCAGTCACTTTTTTCCCTTCAATAACTCCAGAATACAACTTATCGACAAGAGCTTTGATGATTCCCGTAATTTTAGCGACATCTGTATTGAGCCCCTTAGACGTTGCTGCCGCTACCTCTGCATCAATGATTTTGTTGCTCTGATCAACGCCTCCTGCTTGACCCTGCCCTTGTTGTTGTCCACTCTCTTGATCTTGCCTCCGTTGAGTTTCTGATGACTGAGTATCCTCTGAGGTTTGTCCACCGTTGGCACTTTGAGAGGTTGAAGTCACAGAGTTAGATCGTCCGTCAGTGGAAGTTCCGTAAGAAAACTGTCCAAAATTCCCTTGATCTGGAGGGAGTTGAGGAGTTTTCTGCGAAAAAGCCCCTTCTGATCCTTCGGATTGTCCCATAAGGCCCCCAGGCTCGAAAGGAGAAGGAGTCTTCTTTTTGGATTTTTGCATGCCAAAAAACTCTTCCTCCTCTCTATCCTTTGAAGAAGGAACCTTTCTTTGAGGCAAAGAAAACTTTTCTTGATCTTTTTTTCCTTTTTTAGGGCGCGGCCCTTCCTCTGGCTTGCCGCTCGCCGGTGGCTCACCACCTCGGCTTGGGGGAGACGTATATCCCATTATTTTTTTCCTCTCTTTCTTTTCTGAGATTCATAAATGGTTTGCCCAACCTCATCTTGAACGATCCCCTCTTTTCTCGCTAGTTCCTTTTTTTCTACTTTTAACCACTCTTCTTTATGAATTTCCAATTTGTCTGTTTCTTTCCGTTTAAGACGAAGTTCTTCCTTAGCGGTCTCAAGATTTTTTTCAGCAATTTTTACTTGTTCTTTCTGCTTTTTAACCTTCTCTTCCTCTACTTTGAGATTCTCGGTTACAACTTTTAGATAAACCTTCATTTGCTGAATTTCAGGGCTTGTAGAGCCTTCATCAAGCGTCTTTCTCAGTTGGGCTAGCTTTTCATTTTTATGGTTTAAAACTTTATTTCGCTCTTTTTCAACCTTTTTTAGTTTTTCTAGCTCTCCTTCAAATACTTTTTTTTTCTCAATAACAACTTTCTCTTGTCTTTTGACCCGATCCCTTTTTACCTCGAGCACTTGCTCTAAAGGATAGTTTACCTTCCTCATCATCAAGTCTACTCAACATTTTACGTTCTAAACAAAGCCTTCAGTTGTGTAATAGTTTCCTCAAACGTCGATTTATCCTCAACATCTTGGCGTAAAAACCTGTTCAATTTATCGATATGATCAATTGCATAATCGGCATCTCTGTCAGATCCCCGCTTATACTCTCCGATTCGAATCAGCATCTCATTTTTTCGATAATTGGCAAGGACTTCCCGCGCTTTTGCAACCAATTTCAATTGATCTTTCTTGGCTATGATCGTGAGCAATCGACTAATGGAAGCGAGCACATCGATAGCTGGATAATGATAAGCATGGGCCAATGCTTGAGATAAAACAATATGCCCATCAAGAATGGATCTAACTTCATCAGCAATTGGTTCATTCATATCGTCACCAGCGACTAATACGGTGTAAAAGGCAGTGATCGACCCTTTATCTGAGTTACCTGATCTTTCGAGCAAACGTGGAAGAGTGGCAAAAACGGAAGGGGTATAACCAGCCCTTGCAGGAGGCTCCCCTGCTGCAAGTCCCACTTCACGGAGAGCTCTAGCAAAACGGGTGACAGAATCCATCATCAAAATGACTGTTTTCCCTTGATCACGGAAATATTCAGCAATAGCTGTTCCCACATAGGCCGCTGTTAACCGCACCTGAGAGGCTTGATCTGAGGTAGAAACGATCACTACAGATCGTTTCATCCCCTCTTCTCCCAAATCCTGCTCGATAAATTCTCTTACCTCACGCCCTCGCTCACCAATAAGGCTGATCACATTGATTTCAGCTTCAGCATTTTTGGCAATCATTCCAAGAAGAGTCGATTTTCCAACGCCCGCTCCTGCAAAGATTCCTATTCGTTGCCCCCTTCCACAAGTGAGCAACCCATCAATACAACGAACACCGACAGAAATATGCTCTTTAATTCTTTGTCGTTTAAGGGGATCTGGAGGAGAACGGAAAATAGGATATTGCTCGATTGTTTTTAAAGGGCCTTTGGTTTCTTCATCCAAGGGTTCCCCTAAGCCATTGAGCACTCGACCAAGCAACTGAGGGCCAACATGAATGTGAAGGGGAATCCGAGTGGGGATCACCTCAGAGGAAGGACCAACTCCAGACATTTCTCCTAAGGGAGATAGATACACCTCATCTTGCGTGAAACCAACAACCTCAGTAAGCAACGGTTTTCCTTCCCGTTTAACCATACAGATCTCTCCGATCCGAACTTGAGGAACAACAGCCTTGATGAGCATCCCTACCACTTCGGTAATCCTCCCCATCACCGTTGTAATTTCAGCCTCTTCGAGACCTAAAATGAGTTGTTCGAGTTCGGTGGACTGATTATCCATTTTTAGGTTATCCCAGCTGAGTACTCATCAACGTTTTGATGCCTGAAACTGTAGAGCCAATGATGTTAGCCAAGAGCTCCACTTTTTGAGAAGCGCGTTGCATCGCATATTGGACTGAAAGCATTTCTGAAACGCTTGGATTTTTTACTTTAGACAAGAAATTCAAAGTCTGTCTCGAAGCCCCTTGGCTTGATTCAAGATAATCTCTGATATATTTGATAACAGCCTCCCCATCTCCCCTTTCTTTTTGAGGGGGTTCAAAGGTTTGTCCACTATATTTTGCAATGATATTCATGTCAGGTTGTAAATGATTCACCACCTCTTTCATCGCATCATAGTGAGCTTTTTCAAGTTTTCCTAGTGGAGGGTTGTCATATGTGTCTTGGGCTTCGTTAATCTTTTGCAAAAGAGTTTGGGCATGCCCGGTCACACTATCCGGGGAAATTTTTGCTCCCACTCCCTTGGCAGCTTCCATGGGAGTAGGGCGTTCAGCTGCTCCAGTTGCCCCAGAAGTCTTTCCCTTTTCCGCCGGCTCGGGAGGGAGAGAAAATGGCTTGGGCTGCTGCGCCTCCTCGCCAGCTCCAAGTCCTGGCTGATCATCAGCAGGAGGTGTTGTCGAAGGAATGGGAGGAATGGGAGGATTGTTAATTGGATCATTGGGGATTGTCATCTAGTTTCCTTAAAGTTTAATTGTTTAAAACCCAGGCGCTCGCGTTGCTTGGGCCTTCTCTTGCAATTGAGTTTCCCAATCAAGAACCGATTGAGCTAACTCTCTGGTTGACTGAAGATCACTTTTGTTGATCACCTCTTCAGCAAGATCAGCCCCTTTCTTTAAGTAACTGAGTTGCTTTTGTGTATCTTTCACTTCAATTGCAGATAAAACATAGGTGAAACTTAAAAAGGCCTTCGCCTGATAATGGGTTTTATCCTTAGCAATCACCTCATTAAACTTCCTCTCTGCCACAGAAAGATCCATTTTGTGCAAAGCAATCAGTGCATACCCCATGTTAACGTTAGGATTGGCCGGGTCAATCGCGTGGACTCCTTCGAACAATTTTTTTGCACTGTCCTCATCCCCTTGCTTGATCGCAATCAATCCTGCTTCCACAAGAAGAGGAATATCCTTTTTATATTTTTCAAACGATGCCATATCATCTCCCCTTTAAATAAATTTAGTTACTTACCGCTTGTTGCCCGTGCCATAGTAATCATCTCAGTATGCACAGCACTCAAGGCGTTGGAAACGGCTTCTACATATTGGGACATGATCTGCATTCGAAACTGAAGCTGAAACATGGTTCCTAAGTTGACTGTACCCCCTGTGGCATGTTCCAACTTCTTTAAATATTTTTGTACGTTCGAGACATAACTTTGCAGTCCCGAAAGCATCGCATTAAAATTAAATGAGGCTGCTCCGCCCATAATTTACCTCCTATTTTCGACTCGCTCGTTCGACGACTTTTTTTGCAGCAACAAAAGCCCCAAGCAATTTTTGACTTTTTTTATACGATTCAGCATCTTCTCCCTGACGCATGGAATTTTTCAACTCTTGACTGGAAGATTCAAGTTGCTCTTTGATCTTCTTAAATTCAGCCGGATGATTGATGGTCTTCTCAAGATCAAACTCCCAGTCGGCTCCTCCCCCTTTCTTTTCTTTTCCCATTCCAAACATAAAAAACCTTCCTTCGATTTATAGCGAATAAAACTTTATTTATTGTATTCGATCTTATATTTCAATCCGTCCTTTTCAAGATAGATCGTATGAGGTTGAATGCTCGTGATCGTCATTCCATCAATCGTATCCCCCCGCATCAAAAGCTTCCCATTGATCACAACATTAATATTTACATTTCCGTGCCGAGCAAAACCAGTGACTTGATACCGGTCTGGATACTTCTCGTTAAGATTAACTACAGCAGCCTCAGGAGACAGAACCACGACGAAACTACGCAATGAACGGACTCCTAGAATTCCTCGCAACTTTGTCAAAACAATATTGTATTTATCTGCATCATTTGACTTAATGTAACCCGTTAATGTCAACTCACCGTTGGAAAAAGAAGACGTCACACCTCCCAACCCTTCTTGCATCAATTTGAGTTCAGCCTCTTCCATGACCTCCTGCTCCACAACTACAAGATTTTGGAGACGATCACGGAATTGAAAATTCAAATTCATATAATCGGTCAATGAGGCTGCTTCTTTTGAAGTTTTTAAATAACCAGTCAATGCAAATTCACCAGGATCAGGGGAGTGCATCGAAACACCTTGCCATTGGGGATTTTTTGATAGTAAGATATTCATTTCCTGCCAGATAGACTCATCAACAACTACGTTATCATCAATTCCTGTGATAAAAGTCAATCCACGAAGATTGTAAAGTAGCTCATTTTTATCAACACCCGTCCCCACGTGCCCTACAAGAAAAAGACGGCCCGTTGATTTGTTGAAAGTATACTTGACCCCCGGAAACTGCTTGAGAGCATTTTGAATTTCTAAAGGCTTGTCTTTTATTTGAAGAACGGCCTCTTTTCCCCCTTCAAAAAGAGAGACCATTCCAATCCCAATCAAAACAGCTATCAATCCTAGAATGACCGTAAGCACAAGAGCACCCGGAGGAAGAGTAGGTTTAACGGGGGATTCCGTTTTTTTTACTTCCTCTAACACTTCTTTTTCAACTTCCTCAAGAAGTTCTTCTTCTTTCGATGGTGAAGGAACCTCTTCTCTCTTCTTTTCTTCAGGCAATTCAAATGTCGGAGCCACGATCGTCTTTGTAGGGGCCTCTCGATCAACCACCAAAAAGGCTGACGTTCCCAGAATCACCACCTGACCCGGATCGAGTCGAGTTTTAGATGTGATCCGTTCACGCTCGATCAGGACCCCGTTGCGGCTTTTCAAATCTTCAATATACGGAACGCCCTCTGATGTGAGTTCTAATTTAGCATGTTCTCTTGAAACACTTAAATCGTGAAAAACAATGTCGCAAACGACGGTGTCTGTGCCCAACACATAAGAAGAACCCTCAATTAAAGCAAATTCAGCTCCACTGTTCGGCCCTGCGATCACTTTGAGCACATAGCGATTTTCAGGGCCTAAATCGATCTGAATTTCGGGTGTGATCTCCTCCTCTTCCCGGTAAATTGTTCCATAAGGCCCTTCATCTTCAGACACCGATTTTATCTTAGAGGGAAGAAGAGGTGATCCCTGCGGATAAAAATGAAAAAGAGTCCCTCCGATAGAGATTTTATCCCCTTCTTGCAAAAAAGTAGGTTCGAAGATGGAATGATCATTGATGAGAATGGGATTCGATTCGCTCAGATTCTCAATTCTATAACCTTCATCAGTCTGCGCGATACGGGCATGAATCCGAGAAGCTTTTGGATCCTCAAGCACAAGAGAACACAAGTCAGGATCCCGTCCAAGCGCCCATTCTGTCCCCTTCTCAAGCGTTAAAACTAGCCCCTTAAGGGTCCCCTCTTCTCCAAATAACTCTGCAGCCATCGTCTAATTCACCTTATTGGGCACAAATCCAAGAGTTTCATTACGCCAACTTTCGGCGTAGTTTACAAAATCTTCCAATCTCTCTCTAAAATCTCTATATGACAAATTTTCCCCCAAAAAGGTGGACAGAAAAATCACCTTCCCCTCTCGATCCAATCCAAGAACAGCCCCTCCTGTTTCGGCGCCAAAAAGATTGGCAGTCATCGCTCTTATTAAATACTCCTCCCTCCCATTTTCTGGAAGGGAGGCAAGGGAAGACAAAAGGGTAATTCCTCTTAATTCATTTTCTCTCAATACGATCTGCAAATTTGGATCGAGGGACAAAGAATAAGACCCATCATCATTTCGAGCAACAGGATCCCATCCGAATTCTTGAGTTAATTGGTTAAGATGACGTTTTAACATCTGTATAAAAATCCCCTTATTGCTTATTGTTGTTGATTTATCGATAAGAGTCCACCGTTTATGCATTTTTTGCGCCACTTGCTGATCCTTTCGTCTAGTTTTGGTCCTTGGGGGTCTGATGCCGATCTCGTCGTTCCCTCCTCTATTTGTGAAAACGTTCATTACTCTAAACCCTCCTTGATTTGTCAAGGAATGATCCGATTTTTTCAAAAAAAAATCAGCCCAATCGACGGACCCAGAAGCAGTTATGCCCCTTCAAGCTCCCAATTCACACTCCTTGCTATCCAGAAATATGGGGTTCTCAAAGGAATCGCTCTTGGATGCGATCGCTTGATGAGAGAAAACGGACAACTCTGGGTTTATGAAATTTACGATAAGTGTGATCCACCGCTCAAGTATGATCCAGTTCGATGAGGGTTTTTGCAAAAGCATAAGCACTGCGTGTCGGCTCACTAGGCAGCTGCTCATTTGTTTTGAAGAAGCGCTCCTCGCCCATCTCCCCAATCAAGCCAGCACTTCTCATTACTTTCCAAACTTCTTTGTTTACACCACTTGCAAGTAAAACTTTTCCTTCAGATCGCATATAACGATGCAATTTTTTTAATACTAAACAAATAGACGCATCCACAGAACGTGTATTAAAAAGTTGAAAAATAATAATTCTAATCGATTCTCCTTCAGAAAGTTCACGCAGTTTCATCTCGAGAATATCAGCCGCTCCAAAAAAAAGCTCCCCTTCAGCTTGGACAATGCAAATGCGAGGATCCAGTCTTTCATCTTCTTGCTCAATGGGACGAAGTTTACCAATATTATTGAAGCTGTATTCGACAAGCAACGGGGTTGCAGCTTGACGCAAATAGAGTACGATAGAAAGAATGACTCCAATATAAAGTGCTATATCAAGATTAAAGAAAAGGCCGCTAGCGAAGGTAAAGATGACCACAAGGGAATCAATTCTTGTAGCCCTAAGACAAAAGAGAAGGTTTTTAAAATTAATCATTTCAAAGGCCACAAGCATCATCAAAGCGGCGATCGTCCCCAAAGGAATCTTGGCAACGAGAAACCCAAAAAGAAGTGAAAAGATCAGAAGAATCATTCCAGACAAAACGGCGGCAAAACGACTGCCTGCTCTCAAACTTACATTGAGTGCTGTTCTGGAAAAACTACCGGAGCTTGGCATAGCTCCTAAGAAAGAACTCAACAGATTCCCTATTCCCAAACCTAAAACTTCTTGATTAGAAGAGTAGGGAGGATCACTGGCCTTGTGATAATTTCTTCCAATTGCTGTGGCTTCCAAAACCGATAGAAGAGTGATCGCAAATGCCAGCGGAATCAGATTGCCAAGAAGGCTCCAATTAAAACTGGGAAAGTCGAGAGAAGGAAATCCTGTGAATAAAGGGCCCACGTCCCCGAGCAATGTCACCCGCTCTACTGGTTCACCCGCTTCAACATCAAAACTTCCTGCGGCGGTTTCGGGAGAAAGATTGAAAAAAAGAACAACCCATCCAGCAAGGATAAAAATAACCACTGCATAAGGCCATTTCGGAATCAGTTTTTTAAACCCAATCAAAAAAATGAGAGATCCCACCGCTATTAAGGTGGTGGGGATATTTAAAAGAGAGAGGTTAGAAATTAAAAACAAACACCGTTGGATCAATGGGTGATGTCCTGGATCACTTCGAATTCCAAAAAAAGGATAACATTGTGTAATCAAAATGGTTAGAGCAACCACAGATAAGTAGCCCACTACAACGGAACGAGAAGCGAATTGGGTGATTCGACCAGCTTTTAACACAGCAGCCAATATCTGAAAGCAACCCACCATCAAACAAAGTATTAAAACAATTTCCTGTGCAAACAAATCTTTTTTGGGGCCAGTTAAGTTAGGATAAGACGTATAAATGATTTCGGCTGTTCCTGATTGAATTAAGATCGCAATGGCATTTGTAGGTCCAGCAACGAGCCTTCTAGAGGACCCAAAGGCTGCGATAAAGATGGTTCCAAAAATAGCAGAGAAAACTCCGGCAGACGGTGGGAGACCGGCTACAAACGCATAGGCAACAGACTGAGGCAAAGCCAGTAGTGCCACGGAGATTGCGGCAACCAAATCTCTCCTAAAACCTCCAAGCTGATAGTCGAGAAGATCGCGCCAAAACGGGAATAGAGAGAGGGATTCACCACCACTTGCCATAATTAGCGCAAATTACAAAAAATTGAATAAAAATCATAATAAATTATTGGTTTGAAGAAAAATAGTTTGAATAGTATTCTTTTTCCTATGTCTACTCCCAAGATTGCGATTGTGGGACGCCCCAATGTGGGAAAATCGGCCCTTTTCAACCGGATTGTGAAAAAGAGAATTGCCATTGTTGATGAACAAGAGGGCGTTACTCGAGATCGTCTATATGCCACAAGCGAACTTTTTGGTTTCCCTTTTGTGGTGATCGACACGGGAGGGATCGATCCTCATTCAACGGATCAATTTGCTGAAGCAATCAGGCGACAGGCCGAGCTAGCTATCGAGGAGGCCGATCGGATTGTGATGGTGGTCGATGGGAGGATGGGAGTGACCACTCTCGATAAGGAATTGGCCAAATATCTTCTAAAAAAGAAGTGTCACGTCACTTTAGCTGTCAATAAAATTGATGATTTACGACAGGAAGAATGGATGGCCCCCTTTTATTCATTGGGTTTTGAAAAGATGATCGGCGTCTCAGCCATGCACGGCCTCAAAGTGGTAGAACTTTTAGACTCCGTATTGAAAGACTTCTCACGCAAAGAATCCATCATTCCCGATTCTCGTCTTCGTATTTCAGTTGTTGGGAGACCAAATGTAGGAAAATCCACTCTTCTAAACGCCCTTCTCAATGATGAAAGGTGCGTTGTGAGTGATATCCCTGGAACGACACGCGATCACGTAGAAGTTCCTCTTTCGATCAAAGGAGAGGATTATATTTTAATTGACACGGCAGGGATTAGACGAAAAAAAAGCGAGAAAGAAACGGTTGATAAATTTGCTTTTATACGAACAGAAGAGGCCATTGATCAAAGTGATCTTTGCCTGTTGATGATCAATGCTAACGAGGGACTCACCCACGAAGAGAAAAAAATCGCTAACCTGATCGAAAAGAAAGGAGGAAGCTGTATCATTCTCATTAACAAATGGGATCTTGTCAAAAAGTGCCGCATGGAACATTCTCAAAAAGAAATCTCTTCAGCAAATCCCTTTTTAGCTCACTGTCCCATTCTCTGCATCAGCGCCAAAGAGGGGAGAAATTTGGGTCTAATTTTTGATACAGTGAAACAAGTCCTTCAAGAGCGGAGAAAACGGATCACAACGGGGGCTCTTAACAGTTTTTTAGAACGCACGATGCAGCTCTACCATCCCCCAGCAATCCGGGGAAAAAGGCTACGTATCTACTATCTCACACAAATCAAAGAAACGCCTCCTACTTTTGTTTTGTTTATTAATCATTCATTTCTCATAGAAGGAGGATACAAACGCTATTTGATCAATCAATTTCGTAAAGCCTTTGGATTTCGAGGAACTCCTTTACAATTTTATTTTCGAAACAAACAATCAAAAAAAGCTTCTTCATCTACCCAATAATTTTTACACGAACGCGCATCTTTCTTGTGGGCCGCCTTAGTCGAATTTATCCAGATTTTCCTCTTCTTCATAAGGCAAAAAAGTGAGCAGTTCTAAAAGATCGTTACGCGAGAACGTTTTAATCGCATCTTGATCGTCAGTTGTAACAACATCTTCTAAAAGTTTTTTCTTTTTCATCACCATCCTATCGATTTTTTCTTCAATTGTTCCCTTAGAGATGAATTTAAAAACCTGTACTCCCCATTTTTGACCTATCCTGTGAACACGATCAATCGCCTGATTCTCCCGCGCAGCATTCCACCAACGATCGTAAAGAATCACTGTGCTTGCGGCTGTCAAGTCAATTCCTAAACCTGCCGCTTGTAAGGATCCAATAAAAACATGACAGTCCCTGTCTTCTTGAAATCTTTTGATCTGTTCCTTCCTATCTAAGGTATTTCCTCTAATTTCTGCAAAGTACCTCCTTTTTTCTCGAAGATGGCTTTTAATAATATCAAGCATCTTGAGATACTGTGAAAAAACCACTACCTTTTGCCCACTTTCGAGCGCTTCATCAAGAATTTCCACAAAAAGCTCCCATTTTCCCGATCTGTAATTCCTATAATTTAATATATCATTCTTATAAAGAGCAGGATGATTACAGATCTGTTTGAGCTTGGATAAAATGGAAAAAATATGAATATAAGAGAACGCTCCTTTGTTCTCTTTTAATTCTTTGATAATGGGTCGACCTATTTCCGCAATCAAACTCGTGTAGAGCTCAGTTTGTTCCTTTGAAAGGAGGCACAGGAACTTTTCTTCGTATTTTTCTGGAAGCTCAGCAAGTACCTCTTTTTTCTTACGACGAAGGATAAATGGATGGATTAATTGGCGTAAAAGAGCAGTTTTTTCTCCATTGTGTTCTTTCTCAATGGGAATCACAAAAACTTTTCGATAGGTAGTGTCTCCCGGCATATATCCCGGAAGGACAATATCCAGCAAAGCTTTTAACTCTCTTAAGCTATTCTCAATAGGCGTTCCAGTAAGCCCAAGCCGCATCTTTGCTTCGATAGTTGATAAAGCCTGGTGCACACGACTATTGGGATTTTTTGCAATCTGTAGTTCATCGAAGACAGCTACATCAAATTTAATTTTTGAAAGTTCCTTATTTTCTGTCCGACAAATGCCGTAAGATGTAAGAACCACGATTTCTTTAGGCAGGCGTTTCAAAGTCCTCTTCATTCCGTGAAAAAAGCGCACTTTCATCTTAGGAAGAAAGCGACTTAATTTGTCTTCCCAGTGGTAGATCACCGATGTAGGGCAAACAACAAGGACCCTTTTACTGCCCCTTGTTTTAAGATTGGAAACAGCTGCCAAAAGAGCCATTGTCTGATGAGTTTTACCCAGTCCCATCTCATCGCAGAGAATACCGGCAAGATCATTTTGGTAAAGAAACCAAAGCCAATTGAGTCCCGCCTGTTGATAGGGACGTAGATCGCTTTTAAGTCCTTTGAGGTTAGGAAAATAAGGAGTATAAAAATTTCTTAACTCATTTAGCAATCTTCTTGTTAATCCCCCTTCCGGGGCCGTTGTTTCAGGAGCTAAAAAACCAAAAGCCGCATCAAGGCGTAAAAACTCCATAGTGGAGAGATTGACGATCTCTGTTGTTAGATCAAATTCCGCTCGCGTACTTTTCAACCAAGAAAGTTCCTCATGATCAAGGTCGATAAGTCCAGCATCTGTGAAAAGAAATCGTTTTTTGTTGTTAACTGCGTTTTTTAAATTGGTGATACTAATAGTTCCATATTCAGTTCTAAGAAAAAGTTTTGCTCTTAATCCCCCTTCTGGATTTCGTGTTAAATGCATGATCTCAAGCTCAAAAACGTGCGGTCTTTTAAGGCGTGTATCACATGAAATGATATGAGGCTCAATCGTCTTCAATTCAAAGCGCAAAAAAAAACTTAATTGCTCACCTTTAAGCAAAAGAGGGTATTGGTATTTTTCAGGCAGCCTTTGAGATAGAGGGAGTTCGGCAAATCCCCCTCCATCGAGGTAAACAAAATCTTGAAAAAATTTCACGGAAAAGGAGAGGAGATGTGAATAAAGCTCGTGGTGAGGAGTGATCGAAATTTCATGTTCATTTACAACGCTCAGAGCGAGCCCTCGTTTTTTCAAAGGATCGGAGGAAGAAAAAAAGTGAGAGATTGTTTCAAGTTCATCTCGGTGAGTTTTGATAAAATCAGAAACCTCAGGCTGTCTGATTAAAAGTCCCGGACGGATGGTTAAGCCTAGCCGAGAATGATTCTTTGAAAAAAAACCCTCCCCCGTAGTATAGATCCATTCTCCAAAATCCCGACTATCAACGCTCCCCTCTCCCTCTGTGAGAGAGGTCTTAAACTCAAGAGTTCCATTCTCATCTACAGTGTAGCACATCTGAGTTTCAAGCCCTGCTAAATGGACTTTAAATCCCCTCTGATCTTCAAGCCACATTCGATATTCATCAATGAAAGCCGAAACATTGTAATTGTCAACGGTGGCAGTAGAAGACTCAAAAAGGGAGAATCCAATTTGATAAAATCCTTGATCTGGGAGGTAGGCCCATGCTCCAAAAAAAACGGCATCTTCTTTTGATAAATCCCCCCGTTCAAATAAATACCCCTCAAAGTGCCAGTTCCATTCCTTATCAAAATAAAGATAATACTGAAGATGATAGATGCCATCGTGAAGAGTTTCATCTTTCAAATAAGCATCAAAGTACTTTTTGTACTTACCCAGAGCATCTGCAATCTCTTCTTCTTTGATCGTCGATTGCGCCAAGATTCCCTTTCCCTCTTCTTGATAAAACCCCTCTTGTTTGAGGTAGTACCACCCATCAAGTTTGACCCCCCTTCTCTTTTCCAAGGAGACTGCCTCTCCTTTTTCAATCACAAATTCTCTTTTTTTTCTGTCATAGAAAATTCCTTGCAATGCCTGATCACTCATGCTGAGAATTTTCAAAGGAGCGTCTATACTTGCGAGGGTGGGGATCAATACAGGCAGATCTTCTTTTTCGACCATTGCCGTCATCTGAAATGCTTCCCATTTGATGGTGATTTCACATGGAAAATGATTCACTTCACCAAACGAGAGAGTATAAGGAAATCCCTCATCCTGCATAGCCATCTGCCAGGTGGCCAGATCGAACCAACAGGAAAGGAGGTAACGCAAATGGGAGGAAGGACGCCCTTCCTTCCACCGCTTGATTTCTCTTAAAGAAAGATCGGAGAATTTAAGAGAGTTTTCTTCAGTCTCTTTCCTTCTTTCAAAAAAAATCTGACGAAGTCTTTCGGTAATTTTTTTTTGTAATGTAACGATTTTAAAAAAACGCGCACTTTCTATATCGTGAACATAAAACTCTCCTTCCTTCCTCTCTTTGAGTTCAACTGAACCCAGATGATCAGAGAAGAGGCGACACAAACCATTCCAAAAGGATGACTCAAATCTAAGATGTAGGGGAAGAGCATGTCCCATAAAAATACGGAGCAAGGAAGCTGCAAGATGCTCACATCTTCCTTGTTGATCCCCTTTTTCACACGAGCAAAAAGCATCTTGTAAAGAACCGTCACCTGCAAACTTAAGAAAAGGCCAGACCGTTTCACGAGAATCTCGATCAAAGACCTCTATCTGATAAGTCGAGCCCACAAAATTGATCTGCCCGATTAAGTGAGAGACGATATACTCTTGGGCAATCTCCTTGAAAGGCTCAACAAAACTAGACCTCTTGTCCATATTCCCCTCACTATACTCGCCACGAGATATCTAGCTAGAGGAGAAAATAGCACGCAACTGTGACCCCAAACGTGAGATACACAGGAAACTTTACAGGTTTAAAATCATAGAGCTTATGTATCAGATTTAATAAGGCAAGAACGATCAAAGCGGGATAGCAGATTTGCAAAAGAGGGACTAAAAAGCTTGAAATTCCTTCAAAATGGAGAGTAGAGATTCCAAAAGCAATTGCAACTGTTAGCAAGAGAGCTGCTCTATAAGAAATTTTTCCGTGTAAAACACTCTTTCTTAAAAACTCTGCAAATACGGTGGTCAGGGCAATTTCTGTTGTTAAACAAGCAAAAGAGACCGCAACTCCAGAAACTAATCCAGCATAGGGGCCAAGGAGTTGAAGCGAGAGAGTGCCGAGCATTTCGTGACCAGGCGTACCATTTAAATTAGGACTAAATCCAGCTGCAAGATAAGAAAAACAAATATAAACTAGTGCCAACATGGCTCCTGCAATCAAGCTTCCTAGAGTTGCTGCGAAAAGAAGTTGATGGTTTTCTTTGCACTTGTCGTGTTCCCCACTACTCTTCAGAGAAACTAAAATAACCGATGAAAAGAAAAATCCTGCTAAAAGATCCATCGTGTTATAGCCGCCTAGCAAACCAACCGAGAAAGGGAGCCATTTTCCTTCCATTCCGCTCGAGGGTTTTGGCATCAAAAAGGCCCCCTTAACAACAATGAGTAAAAGAGAAAGAAGCAAGATGGGAGTTAAAATATAGCCAATTAAAGAAACAATTTTATTTCTCTTGATTGCAAAAAAATAGATTAAGATGACAGATCCGAGGCTAAAAAGAAAAAGGTTCATTCCTGGAAGCTGATCAAAACCAAAAGCCGAAAGCGTAGAATAGGAAATGGTGATACAGCGAGGAATTCCTCCAAACGGACCGATCAAGGCTAGTATAAGAACCATCACACAATAACCGGGGATTCGACCGATACGTGCAAAGAAATTTTGATAATTTCCATCATAGAGCATCATCGCAATCAATCCTGTCAAAGGGATAAACACAGCTGTGATCATCAATCCTAGAATTGCATAAAAATTTTTATCTTGAGTCATCTGCCCTAAAGCAAGTGGAAAAACGATATTTCCCGCACCGAAAAACATGGCGAACATTGCAAGACCGATTCCCCAAATGCTCGTATTTCTTTTTTTTGTTGTTGACATAGTATAACCTTTATTCCTTCGTTTTAGTGAGTCTGGTTTTGAAAAAATGACGATATAAAAAATTAGATATTATGCCCTCCAAGCGGGCACAATATAAGAAGGAATAGTCACGAAAGCCACAAGAGCAATGAATAAATCGCTATTTGCCATGGAAAGAGTGTAACTCATTGAGTCGATTATAGCAAGGAGCAAATGGGACATTCGTCTTTTCTATGTCCCAGAGCAGGGCAAAATTTCCTGGCAAAATAGATCATTTGCAGATGAAGGGAAATCCATTTTTCTTTTGGAAAGATTTTTTTCAAATCTTTCTCAATCTCAGCTACGTTTTTGCCTGAAGACAGTTTCCATCTTTTAGCACATCGGTAAATATGGGTATCAACGGGAAAAGCAGGAAGAGAAAAGGCCTGCGCCATCACAACGGAGGCCGTTTTGTGCCCCACTCCAGGAAGAGATTCTAAAGCCGAAAAAGTTTGAGGAACTTCTCCCTCAAAATCTTTCAGTAATCTCTTAGAGAGGGCCACGATTTGTTTGGCCTTTTGGGGAGCAAGTCCACAGGTTTTAATGACTTTTTGAATTGCAGCGGGTGATTGTCTGGCCATTTTGGAAGGGGTATCAGCGATCTGAAACAGAATAGGCGTCACTTTGTTGACTTGCTTATCAGTGGTTCTAGCAGAGAGAAGAACGGCGATAAGGAGAGTATAAGAATCTTTGTGATAGAGAGGAATAGAAGGGTTAGGAAATAGTGTTTCGAGAATATTGATGATCAAATCGACTTTATCTCGTTTTTTCATGACTTTATTTTCCAATACAGAATTGAGAAAAAATAGAATTTAACAGACCTTCCGTTACATCTGTGCCCATTATTTTACCCAAACTCTTTAAACATGTTCTCATCTCTAAAGCCACAAGCTCGGGCGAAATTTTCTCTTCTAAACCTCTAATGACTTCTGATAAAGCTGTTTGGACCTCCACAAGAGCCTCTTTATGACGCAATTGTGTGATGACCACCTCTTCTTTAGTCGGAAGGCTTCCCTTCCATACAAAATCATAAATTGCATTTTCTAGTGTTTTAATCCCCCATCCTTCTTTGGCAGAGATCTCAACAACTTTAGCAAAAGAAGATGAGAGCATCGGAGGTTTGGCAAGATCAATTTTATTCCATATGAGGAGGGTTCTCTCGCAAGGAAGATTTTCTATAAACTCTTTTTCAGGTGGATCTGACGCATCCAGCACAAGAAGAACAAGATCAGCCTCTTTTAAGGCTTGTTTGGCTCGAAAAATTCCCTCTCTCTCCACCTCATCACTCCCAGAACGAATGCCGGCTGTATCAATGAGACGGAAGTTTACCCCCCCCAACATGAGATCTTCCTCAAGAAAATCGCGAGTCGTACCGGGTATGGAAGCGACAATAGCCCGCTCTTTGCCCAAAAGACGGTTCATTAAAGAAGATTTGCCTACATTTGGGGGACCAATAAGAGCACATGAAATTCCGCAAGAGATTTTTCTCCCATTTTCAAACGTGGCAATAAGCTCCTTTACCGCACCACAGATTGGATAGATTTCCTCTAATAATGTCTCAAGAGTAGCAAATTCCAACCCCTCTTCAGGAAAATCGACCCACGCTTCTAAAATTGCCCCTATTTTAGTCAGATTTTGCTGAAAACTTGTGATTTTTATTGATAAATTGCCAGCGAGTTGTGAGGACGCTGCAGAAAAAGCATGTTCATTTTTAGCGCCTATGAGCTGCCCAATTGCCTCAGCCTGAGAAAGGTCAATTTTCCCTGCAAGAAAAGCCCTCAGCGCGAATTCTCCCGGTTTAGCTAACCTAGCCCCTGCTTCTATCAAAGCTTCCAAGATTTTTTTTGAAGCATAAAATCCACCATGACATTGAAACTCAATCGTGTCTTCTCCTGTAAAGGACTTTTTTCCCAGCATGACGAGAAGGAGGGCTTCGTCAATTCGATGACCTTGAACATCAAGAACCCAACCCAAATGGACCGTATGAGTAGAATAATTCAAAACATTTCCAGAAAATAGAGTGTTGGCGATCTCCCTTGCCCTTTTCCCAGAAAGACGCACAATCGCCACCCCCCCCTCGCCAGGCGGGGTAGCAATGGCTGCAATGGTGTCCTCTAAATCGAAAGGGGTATAAACAAAGTGGCTCATTTTGACAGAAATAATTTTTGCAACTATTCTCTAAGAGTTGTTGAGAATCTTGACACACGTGACTTTAAACAAGTTCTTAGAAACTAAAGAAGTATAAATGTTTAAATGAAAAAATGCATCTTTATTTTAGCTTTAATTGCACTCTTCCCTCTATTCGGGAATGAACCTTCTCTTACCATCCACGATCAGGACGAGATTGTCGTTTTGAAACAGCTCATTGAGGCGACCCAAAAAAGTTTAAATGAGCAACATACGCTTCTACAATCCATCCTAAGATATCGAGCCGTCCGTGAACTTTTTTTTGATGATACCACTAATAGCCGAAAAGCCACAAATCTTGTCAAAATGGCTCTTCAAATCTCCAATCAACTAGAAGAATCTAAAATGACGCATCTTTTTTCCAAAGAGTTTTTGGAAGAACTTTCTTTTTATTCTTCCGTGGGGCGTAAAAATGGATTAGGCAAATGACCGTTAAATATATCGACAGAAAAAGTGGCCAAGAAAAAATCGAGCAAATCTACGGAGAAGCTCCCTTAAAATTTTTGTATGGAAATGGTTTGTTCAATCGAGTGTGTCTTTTTTTGACAACTAGAATGAGTTGGTGCTCTAAATTTTACGGTTGGTGGCAAAAACGAGGGTGGACTCGCCAAAAAATCCTTCCCTTTATCGAAAAATATGAGATTAATACAATTGAATTTTTACATTCTCCCTCCTCTTTTACTTCATTTAACGATTTTTTTTGTCGAAAGCTCAAATCTGATGCTCGGCCCATTATTGCTGGAGATGAAACTGCTATCATTCCTGCTGATGGACGGTATCTGGTTTATTCGAATTTGGAACAGTGTGATGGCATTTGCGTTAAGGGCAAGCGTTTTTCCCTTGTGAAACTCCTTGGATCAGAAACATTAGCAAGAGAATATGCTCAGGGGGGACTTGTGATTGCAAGACTTTGCCCGACCGACTACCACCGTTTTTTCTTTCCAGTTTCTTGTTTGCCAGGACGACCAAAATCGATTCGTGGCGTTCTTTTTTCTGTCAATCCCATAGCGCTTTTAAAAAACATCCATATTTTTACAGAAAATAAAAGGCAAATCACTGAACTCGATCAAACGCCCTTTGGAAAAGTTCTTTTCATAGAAGTAGGCGCCACTAATGTAGGAACCATTCATCAAACCTATACACCCTCTAAACGAACATTAAAAGGAGAGGAGAAAGGATATTTCTCATTTGGTGGATCCTCCATTTTAATTCTTTTTCCAAAAGGTTCTATTGAATTTTCTGACGATTTATTGAAGAATTCCCATCAACATCTTGAAACCTACTGTAAATTAGGCGAGCCACTTGGAAGGGTGTCCATCGGCAATTCTCTGCAGAATAATTAGTGTTTTTTTAATACTAGTTTGGTATTGCCTTGAGTGTGCTTGTATCCATTGTACTTATCTTCCTACTGCTAGTCGCTTTTTTGAGACTCCGCGACTGGGCCAAATACGGTCAAATGCATAAAAAATCTCGTTTCCGTCTTCTAAGTAAAGCAAAAAAACTGCTCAACAAGGAAGCTTGGGAAGAAGCCGAAAAAATTCTTCTTCTTCTTTACGAAAACGGAGAAAGAAGCCCTGATCTTTGGCTTCTTTATTCACAAGTTCTCCGAGGAACAAATCGTGTTGAAGAGGCACTACGCTGGATTGCCTTTGGAGCAAGAAAGTATCCGAACGATCTATCATTTCTACTGGAAGAAGGACAAATTCTCCTCCGTTTAAAAAAGTGGGAAGAATCTCTACAAAAAATTGTAAGAGCAACTCCCCTCATCCGTTCAGAAGAAGACCATCTTGCTTTGGCAACAGCTCTTTATTATACTGATCATTTTGAGGATGCCTGGATGATTCTTTCCCCCTTTCTTGAACGTACAAGAAATGGATTTGTGTTAACGCTGGCTGCAGATACTCTTGTTGCAATGGGAGCAAATCAAGAAGCAATCCCTCTTTATGTGCATGCGCTTGGACGGGGAGGTAAAAGACATCATATTCTCTTAGCGCTTGGAAATGCTTATCATCAAACGGGGCAATTAAAAGAAGCTGAAGCAGTTTTTCAAAAGATTTTAATGCGAGATAGAAGTGATATTGCGGCAACGCTTGGATTAGGAGCGTGTATGGAAGAAAAAAATTTCTACAATAAAGCTCTCGCTCTCTATCAATCAACGCCCGTTTGGACGAGCGGTGACCTTTCGATATTAAAACAAGCTGGTATTTCCGCCCTCCATCTTCAAAAATTTGAATTAGCGCGGGATTGTTTTTCACAAATTCTAGAGAAACACCCGCCTACCCCCCTCTATCTTTCTTACTTTGGATATAGTCTCGAATGTTTGCAAAGATGGGAGGAAGCTGAGGAGGTCTATCTTCAAATGATTCGACTCTTTCCTCATCACCCCCACGGATACAGAACTTTAGCCTGGATATTTGGTAGTGGACATAGTCATCAACTCACACCCGATGAGGGAATTGCCTTCGCGCATAAAGGACTAAAACTCCTCCCCGATCCCATCTCGTGGGAAATCTTAAGTGCTTGCATTGCGCGAATGGGAAACTATGAAAAGGCCTATGAAATTCAACATTATTTATTTACATCAATTGATGATCAGCAAGAGCGGGCCCGTCGACAAATTGCCATGCGGGTCTTGAGAGGAAAAAATCCGCTCTCCGACACCCAGATTAAACGTGGGCTGGTTGCCTAAAAGCAAAAAAGTGTGTATAATTCTTGGGTTAATATAAAAGGAATCTACCTTCATGTTTGGTATTTTAAAAAAAATATTTGGCTCCTCTCAAGAAAGAAGGCTTAAGCAATATGCAAACATCGTATCCAAAGTCAATGAATGGGATGAACATTTTTCCCCTCTTTCAGATGAAGAACTGAGAGGGAAAACAGAAGAGTTTAAGAAACGGTACCAAGAGGGAGAGAGTTTAACCGTCCTTCTTCCTGAAGCCTACGGTGTGATCAAGCAGGTATGCCGCAGAATGGTTGGACAAGAGGTTCATGTTTCTGGTTACGACCAAAAGTGGGATATGATCCCTTATGATGTTCAAATTTTAGGAGCCGTTGCAATGCAAGAGGGGACAATTGCTGAAATGCAAACGGGTGAGGGAAAAACTCTCACAGCCACCATGCCTCTCTATTTAAATGCCCTTAGCGGAAAACCCGTTCATCTTGTGACCGTTAATGATTACCTTGCGGGCCGGGACTGTAGTTGGGTGGGATCGATTCTTCGTTGGCTTGGTCTCACAACTGGAGTTCTCACTAATGAAACTCCGGGACATCAGCGTCGCTCGATCTATCAATGTGATGTTGTTTATGGAACAGCTTCGGAATTTGGTTTTGATTACTTACGAGATAATTCGATGAGTGTAACAAAGGAAGATCAAGTTCAGCGGGGCTTTTTCTTTGCTATTGTTGATGAAATCGATTCGATTTTAATCGATGAAGCGCGCACTCCCTTAATTATTTCTGGACCTACTCCTCAAAGCAGGCAAATGTATGGAGAACTTAAAGGGGAGGTGTCCTCTCTCGTTAAACAACAGCGGGACCTATGCAATAGAGTGGCCAGTGAAGGGTGGAAATTTCTTGATCGCTTTGCCCAATCAGACAAAGAGCTCAGTTCTCTTAGCAAAGAGGAAACGGCTCAAATTAAAGAAGGCTGTCACAAATTGTGGATCGTGTCCAAAGGAACACCTCATAACAAAGCCCTTCGTCGGGCCCGTGAAAATCCCGATCTACGTTCCGAAATTGACAAATGGGATTTGTTTTACACCTCTGATCAAAATAAACAAGAAAAGGCTAAAGCTCTTTCCGAGTTGTATATGACAATCGACGAAAAAGGAAACGAGTTTGAACTCACTGATCGTGGAATCAAAAAATGGAGCGAATATTCAGGAGGCTCTCCTCAAGATTTCGTGATGCTCGATTTAGGATATGAATTTGCCCTTATCGACCAAAATGCGCGTTTATCAGAGGAGGAAAAAATTGAAAAAAAAGTAACTCTTTCCGAAGAAGACGCTCAAAGAAAAGAACGTTCTCACAATATTCGACAACTTCTCAGAGCTCATCTCTTAATGGAAAAAGATGTCGATTACATCATTGTCGATGATAAAATAGTGATTATCGACGAAAATACGGGGCGTCCTCAACCAGGACGTCGTTTTTCGGATGGACTTCACCAAGCGATTGAAGCCAAAGAGAATGTGGCCATCCAAAAAGAGACCCAAACCTACGCTACGATTACCCTCCAGAACTACTTTCGCCTCTATGACAAGCTCGCCGGCATGACAGGAACAGCAATTACCGAAGCAAATGAATTTAAGGAAATTTACAAACTTGAGGTTCTTCAGATTCCTACCTACAAACCGTGCATTAGAACCGATGCGAATGATGAAGTTTATATGACTGAAAGAGAAAAATATCATGCTCTTGTCAAAGAAATCCAAGAGGTTCATCAGCAAGGGCGCCCCATTCTTCTGGGGACCGAATCAGTCGAAGTCTCAGAGAAACTGTCTCGAATTTTACGACAAAATCGCATTGACCATACAGTTCTCAATGCCAAGCATCACAGGCAAGAAGCCGAAATCATTGCCAAAGCTGGCAAACGAGGGGCTGTCACCGTTTCAACCAATATGGCGGGCCGCGGAACAGATATTAAACTTGGAGAAGAAGTTGCTAAAATAGGAGGGCTCCATGTGATTGGAACCACCCGTCACCAATCCCGTCGTATCGATCGACAACTTAGAGGACGCTCTGCTCGCCTTGGAGATCCAGGATCTTCAAAATTTTTCATCTCTTTTGAAGACGAATTACTCAGGCTATTTGCCTCTCCCCGTATCACTGCAATGCTTAAACGGTTCCGTCCCCCTGAAGGAGAAGCAATCTCAGCAGGAATTCTCAATCGTTCCATTGAAACAGCCCAAAAAAGGGTGGAAGGGCGCAATTATACCGTACGTAAATACACTCTGGAATATGACGATGTGATGAATAAACAACGGCAAGAGATTTATGGTTTTAGAAACGAAATCCTTCACAGTAAAAATCTCATTCCCACAGCCAAAGATCTTCTTTTCCATGTATGCGAAATAGGGGCTCACGACTTCTTGATCAATCGCTCCCAGACGGGTGGATGGAATCCAAATGGATACCGCGAGTGGCTGATGACCCATTTTCCTATTTTAATTAAAGAGGATGCTTTTGATGATGACCATGCTCAAATAGAAGAAATCATCGATAAATCATTTCGAAAAATTGAAGAAGCATTTGAACAAAAACTCTATGTTTTAACCTCCCGAATTAAAGCTGATGACCCAAACATTGATACAGAAAGACTCAAACAGGACGCTATTCGCTCGATTATGATCCAGAAAATCGATGAACTTTGGCAAGATCATCTTTTAACGATGGATTATCTTCGTTCTGAAGTCAATCTTCGTGCAGTGGCCCAAAAGGATCCTTTACTTGAATTTAAACATGAAGCTTTTAGGCTTTTTCATGAACTCTCCAAAAGACTTCATCTCGAGGCTGCCCGCACTCTTTTTAGAATTGAAGTTCGTAGACAAGATCAAAGAATTTTGGATGAAATGCTCACACAAATTAATCTGGAAACAGATCGAATGATTTTCAATGATCATGAGCCCTCCGTTTTCGATGCCCTCCCGCGAGATGACAAAAATACTCCTATTGTTGCGGCTCCAAAAACAGGGCGCAACGATCCGTGTCCCTGTAATAGTGGCAAAAAATACAAAAGATGTTGCGGCCTTCTTCAGCCCGAGGAGAGCTAAAAACTCAGGTTCTTGGTTTCGTCTGCCAATTTTTTAAATTAAAATTTTTCTTACTATTCCAATAAACAAAGATTTTCTTTACCTTAACTTTCGTTAAGCGGTTTTTAAGTTCTGATTAACAAAAATAAAAGAGGTTGGAGTGTTATCCGGCCCGACGAAACTAAGGAGCGATTATGTTAAAAAATCTTTCTCTTGCAACTTTGAATTGTCTTTTTGCAGTGAGTGTATTTTGTCAAAATTTGTATGGCTCGGAGCAAGCAGCTACTTTCTACGAAAGTTCCATCCCCCTGCCAGTGAACACCCCGGCTTTTAATGGATGTAGCGCCTCAATTCCCATTCCAACTCATCTTCCTCAAGCGACAATTGGATCGATTCCCCTTCCGATTAATATCCCTACTATGCTTTCGCTGGACTCAGAAGCCACAATTCCTGCATGGCCAATCCCAGGAAAAGTTTACCTCAACCCAGAGGAAATTGAGCTATCTGAGGAGGGAATTTTTGTTTTTCTTGATGACCATCTTCTAGAAGTTGATGGATTACATGTTGACCAGGGGGGGATTTATGCCTACGCTGGGGAGTTTCGTTGTTTAGGATGCCATCGTCCAGTCAACACGAAGTACATCTGCGAAAATGCTAGGTGTGTTGCCTACGATTCGCCATAAACCCAATACGTGCAAAAAAAGCCCAGGTTTTTGATCAATAACTTGGGCTTTTCTGCCTCTCGTGAGCAGATTTTTTGCATAAAATGCATTAACTCAAGTTACTTAAAAGCACGCCAACCAAGATAGAGTAATGGAAGAGATCCTAAAAAATAAATATACACAAAGCTTTGTTTCCATTGCAAAGTCAAGATACCATCTTGAGAAAAAAGAAGAAGGGCTAGTGCAAAAAGAAAAAACACCACCCCAGGCAAAAGGAGCAAAAGAGCGATCATTTCACGACGGGTTGTCCCTCCTTCTTCCTCTTCCACTTCTTTTTTCTTTAAAGATTCGTTCCACTCTTGATCACTCACGGAAAAAGGAGAAGAAAAAAGAGAATGATGTTTCTGCGAGGCTTGGGATTCTCTATCCCAAGGAGAATCAAAAGGAGTGTTTGAAGATGGATCCCCGGAAGCCTCGTGCCCTAAATTAACGCCACAATAGGGACAAGCTTGCAGCTGAGCTCCCACGTACCCATCGCAGTTCCAACAGAGCTTTTTCTCTCCCTTATTATTCATCCTTATCCAGATAGCTTAACAACCTGAGCTTTGGGTTTTACTTCCTGAAGATGAGGAAGTAAAACCCAAAGCTCAGGTCAACATCTCATCTATCGCTTAAAAAACACTTTTTATGCAAGCATCATTACGAATGGCGTTGTTGCCTAAATCAGCTTTCGGTTGATCCAGGCAATAATTTTCGTCTTATTTAAAACTATTTCTATACATTATTAGAAATTGCCCTGCATCGCGTTCTTCTTATTTCGTTTCCATTTTGTCTCTCGTAAATAGATTTTTTACGTAGGGTGAGTGGAAGGCAATCTCACAACCATTGTAGATAATTATTTACTTACATAGTAAATTGTTTTATGATTTCTTCACATTACCTTGTGGAGGACAAAATGAAAGCAAAATGCTGTTTCTTTATGTTAATTTTACTTTGCGGAACACCGCTTTTTGGATGGTGGGATCTGGGTCATATGGTGGTTGCCAAAATCGCTTATGATCGTCTAAAACCTCATATAAAAGAAAAAGTCGACCATCTAATCTCTCTCATACCAGAAATGGCTCAACGCTCCTCATTTTTTATCTCTGCCGCCTGTTGGGCAGACGATATCACAAAAGAAGGCCTGCAAGCCTTTCGCTCGTGGCATGCTTCTCCCCTTCCTTACGACCCTGAAGGGTTGTTAAGTCCTGACAAAAGAGATACCATGTTGGCTCTCCTTAAAAATAGAGATATTGTCTTCGCGTTGCAGGAGTGTGTCAAAACTTTGAAGAACCCTCAGGCGAGCGACTGGGCCAAAGCTCTCATGCTAAGATTTTTAATCCATCTTATAGGAGACATTCACCAACCTTTCACCTGCATCTCCCTATACAATCGTGAATTTCCGGAAGGAGATCGATCTGGTAAAGATTTTATTATTGAGTGGGGACATCAGAAAAATTCCCTTCATTCTTACTGGGATGCGATCTGCGGATTGGGAGTCAACCACGTAGAGCGTCCCTTATCTGGACAGGGATTAAAACAGATTGATGAGATAGCAAAAGCAGTCATTTTTTACTTTCCTGAGGAACAATTTCAAATGGATCAAAAAATCAATTTCTCCTCTTGGCAACAGGAAGCTTATGAAGTGGGGGAAAAAATTGCTTATATGGGAATTAAACCCTACCAGAAAGTGCCGCCAGATTATGAGAGAAAGGGACAAGAAGCGGCGGCTATCTGTGTAGCAAAAGCGGGGTATCGGCTTGCTTATTTACTCAATGCGCTGCTATAACCTCCTCAGTTCTCCCATAGGCATCATCGAGACGAACAATGTCATCTTCCCCCAGATATTCTCCCACCTGCACCTCGATAATTTCCAAGGGAACCTTACCGGGATTTTCCACACGATGAATAGCTGACTTTGGGACAAAGATACTTTCTCCTTCATGAACAGTTCTCACTTTTTCTCCAATAGTCACACAAGCTGTTCCGGTAACAACCACCCAATGTTCACTCCTGTGATAATGCATTTGGAGAGAGAGTTTGTGAAGGGGAAAGACCACAATCTTTTTCATTTTGTAACGATTTCCTTCACCAAGGATTGTGAAGGAGCCCCAGGGACGGTGAGTTGTGATATGTTCATCCACTTCTCGCCGTCCTTGTTTTGTCAGAGCTGCAACAACAGTTTTTACATTTTGCGACTCTTCTTTTTTACTAATGAGGATCACATCCCCTGTTTCAATGACCAAAAGGTTCTCTACTCCAATGGTAGCAATCAAACGCTTGCTGGTCCCCAGAATAAGAGAATTTCTCGTTTCAAAGACCTCTACCTCCCCTAAAGTGGCATTTCCAGCACCATCCTTAGGAAGCATATCGTAAACATTGTCCCATGATCCTACATCGGACCAATTGAGGTCGAGGGAGATCATACGCACTTTTTTTGATTTTTCCATCATTGCGTAATCGATAGAAATATCCGGCATCTGATGAAAACGATGCACAATTGCCTCAAATGTCCCTTCTGCCACTTTGTTGATCTCTTTTGCATGGATTTTGAGTTCTTCAAAAAAGAGACGCATTGAAAAGAGGAACATCCCTGCATTCCAAAAGTAGCTTCCTTCTTCTAAGTAGGCCATGGCACTTTCTTTGGAAGGTTTCTCAATGAATTGAATCACAGGGGTTCCTTTCAATTCCTTTGGAGTTTCTGCTACATGGATATAACCATACCCTGTTTCAGGTGCATGGGGACGGACTCCAAAAGTGACGAGAGTCCCTTCAGCCGCTATCTGTTTTGCAGCCTCCACTACCTGGACAAATTGTTCAAGAGGAGAAATCAAGTGATCGGCAGGAGAGATAAAAAGTAGGTCATCCCCTCCCTTCTCTAGGATAAAGCGCGCTGCCAAAGCAATCGCCGGGGCCGTATTTTTTTTTTCGGGTTCCAGGATGATATTATCAATTAAAGAGGAATCAATCTCTTTAATTTGACCCGCAACATCAAGATAATATCCACTTCCCGTGATGATATAAAGATCCTTTGAATCAACCAGCCGAAGATTCCGTTTCACTGTTTTTTGAAGAAAAGATTCTTTTCCATCCAGTTTTAAAAACTGTTTGGGGTAATCACTCCGCGACAGAGGCCATAACCTTGTCCCGCTTCCACCTGCTAATATAAGAGCCTTCATGTATCTTACCTTTTGATTAAATAACTCATATTACGCAAAAAATGTCAGAAAGAGGATGAGCGAAGAGGACAAGATACAAGTATCGAGGGGAAGCTCAACTCTACCTGTTAGTTGGGCGACGATCGATACGAAGTAGATTGTGCTCTGTAGCCAGCCTGTTTCGACATTTTTTGCGTAATGTGAGTAAATAACTCAATGTGAGCCAAAACACACTGTTTAGACGAGAAATGTCTCACATGTGAGGCTCCTTTTTCAACTAGCTTGCTACGAAGAGTAGAATTTTCCATGATTTCTTTCATTTTTGTTGCCATCTCATGAGAATTGTATGGATCAAAATAGACAACTGCTTCTTGACAAACCTCTGGAATACTCCCAGCAGTTGAGCAAAGCGCGGGAACCCTCGCTCCCATTGCCTCAAGAGGGGGAATGCCAAAACCTTCATAAAGAGAGGGGTATATAAAAAGCTGACTTTCAGAATAAAGAGAAGGAATTTCCTCATCAGGCACATAGCCGGTAAAATGAATTCGATCTCTTAAATCAGGATCTTGAACAATTCTTTTTTTTAAATAAAAAGCATGGCTTCCCTCATTTTTACCCACAAGAACGAGATGAGGCGGATCCTTTTCTTGTTTTGCAAAAAGAGCATATCCTTCAATGAGCTTTTTTAAGTTTTTGTGGGGTTTAAAATTTCCTACTGACAAAAAAAACCTTTTCGGAAGTGAATACTTTTTCCGTACCGGAAGAAGCTTTTTTTCAAAACGACCAAGATCTATTCCAGGATAGATAATTTTTAAATTTTTCGGTTTGATCCGACACTTAGAAATAAGACGCTCTTTCGAAAAATGTGAGATAGTGATCACCTGATCAGAGAGAAAACAAGCAGCATTGTAAAAAAGAAAGGAGTACCCCTTTTTGAAAATCGAAAGGGTGTGAAAATAATCCAGATGGTAAGCATCACAAAGCGTCGTCACCCGCTTTTTGGCACGAATGGGAAGCAGTGGGACATTAAAATGAGGAGTAAAAAAAATATCACAGCAAGGGACTTTTTGTTTAAGCTCAAACTGTTCAGCAACAGAAAATATAGAACTTTCGAGGGAAATTGTTCGGATTCCATCAAAGTGAGATTTCTCTTCCTTTCTGCACAAGATCGTGAGATCGAAGTGATCTTTAAGCCCTTTGATTAAAACTTTCAGATAAGTGCCAATTCCTGTGGCATGGTAAAGTCGGGCATCAATGCAAAGATGTTTCATCGATAACAAATTGTCTCTTCATTCAAGACTAAGGAGAGATCTTCTCGCATCATCTCTCCGATGAGCTCTTCAAAAGAAATTTTGGGTGTCCATCCGAGAACTTTTTTAGCCAAAGTAGGATCACCTAATAGTGTATCGACCTCTGCCGGACGATAGAACTTGGGATCGATGGCCACAATTTCCTGTCCCTCATGAAGACGAGAATAATCATTTGAGATGGATGCAATGTACCCTTTTTCATCCAGACCCGTTCCTTCAAAACGCAGAGTGAGCCCCATTTCTTTTGCAGCCGCCACAATGCAATCACGCACCGAATATTGTCTCCCCGTAGCGATCACAAAATCTTGGGGTTTGTCCTGCTGCAAAATCATCCATTGCATCTCAATATAGTCGCTCGCATGTCCCCAATCTCTTTTTGCGTCAAGATTTCCTAAGTAGAGTTTGTCTCTCTTACCCGCTGCAATCAAGGCAAGCGTTCGAGTAATCTTGCGAGTCACAAAATTTTCTCCACGCAAAGGAGATTCGTGATTGAATAAAATCCCATTACAAGCAAAAAGATTATAACTTTCCCGATAATTGACTGTGATCCAATAAGCATAGAGCTTGGCCACGCCGTAAGGAGAACGGGGATAGAAAGGAGTTGATTCATTCTGCGGAACAGACTGCACTTTTCCAAAAAGTTCAGAACTTGACGCCTGATAATACTTGATAGGATGCTGATCGTTGAGTTGACGCACAGCTTCCAGCAAACGCAAAGGACCAAGAGCATTCACGTCAGCTGTGAACTCTGGAACTTCGAAAGAGATCGCCACATCACTTTGAGCTCCCAAATTGTAAAGCTCATCTGGCATCAACTTCGAAATCAATCGAAAGAGCGAGGGAGAGTCAGTGAGGTCTCCCATATGAAGTTGAAGTCCGGCACTGATTAGAGGTTCGATTCTAAATGTATTGTGACAAGAAGATCGACGGATCAGTCCATGCACCTCATACCCCTTTTCCAAAAGAAATTTGGTCAAATAGGCCCCATCCTGCCCGGTGATCCCAGTGATCAGAGCTCGCTTCTTTGTCATATTATCTTCGCCTCCCATTCTTCATACAGATCATTTAGGGTTTGCTCTAAGGGGATTTTTGGTTTCCATTTAGTTTGAGACTGAAGTTTCTCATAACTCCCATAAAAATTTTTTATCTCCCTTCGACGAGAGATGTTCTCACTTTTCTCGATGGGAACCTCGCTCAACCCAGCCCTGACAATCAAAGCATCCAGGACTTCTTTTAAAGAAATCTCTCTCCCTGAGCAGACATTATAAATCTCTCCATTTTTCCCCTTTTCAAGAAGAAGTCTATAGGCAACAACAGCATCACGAACATCGGTAAGATCACGCTTCACATCAAGATTTCCCAATGAAAGAGAAGAACGCTTCTTTTTTTTATACTCCACCACTTGCTTAGCAAACGAAGAGATCGCAAAACGACTCGACTGCCCTGGGCCAATCTGATTAAAAGGACGAGCTATAATGACTTCAAAAGGACCAGTTTGACTAAATTGACAACAAACCCCTTCAGCCGCCATTTTACTTGCTCCATACGGAGTGTTGGGCAACAGGGAGCTTTCTTCCAGAATGGGGAGTTTTTTGACCGATCCATAGACATGTGATGACCCAATGTAAAGGAAACGTCCTTTAAATTCACTGAGTTTTAGAGCCTCTAAAAGATTATAAGTTCCCCAAAAATTAATCTGGTAGGTTCTGCGTGGATCGTCCAGAGAGTCTGGAACAAAGCTTTGGCCAGCAAGGTGAATCACGCATGTTGGTCTGATTTCTTTGCAGAAATTCAACGTGGCTTGTCGATCGAGCAAATCTGTTTCAAAACGAATGACCTCTTGACCTTGACAAAAATGGGCTCCTACAAAACCCGAAGACCCTGTGACTAAAATTGTGTTTTTCATCGCTTTTTCAAAAAGATCAAGTGCATCATGCCTTTTTTTGTTTTCTTTTCCAAGAGAGTCCTGTAAGATCAACCTAAATTTTTTCAAGACGACAATGATTCATATCAAACTTAAAAAGGGAATTGTTCACGAAATCGAAGCGGGCAGCTCCGCTCTCGATCTCGCATGTAAATTGGGTCTTATAGCTCCCCATCAGGCCATCGGAGTTAAAATCAATGATGAACTTGTTGATTTTGCCTTCCCTCTCAAAGAGGGTGATGTAGTCCATTTTTTAGACTTTGATGATGAAGAGGGAAAATACATTTACTGGCACTCGTCCGCCCATATTTTAGCTCAAGCAGTTTTACGCCTTTGGCCTGACGCCAAACCAACCATCGGACCTCCCATTGAACAAGGTTTTTACTACGATTTTGCCGATCTTCATATCTCCGATGAGGACTTTGAGGCGATTGAAAAAGAGATGCAGACAATCATTAAAGAAAATTACAAAACACAACGGAAGGTTTTAAGAAACAAAAAGGAGGCGCTCGTTGCTTTTGAAAATAACAAGTATAAGCGGGAATTAATTGAAGGCTTTGAAGAGGATGCACCCATTACCGCCTATCAACAGGGAGAATTTGTCGATCTTTGCCGCGGCCCCCACATGCCAAATTTAGGAAAAGTGAAAGCTCTTAAAGTGCTCAAAACCTCAGGAGCTTACTGGAGAGGGGACGCTACCCGAGAGATGCTCACTCGCATTTATGCCATCACTTTTCCCGACAGGCAGAGGCTCAAGAGTTTTCTTGTTTGTTTGGAAGAAGCGAAAAAACGAGATCATCGGCTGATAGGACAAAAACTTGATTTCTTTTCATTGAAAGAAGAAGGACCGGGGATGCCTTTTATTCACCCTAAGGGAATGATCATCTGGAATGCTTTGCTCGACTACTGGCGCGAATGTCATGATAAAGCAGGTTATGTCGAGATTAAAACTCCTGTCATGCTCAGCAAAGAACTTTGGATCCGCTCGGGTCACTGGCAAAACTATCGACAAAATATGTACACATCGGAAATTGAAGAAAGAGCCTTTGCCATCAAACCCATGAATTGTCCCGGGGGAATGCTTTATTACAAAACCAAAATGCATAGTTATCGAGAATTTCCCTTACGTGTAGCCGAAATTGGGCATGTTCACAGACACGAAGCTTCAGGGGCGCTCTCCGGTCTGTTTCGTGTGCGTAGTTTTCACCAAGATGATGCCCATATTTATTTTACTCCTGAGCAAATGGAAGATGAGATTCTTCGTGTCATCAATCTCGCTGATGAAATTTATGCAACCTTTGGTCTCAATTACCATCTGGAATTGTCAACTCGTCCCGAAAAAGAGACCATCGGAACAGACGAAGAATGGGAAAGGGCAACGACCGCCCTTAAAAGAGCCCTGGATCGAACCGAGCGCCCCTACATAATCAATGAAGGGGATGGAGCTTTCTATGGCCCTAAAATTGATCTTCATATTAAAGATGCTATCGGGCGCTCATGGCAATGCGGAACGATCCAGCTTGATATGGCGCTTCCCATTGCCTTTGATCTTGAGTATGTAACCGTTGATGGATCTCGTTCAAGACCGATTATGATCCATAGGGCCCTTTACGGCTCCATTGAGCGCTTCTTTGGTGTTTTAATTGAACATTTTGCCGGCAAGTTTCCCCTTTGGATGAGCCCTCGTCAAGTGAGACTTCTACCTGTTGCTGATCGACATGTTGAGTATGCAAAGAAAGTCTCAGAACATTTAGAAACATTGAAGTTCCATGTGGAAATTGATGATAGTCACGAATCTGTTAGTAAAAAAGTGAGAAATGCCCAGCTTGAACAAGTCAACTATATGCTAACTGTGGGGGATCGAGAACTTGAGAAGCAAACGATCACTCTTAGAACGCGTGATAATGTGGTCCGTGGAGAAATGGAGGTTGCTGCTTTTATTATAAAGATTGAGAAAGAGAGAAGAGAAAGAAGTTTAACATCTTCTTTTTCGAAAGATGGCTAAAATTTTTTAGATTAGGGAGCAGAATTTTAAAAAAGGTCTAATATAATGACGGGAAAGATGCAGGAAAAAGTTGTGATGGATGATAAAACGCTTATGTTGTTTGAAGGAAATCTTAAAAGGATTTTTGCTCTTAAAGTTTCACGTTCTACGTTTCGAGAAATCCAAAATGTGATCCTAAATTGTTGCAATCAAAATAAAGAACTTGCCAATGTTCTTTTTGAAATTTTACTTACAGGGCAGATCCCTGAGCATCTCGGCAACGAGAAGCAAAAAGATGTTTTAGAAGATGTTGTTCGTCATTTTACCATTCCCACGCGACTTGCTAAGGAGATTTATGAAAGGGGAGATTTTATCAATATCATTACCTCTGATGCTGTCTCTCAAAAAGACAAGCTTGCTTTTGTTAACTGCATTCGGCGGATTGATGGAAAAGAGCTCACTTTTATGACCGACCCTGAAAGCACCCTTCATCTGATACAACATTTTGTAGGAAGAATGGGAGAGATTGAAAAAGCCCCGGGTGGAAAATCGATCCTCACCAAACATAAAGAAACGCTGACAACAATTTATGAACGACTTAAACACCTTGTAAAATAACCAAAATAATTGGCAGGGCATTATTGCCTATACCCATTCCACTTCAAGAATTGGGATTTCGACTGTGTCAAAGCCCCGGGCTTGAAGTGGAATGGGTATAGATCAACCGAAGGCTGATTTAGGCAGTCACGCCGATTCTGTTTGTGATTCTGATGCTCTTGTTGGCTCTTCCGCTTCTTGCTTTTTATGCATGTGCTTTTCTTTTTGCTTGATTTTTAAGACAGCAGCAAGCACTTGATCCACAGTGATTGTTTCCATCGATCGATTGTTTTTAGCCACTCTTTCAAATCCCAAACGTAAAAGTGGAGAGCCTTTACTATCACCTACAATTGCAATGACATTAGGACCGACGCCCCCCCAGTGCAAAGGCGACGTTGGTCCATGAAGAGCGATAACATGACATCCCAAAATAGACGCTAAGTGCATGATTCCTGTATCTACACTGATCAGACAAAAAGAGTTTTTTAAAATTTTTACTGTTTCCTCTAAAGGACATCCCGCTATACTTTTTACATGCTTGTTCTCCATCTCACGAATAAAAAGATCGAGAGCTTTCTTCTCTCGATCTCCACCGGTGAGAATCACTTCAAAACCTTCATTTAGAAGGGACAAGATTAATCGTTTCCAATTGCTCTTTTCCCACATTTTAAGATGAGCAAATACTCCTCCGGAGTAAAGGTGACAAATAACGCGCTTTCTTTTTAATTTACTTAATGTTTTAGAGGGAGCTTTCAATTGTATTTCTTCGTCTGTTTGTCTCGAAAAAGAAGGACAGGCTAGGCCTTTTTCTTCATTACACGCTGTCAAAATCTGCGAAGCAACCCTCTTTGACTCTAAAGATGGCAACATAAAATTCTCGTTTTTAAGTAGAGGGGGAGATCCAGTGTCACATCCTAAAGCCTCTATCAAGCGTTGGTAATTTTTAAGTTCGTGACATTCTATTTGATGAGGAATGGCAAGATCATAAAGAGAATGACGATATTGTCCTATGGTTTTGAATCCAATTTTTATTCTGGATCGAGAAAAAAAGGAAAAAAGAGCATTAATGCGTGGCCATGGATCGCAATCGATAAAAAGATCAAATCGACCCCGCCGAATGATTTTTAAAGCTTTGAATGGGCGGGTCATTGGTAGGGTGACCAAACGAATACCCGAAATCAATTTTCCCATACATGCATTGGATTGACCGGTAAATAGGGTGATAGTCGTTTCAGGGCGCCATTTTTTTAGATCAGCAATAATTCCAAGTAAAAGGCAAAGATCCCCGATCCCCGCACTTTTTAAAAGGGCTATCTTCCTCATATCATGAGAAAGGGAGAGATTTCTTCTGCTTCTAAGCCCTTTCAGAGCAAAAATCAGAGGAATCCCTATATATCTATCCATCAAATGTAATAAACGATTTCCCCTCTCTTTCATTTGATCCCCATCACACAGTTGTTAACTTTAAATAAACAGGCACTAACCCAACTTTTTACACTTTTTCGAGACAAATATGAGATATTGTCAAAAGTTGTGTCTGGAGCTCTTAAGCATGTCCCCGAAAATTAATTTTATGCGGCCTGTTTTACCTCTTCTCCATCCTTAAATTTGACTCCATTGACAACCTTGGTTATCAACTTAGATCCCTTCAATCTCCTCCAATGCTTTTGAGCTTCTGTTGCCAGCTTGAATACCATCGAAAGAGTCGCTTTCCGAGAGCCACATCCTTTGGTCTGTCTAGATCGATGTCTAATTGTAGCAAAAGTTGATTCAATCGGGTTTGTTGTCCTGATATGCTGCCAATGCTCCGCAGGAAAATCATAAAAGCTAAAAAGACACTCCTTG
>JAGRNW010000030.1 GCA_020440555.1 Chlamydiia bacterium
ACCTCAAGAATCAAACAGATGAAAATAATGACGCTTCTCCTTTGAATGCACAACAAAATGAACGCTTAAATTCTGAAAAACACGAAACTTTGGACAACATCATCAATCAAGAAAAAATTGCACAGGAAATGCTGCTCAATGGAGAGTTAAAAGATTTTTTGAAAAATATTTCGTCTTTAGATATCAATTTTAAAGATTCTGACCAAAATACTTATTTACATTACTTAGCTCAATCGTTTAATTTTGATGACAATTTTAATGATTCACAAACGTTATTATATACAGCAATTGATATTTTTTCTATTATTGTGGAATTTAAAAAGAGAGGATTCAATTTTTCTGTTCGCAATAAAAGAGGGCAAACTGCTCAAGAGGCTTTGTTAAATGCTTACCCTTGGTGTGCTCATTTAATCGCTTTTCCTCATGATCATTACGTTTATGGAAAAAAATTCTTCGACACCAAGGTGTCTTTATTTAAAAAATTACTTCGTTCTAGAATCAAACAACAAAAAAAAGAGCGAAAAAACAATTCTTTACAATCATTCCCGGATCTACATCAAGCGTTTCATAATTTAGGGTTAGATATTGATAAAAACCACACCTCTAAATCTGTGCGTACAGCCTATCGTAAATTAGCCTTACTGCATCATCCTGATAAAAATCCTAATAATAAAGATGATGAATTATTCAAAAAAATACACGCATCTTACGAAAAAATTGAAAACTATTATTCTCAATGCAATATTCAATTCAATTCCGATGACCTTATTTGGCTATCAAATCAGACAGAAGGGACGTTTCGGTATCCATTACCATTCAAATATAAAAATCTTGTTGTTGTGCCCAAGTCCCTCAAAAAATGTTCTATGAAAGAAATAAGTGATATTTTTGACAACTACATTCAAATGATACGCATCTGTTCGCGATCTGATTATTTGTTTCTCATCCAAGATTTTATTAAATTCTTTGAAGAATTGATTGAGCTCGATGATCAATGTTTAAAAAAGAACGAACACTCGATTCGTTTTATTTTAATAAATTCTCTTGTTACTTCTCGCTTTCGCAATGAAAATACTCAAGAAATTTTAACTCTATTTTCCAATTTTATAAAAAATAACAGTAAAAAATTTGAAAATTTTAAAAATGATCAACAACTAAAAAGTATTTTTAATGTGGCTATATGAGCTTTTCGAAAAAAGCGAGTCAACGAATTTTAATAACAAGCTTGCCATGGATATGACCTTCGTAGCTTTTTTTCAATGCCCAAGACAATTGATCGAATGGAACTTCTTGGATTGGAGGAGGAACAATCTCACATGCATCTATCATGGTTGCAATTCGTTTTAACTCTTTAGCATTTGGAGAAACAAAAACAAAATCAGCAAAAAGCTTATGTTGTCGAACGAGAGTTTGATCCACGATCCCAGCGATCGTGACAAGCCTCCCTCCCTCTTTTACACATTCATAGCTCATAGCAAGTGTTTTTCCACCTACTGTATCGTACACAACATCAACACCAGAAGGCTCCAAAGCATGAATCTTTTGAGCAAAATTCTCTCTAGAATAGTCGATTACTTCATCGGCACCCAGTTTTTTCACAAAGTCATGGTTAGAACTACTTGCTGTGGTAATTACATGAGCCCCAGAAAATTTGGCGAACTGAATGGCGAAACTACCGACACCACCCGCCCCTGCGTGAATCAAAATACGTTCATTAGGACGAAGATGGACACTGTCAAAAAGAGACTGCCAAGCTGTTAAAGAACTCAAAGGAATACATGCAGCTTGTGCAAAAGAGCATTTTTTAGGCTTCAAAAGTACATTCTCAGCATCGAGACAAATATAATCTGCAAAGGATCCATCATGAATCACCCTCTTTTTGCAGTAGGCAAATATTTCATCCCCCTCTTTAAGATGAGTTACTTTTTGTCCAATAGCTGAGATCACACCGGCAACATCCCAACCTAAGATTACAGGAAATTCATGCCGCATCATATGTTTGATCTGTCCATCGCAAATTTTCCAATCGATCGGATTCACTCCTCCATAATGAACAGCTATTTGCACTTCGGTAGGCTTCGGCTCTGGAATCGGAAGTTCACCAATTTTAATTTGATCAATCCCTCCGAACTCAGTGATGTAGGCCGCTTTCATGGTTTTTTTTTCAGACATGTGTCATCTCATAATAGAAGTTCTTACATAAGTGTGACAAAAAAGAAAGTAATAAACAAGTCTATATCAAAACAAATTAAAAAATCTATTACAGAAAAAACAATTCTGGAAATTTGATTTCACCTACATGCCAAAAAATCAATTCTTCAAGTTGTTTGAGTATAAACTCTTGTAACTGGAGTCTCAAGACTACTCATCATTTCCCACATGATACGAAAACCAGGACAGGACGCAAAAAGCTCTTCCTTAGTCCCATCTGCAACCACCTGCCCTCTTTCAAGGTAGATAATACGATCAGCATTTTCAATTGTTGTGAAACGGTGGGCAATAATGATTTGAGTCATTTTTCCCCTAAGAGCTTCCATCACCTCTTTGATCTTTCCCTCACTCACGGCATCTAGAGCCGACGTTGCCTCATCCAAAATCAGAATAGGTGCCTCCTTGACCAAAGCCCTGGCAATTGCAAGACGCTGTTGTTGCCCACCTGAAAGATTTTTTCCTGCATCAAGAAGCATTGTCTCATATTTCCTAGGAAGTTTTTCGATAAACTCATGAGCCTGGGCAAGTTTTGCTGCCTTCTCCACTTTTGATTGATCAAATTGACGTCCGAAGGAAATATTTTCTCTCACCGTATCCAAAAAAAGAAAAGGCTCTTGAGCCACAAAAGCAATATTTTCCTTAAGAGAACGCTGGGTGTAAGCCTTAAGAGGTTTTCCGTCAATTCGAATCTCTCCTTCTTGCACATCGTAAAGTCTTGGAATTAGTTGAACAATCGTTGATTTTCCCCCTCCTGTCGGTCCAACAATCGCTACCATTTCCCCCTTTTTTACTTTGAAACTTAAATTTTTCAATACCCAATCATTATTGTAACGGAATGAGATATTATCGAATTCTATTGAATCTTTTAATCCTTCCATAGGCATGGCATTGGGATCATCCAAAATAGAAGAAACTTGATTCAAAACCTCGTACATTCTTTCCGCCCCTGCAACACCTCTAAGAATTTGATTATTTTCTTCAGCAAATTTTTTGATTGGTTCGTAGAAAACATAAAGGAGACCACAAAAAACCAGAAGTTCTGCTATTCCCATATTAACAACATACAATCCATAGATAATCACAACAGCAAAGAAAAGAGAAGCGACTGTGTGAAGAATGGGTCTAGAAGATAAACCATAACGAGAAGACCTCTCTTCCAAGTGAGCGAGTTTATCATTCTGTTCTCGATACTTTTTCATTGAAAAATCTTCCATCGCAAACATCTTAACAGTCTGCACACCTGCTAAAAAATCGATCAAAGTTGAAGCAAACCCCTCCTGGTTTCGTTGCATTTGTTTAGTAATTTTTTTGATTTTTCTAGCAATATAGATGATGGGAAGGACAATCATAGGAAACCCTAGAAAAATCACCAAAGAGAGTCTCCACGAGATATAAAAACAAGCGGTTAACGTTGATAACAACGCAAAGGGCGTTTGAATATAATTAATGAGCATTGAATTGATCGCCAAAGCGACTGTCCCAGCGTCTCCTGTCACACGAGCTGATAAGGAACCTATGTTATATTCATGATAAAAGCTCATGGGAAGGGTTTGAATATGTTCGAAATATTGTTGTCGAAGATCTCGACTCACCCGGATAGAAACAAGACGAGTGAAATATCGATAACAAAACAAAGAAATCGCTTTAAAAACTGCGACAATGATTAAAAAACAAGCGAGATAAAGTAAATTAGAATGAATATGAAATGTCTTATCTAAGAAAATACTAATTTTTTGAACAAGATTATGTCCTTGATATTCTGATACATATTTGTTTGCCTCGTCGAGAGTGATGACATTTTTACCTTTCGAAATATCTTTAAATTTAGTCTCAACCTCTTCAAGCGACAACGTATGTGCTGCTCTTAGTGTTCCTTCGTCTCGGTTAGCAAATAAAACAAATGCGTCAGGACCTGCCTTAGCCATCACACCTAAAGCAAACATTTCCATTTGGCTGGCGATAGTGACAAAAATCATTCCAAAAAAAGTAAAAATTAGAAGAATAAGATGGCGCCGATTGTAGAGAGCAGCCTTGAGTAGTAGCTTCATTGTTTGATTTGAAACGATCCCATTTTACGGAATTTTTGATAACGGTGCTCTAGAAGAAGTTCTTTGGAAAATCCTTTAAAATTTTCCCACCCTTGTAGGATAAATGCCTTTACTCCCTGAAAAACTTCTTCTGGCGCATGGTGAGCCCCACCTAAAGGTTCTTTAATAATTTCATCGATAATCCCAAACTCTAGAAGATCCTCAGCCTGCATTTTTAAGGCCGAAGCAGCTTCCCCCTTTTTTTCTGGATCTTTCCAAAGAATTGAGGCACATCCCTCGGGCGATATAACCGAATAGTAAGAGTGCTCAAGCATTCCGATTGTATCACCGACGCCCATCCCAAGAGCCCCCCCAGAACATCCCTCGCCAATCACCAACACAATCATGGGAGTGGCAATGCGAGAAAGTTCTCGTAAATTCATCGCTATTGCAAGCCCCTGCCCTCTTTCTTCCGCCGTCAAACCAGGATAGGCACCTGGAGTATCGAGCAAAAAAACGGCAGGAAGATGAAATTTTCCAGCAAGTTGAGCGAGGCGAAGAGCTTTTTTAAATCCTTCAGGGTGAAGCATTCCAAAATTTCTCTTCAATCGACTCTCAGTGTCATACCCCTTTTCTTGACCCACAATCACACATTTCATCTCTCCAATAGTTGCCAGTCCTCCAACAACGGCACGATCGTCAGCAAAGGCTCGATCCCCACACAATTCGATAAAATCTGTGCAAATATTCTTGATATAATCAACGCTGCGGGGACGATTAGGATGACGGCAGATCAAGACCCTTTCCCAAGGAAAAAGAGAAGAATAGACACGTCTCTTGAGTTTATCGAGTTTTTTCTCAAGTCGATTCATCTCATCAGCAGAAAGGAGAGGATTTTTAACATTATGCTCTTTAATCTGAGCAATGGTCCTTTCATATTCATAGATTTGTTTCTCGTGAGGAAGCTCTTCCATAAATCAATACAATTCATTAAAATAGAAAATTATAAAATCCGGCACGATAACTTACAAGTTAATAAAATTTTACCAATCTACCTCCTCTCCGGGAAGATGTGCTAAAGAAAAATCTTGCACAATATGCACAAATGATGGACGGGAAGTGACAAGTGAATAAAGTTCTTCAATATCTGATGACAAAAGTCGAATACACCCTCCGCTACTATAAGACCCAATTGATGTTTGACATTCGACAAGCCGATCAGTTTTGGAATCTCGTAGCCAGGGAACTCCGTGAAAGCCAATTCCTTTACAGGATGCCGAACAATGGGCGACTTCAACTCCAAGGGGGATCCAACGGATCCCAAAAACAGAAATTAATTCAACCTCTTTTTGCCGCCAGGTCCCTAGCATACCTTCCTCATAAACAGCACACTCTTTACCAATGGAGAAAACCCCCGTTGGAGTGAGACATCCTGAACGAGCTTTTTCAGAAAGACGTCCAGCTGCGACGGGATAATTTTTGAGAAGATATCTGCGTTGCTCATCAACATCATAAGCATATATCCATAATTTGAGACGAGAAAGATCTAGGACAAGATGAAATTCAATATTTTTATCCTCTCGCAAAACATTGAATCGATCACCTAGATGTACTGTTTCACAAACATAACTCAGACCTCCTGTGAGACTGCGAGAAATAAAATGCTTAGAAGTTTTGTAATGTTGAGCAAAATCTCCAAGATAAGCGGGGCGACCATTAAGCCAAGCAACACGAGTTGTGTAATTTACCGTCTGTACAAGAGGAACAAAGGGGGCAAAAGAGTTGAAGAGCTCGGCCACTCGATCAATAGCTTTGGGCAACTCATCATCTGGACAAATAGAGGAGATGGGGGGAGGGGCGTTTGCAAATTCAACAACCTCTTCGATGAAGGGTTCTCTTTTAATCTCAGCCAAACATCCCTTGGTGACATCGGATGTTGTTTGCATTTTTTTTGGAAATGACAAGATAATCACCACTACAACTAAAAAAGCTGCAGAAAAAGCAAACAATTTTGAAGCAGACATACCCGTTCCTTTCTGATTTAATTATTCACCTTAAGAGTGGTACTCACCCTCATTAATTGCAAGCGTCCAGGTATGGTACGCTCCTTCCAAGGTATAAGCAATTAAAAAAGTGGCTGAAAAAAAGGTTTCATCATCTGAAAGAGGAATAATTTCCATGCATTTAGAACCACAGAGAGCTGTCAAGCTCATTTCACTTTTTTCAAGTTCGATGATCACATCAGTTGACGGCCCTACATATCGATCCAAAGAACAGGGCTTTAGATGATGTAATCTTGAAACGGAAATTCCCTTTCCTCTGGCAAAAAAAAGAAAGCGGAGCTGATTGAGAGGAGCTACCCCATTAAATTGACAGGAAATCGTGAACTCATCTCCTCGAATTCTATGCGTTCCTTCAACCCAAATTCCGGAAAATCCTTCCGATATAAATTCTGAATGCCCACTTGGCCGTCTCTTGGCACCCGCAAGACGTGCGACAAAATGACACTTCAATTCATCCCCTTCCATCACACATTCACAGTTAAATCCCCCTTTTTTCATAGTTTGAGGATCGCTTTCAATCCCAAATCTCGAAAAATCACCCAAAGGAAGGTGACTAGGCCCAAAACCAACGACCCCCCCCTCTTGATGAAGGAAAAGACCCATAATACTTTTGCATCCGGAACCAAATCCTATAAGGGTTGATTGTTTTGTATAACGTCTGATAAAATGTGGAGTTTCAAAAATAACTTCTCTAGGTTCAGATAAAACGAAAATCTTTTGGTTTTTTATTGAGTTAAAAGCAAGTTTGGCTAAAAGAGAGTCACTTTTTGGAAGTTGCTCCAGTCTATCCATAAGGGGTTTTGCAACAGACGCGAATGAAAGTGTATTGAAAAGAAAATAGTTAGCCAGAAGAAGATCTTGGTAGGAATGTCCCTCTTCTTGATACCAACATCCACAAATAGGGAGCCCTCGATGATCAAGCATTCCAAGCTGCCACTCTCCCATTTTTCTTGCGATTTCAAGATACGCTTCATCTCCCCCTTTTTGCGCCAAGAGGACGAGAAGAGCACCCAATTCTGCGTGATAACGAGGATAAGGGAGTTTTCCCCATACAAATGAAAGCCTTTCAAATAGAGGAACAGCCCCAGAGGGTAGCTGGTAAATTTGCAAATGGGGATATTTCAGTCCCAAAAGCTGACAATTACAAGCCAACAAGGCATGAGCAATTTCTGAAAGTTCCCAAAGTCCAAATTTGGCGAGGCGTTCAACTTCTTTTCTCACTAATTGACGATCGAGTGTGTTATTAAGTTGTGTAACAAGTAAGGAACGAAGAGCATCCGTATATTGGGAAAGAAGGAGCCTCTCATCCTTAATCTCTGAAAAAAGCGACCTCTCCATATATTATTCAGACACCTATAAAACGTGAATTTTGGCAATAAAAAACCCTCGATTCAGTTATCGAGGGTTATACAGAAGAAATCAAGACGAAAAGATTCGTTTAACTTTTATTTTTTAGATTTTTCAATCAGTCGACGCATTTTCTTACCAGGAGTGAACTTAACAGCTCTTCTCGCTGGAATATGAATAGGTACTGATGCATTTTTGGGATTTCTTCCAATTTTCGGTTTTCTTTCTACGACTTGCAGAACTCCAAAATCTCTAAATTCCAACCGGTGTCCTTTTGCCAAACAATCGGTCATCGCATCGAGAAAATTTTGAATTACTGTACGAACGTGATTTGGGTGAATCCCTTGATCTTGAGAAATCGTTGAGATTAATTTCTTTTTAGTCATTGTAGCCATGGCTGATGCCTCCTCATTTTAAGAGTATGATTTATAAATGGTTTCTTGCCGTATCATAACAATATCAAGATTCGCTTCAAGAGAATTATTAAAAAAACTTGATCTTTTTATAATTGCCTCTCGAGCGCGACGAGCATCTTTTTCTTTTTTCCTACACCAAGCAAGAGAAAACGACCATCTAATAGCTCACTTTCATCAACTTTGACATCTTCATGGGCGATTTTTTCATTGTTTAAATAAATCCCCCCTCCCCTAATCAAACGTTTGATTTCTGATTTGCTAGGCAAAAATCCTGCCTTAACAAAGAGATGCACAACACTCTGTCCAACAATCTCAGTAAAAGGGAGAGTCATGCTTGGAATTTCTTTCTGTAATGCTTCCAAAGTAGCAATATCAAGAACTGTCTTTGTCCCAGGAGCCGCAGCGTTTGTCACTTTTATCGCCTGTAAAAGCCCTTTCTTACCATGAATAATACGAGTAACCTCCTCTGATAGAATCTTTTGAGCAGTATTTGGAATATAAGAGGTCTCTTTCATTGAACGTTCAATGGCTTCGATTTCTTCCAATTCCATGAAGGTTAGCATTCGCATGAGTTTTCCCACATCAGCATCAGGAATACGGAAAAGATATTGATAAAATTCATAGGGTGAAAGTTTGTCAGGGTTAAGCCAAATGGTCCCCTCTTCTGACTTTCCAAATTTTTTTCCATCACTGCGAGTAAGCAAAGGGAAAGTGAGTCCAAATACTGTCTTTCCACGCATTTTTCTGATCAGCTCCGTCCCCGCCGTGATGTTCCCCCATTGATCACTTCCACCGAGTTGTACGATCACCTGATGATGGTCATAGAGATATAAAAAATCATAGGCTTGAAGAAGCTGATAGCTGAACTCTGTGAACGAAAGTCCCTCATCCGATTCGAGACGATTTCTAACAGCCTCTTTTGCTAACATTGTCCCTAGACGAAAGTGTTTTCCAACCTTTCGTAGAAATTCAATCAGATCAAACTGCTTATACCATTCATGATTATTAAGGATCAGTGGCTTCGCTGTTGCGTGACTGAAATCTAAAACAGCTTCAAGTGAGCAGGTGATCCCCCGAAGGTTTTTTTCGATTGTTTCTTGATCGAGAAGATTTCTCTCTACACTTTTCCCAGATGGATCTCCGATCATCCCCGTTGCTCCCCCCACAACTGCCACCGGTGTGTGTCCAAATTTTTGAAACCACGCAAGCGCCATGATCCCCACTAAATTTCCAATATGGAGACTATCAGCTGTTGGATCAAACCCCAAATAAACCTTAAGTGGTTGCGTTGCCAAAGCCGCAATATCATCACTTGTCATCGCTTCGATAAACCCCCGTTTTTCCAAAACATCAATTATATTTTTCATTTTTTTTCCTTAAGATTTATGGAAATATAGGGCATGATATAATAATTAAAAGAGAAGCACAAGCAAAGGAGTCTCGTTATGTCTTCAAGTCAGGAGTCATCTTCTTCTAGAAATTCAATTTCAACAAAAGAAGGACAGGAAATCCTCACGGAGCCAGAAAATATAGAAAAAATGAAAGAGAAGCATTTTAGGGAGGAGGAGGCTGCGATCAAAGCCTATTGTGAAAAACACGGCATCGCTTACGAAACGACTTCTCCCGAAGAACGCGCCGGGCTCATGGAACAAAAAGCCAAAGAACGACTCGAAGTGAGTCAGCATCGGACTCTTGCCGAACGGAAGCCTCTTAAAGATCGAACGACCATTTTTGTCGATCCTCAAAATCCCCACACGAAGGCATTTGTTCAGAAAATCAGCAGTCTCACCGGCGGATTTGCAACAGGCCCCTCTGAATTTCCTCATCCATCATTAGCGGGTCGAGTCAAGCCAAGTCCCATACCATCTGCACAAACCAAGCAAGGCTCAAAAAAAGAAAGTTCTTAATCTGCATTCTTCACATTTTCTCGAGCAACTCGACGCTTTTTGGGTCTTTTTTATACCCCAATAACTTGAAAAGTTCGGATTTTGGCACAGCCGAAATCTGAACTCTTCGAGTTGTTGGGGTATAGTCATTCAAAAAGGATTATTAGAATCGATAAAAGGACATAATATACCCCCCTTTTTTTCGATCCATTTCCCAAGGGCCTTAGGACCCACTTTTTCTGTTGCTGTATGCCCCAAAGCCAAAAAATTGATTTCTTCTTCAAAGGCCATCCCCCACACAGGTTCATCAAAATTTCCTGTCACAAAACAGTCTGCACCCGCACGAGCAGCCTCTTGTATCGCTTTATAGGCACCTCCTGAAACAAGAGCTGCTCTTTTCACCTCTTTTTTTCCTCCATAAGCTGCATACGCAATATGCTCATAATAAGCCTCCATTTCGGCTGTAAAGACGGTGATCGGAATTTTATTAAAAGAACCCATGACACCGATTGTCATTCCATTAAACTCTCCAAAAGGAACAAGGTTTCTCCAACCAAAATCTGAAGCAGCTTTCCAATTATTCCCTACCTCTCGATGAGCATCCAAAGGAAGGTGATAGGCTAAAAGGGAAATCTGATTTTGAAGTAGAAGTTCAATTTTCTTTTTTTTCCCCCCAACTATTGGAAATTCATCCCCTCTCCAAAATATTCCGTGATGCACAATCAGAGCATCAATTTTTTGGTTTACCGCTTCTTGAATCGTCGCAAAACTGGCGCTCACAGCTGTAGCTGCCCGCTTAATGATGAACTTTCCTTCAACTTGTAGACCATTTGGACAATGATCAGGAATGCTTGAGACCTCTAGGTAATTTGATACGAGGGAAATCAGTTGTTTTAGTTCGATGCTCATGATGTTTTCCTTGAATGAAGAGTTAAAAACGTCTATATAAAAAGTTCCATTACATTCGAGTAGGGTATGAAACTTGGAGTGACAAAACAAGAAGAAATCAAAAAAAGTTTGGGAGAAACAGCTGCGACGTTTGTAAAAGAAGGAATGCTTGTGGGCCTTGGATCGGGGACCACCGCTTCATTTTTTATTGATGCTTTGATCAAACGATGTCAAGAGGGACTTAATATTAAAGCCGTTTCCTCCTCAATTGCTTCCTTGAAAAGGGCCGAAGCAGGGGGGATCCACACTCTTGATATGAAATTCGTTAAAAGAATCGATCTCACAATCGATGGAGCTGATGAGATTGATTCTCAAAATAGGATGATTAAAGGCGGGGGTGGAGCTCTCACTCGGGAAAAAATAATTGCAAGTTCTAGCGATAAAATGATTGTGATCGTTGATGAAAGCAAACTTGTCAAAGCACTTGGATGTTTCGGCCTTCCCCTTGAAATTCTCCCCTTTGGTTATTTGGCCACGATTGAAAAATTACAAAACTTGGGCTACAGCGGAAGCCTTAGGCTCAAAGAAAAAAATATTCCTTATATCACCGACAATCAAAATTATATATTTGACGTCAAGACACCTGATTATTTTGATCATCCGGAGAAAGATCATGTGAAGATCATTCAAATTCCTGGAGTGATCGAAACTGGTTTCTTTTTCCATCTTGCATCAAAGGTGTTAGTAGGCTATAGCGATGGAAAAGTAAACTTTCGATAGGAACACCATGGAAGAAGCCCAGGAACTGGTTTCAATCAAATTTGACAAAGTAATGCAATCAAGATCATATACCGTAGTTATCCTCTCTGCTCCTGGTAAAAAATTTGCCATTTACACAGAGCCTTCCCACGGAAAAATGATGCAGATGTATCTCACAGGCATAACTAAATCCCGTCCTCTTATTTATGAACTTCTTCAAAAAATTCTAAGAGGATTTGACATCCAAGTCAAACAGGTTGTAATTTCTCATTTAGAGGATACCACCTACTTTGCCCGTCTTTTCTTAGAACAAAAATTGGACGAAATGCTTCACATTGTCGAAATCGATGCAAGACCAAGCGATTGTATTACCCTTGCTTTGCTCACCCACGCTCCCCTCTTTTGCACCCAAGAGGTGCTTGGTAAAGTCGTTCCTGTAGAGGAATAACTTATTAAAATTTAGAAATTTAAGTTTGTTTTTATTACCAATTCAAATTTCTATTGAACCTTTTATTTCGATCTGTGTATTTTGGTGAGGTTTTGCGATGTTAAACGATTTGGGAAAACGATAATGTCAGTTAAGCAACAATTTATATCTAAGAGATTAAACTCTACTTCTACCAAGATAAAAAGAAAAGTCGGATGCGTGAAGGGATCTTTCATTGTAATTAACGATAAAGGATTGCACACTCGTCCTTCTACTGAGCTTGTAAAGTGTGCCACTTCATTCAGATCCCAAATTAATCTTATTTACCAGGATTTCACTGTCAATGCTAAATCGCTTCTCGGTATTCTCACTTTAGCAGCCACGCGAGGTTCGAGAATCGATATTGAAGCTGTAGGAGAAGACGCTGAAGAGGCTGTTTATGAGCTCATTGATCTTGCGCGAAATAAGTTTTACATTCATTATTAGCCCATGAATGCAATCTCTGTTCGCTCTTTGATACAACCTGAAGATAAATGGAATATTGAAACTTTATTCCCATCTTTGAGTGCATGGGATGCAGCATTTTCACAAGTTACTGAGTCTGTCATTTCTCCTTTTTGGCCCAAACTTTTATCTTATAAAGGACGCCTACATGAGGGAATATTGGTTTTAAAAGAGATTCTTGAACATCTTATATGTGTTAATCGAGATCTCGAAAAACTCTATACCTACGCCCACCTTCGTCACGATGAAGAGATAACTATAAATGATCACAAAAGGGCTTTTGAAAGGATTTCCTCTTTGATTCATGCGTTTTCTCAGGAAACTGCTTGGTTTGAACCTGAAGTACTTTCACTTCAAGAGGATATTTTACAAGGATATCTTGACTCAGAAATTTTAGCCCCCTACCGTTTTTACCTGGAGAAAATCGTTCATTTAAAATCTCACACTCTCACAGGTGATAAAGAAGAACTGATTGCTAGAGTTGGCAAATCGCTTGCAACCCCTGCGAAAACTTTTTCTGCTCTCAATAATGCCGATCTTAACTTAGGAACGGTCACTGACAGTACGGGTAAAATTCATCCCTTATCGCATGGCCTCTATCAAGTTTACCTTCGCAGCCCCGATCGGACCTTGCGTGAAAATGCTTTTAAGCAAATGCATAATACTTTTGCTTCCTTCGAAAATACGCTTTCAGAATTAATCAATGGACAAGTTGAAGCTCATCTCTTTTCTGCAAAAACTCGTAAATATACCTCTTGTCTCGAAGCCGCCCTGTTTCCTAAAAATATTCCTCTTGCCGTCTACAAATCCTTGATTGACGCCGTTCGTTATGGTTTACCTGCTCTTCATCGATATATTGAGCTTCGTAAACAAGCGCTTGGTGTTGAAAAACTCCATCTCTACGATATGTATGCCCCCATCGTTTCTGAAGTAGAGATGAAAATGGAATACAATCAAGGTGAAGATTTGGTCATTGAATCTGTGGCCCCCTTAGGAGAAGAATATCAGGCCCTGCTTTGCAAAGGGCTCAAAGAACAAAGATGGGTTGACCGGTATGAGAATAAACACAAAAGATCGGGAGCTTATTCTAGTGGTTGTTTTGATAGTTATCCCTACATTTTGATGAATTACCGTGGCACACTGAGGGATGTCTTTACCTTAGCTCATGAGGCGGGTCATAGCATGCACTCTCTCCTTTCTATCCTAACTCAACCCTTTCACTACTCACATTATCCCATTTTCGTTGCAGAGGTTGCCTCCACCTTCAATGAGGAACTTCTGATGCATCTTATATTGAAAAATATTTCCAATTCTCAAGAAAAGACTTTTCTTATCAATGAAAAAATTGAAGATATTCGAGCAACACTCTTCAGACAAACAATGTTCGCCGAATTTGAATTAAAAATTCATGTATTTGCAGAAGAGGGTATCCCTATTACCCCACAACTTCTTAAAGAAGAGTATTATAAGATTAATGAGGACTACTTTGGCAAAAATGCTGTAATTGACGAAGAAATCTCTGTTGAATGGGCTCGAATTCCTCATTTTTATTACAATTTTTATGTTTACCAATACGCTACAGGAATTTCAGCCTCGCTTTCGCTTGCAGAAAAAGTTTTAAAGGGTAATGAAACAGCGAGAGCTGCCTACTTAAATTTTCTTAAAAGTGGCGGGAGTCGCTATCCAATTGATCTTCTTAAAATCGCAGGGGTTGATATGACCTCCAGAGAACCGGTTGAAGCTGCCATTCGTCACTTCGATGGACTTGTAACTGAACTTGGAATCTGTCTTCAAAACCCATCCTGAAATTTATGTCATCGTGACTATTCTTTCACTAAATGCACGGAAAGAGCCGGCTATTTTTTGCTTCAGTTTTACCATGCGAATATCTCGCTCCCCCTGATTATTCGTAAAAACCTGAGTTTTGGGTTGTCTCCCTCGGATTCAGAGGAGTTTGCTTGCGCCTCTTGGGATTTTCAGACGAAGTAAATGGCCAAGGGCCCTTTACGAGTCTAAAAAGCACAAGA
>JAGRNW010000031.1 GCA_020440555.1 Chlamydiia bacterium
TTATAAAAATGAATTCCCTCCTAAAATGACCTATTCAATCATTCCTCGTTAAGCACGCTCACCGCAAGGACACGGTTAGAAGGACATTATGTCACTTCGTTGGTCAGGAGCAACTTTTTTTTGCAAAGACCTTGGAGACTATTGCGCGCGATTACCTAATGTTGTTTATGATCGTTCAATCGCGGGAACTTTCGCATTGCCAAAATCCCAATTCTTGAAGTGGTATGGGTATACATTTGTCTTTGTTCTTGGAACACAAAATGGCCTTGACATCTTTTTTGGTCATTCCTTTGACCTCCAGGAGTTCTTTTTCCGTGGCCTTGTAAATTCGTTTGACGCTTCCAAAATGGGAAAGAAGTCTCTTTTTTTTGATCGGGCCAATTCCTGAGATGGTATCTAGAGTTGAAGTAAACATTTTTTTACTTCTCTTTTTTCTGTGAAAAGAAATGGCTAATCGATGAGCTTCATCACGCACTTGTTGAAGAAAAAAAAGAAGGGGAGAATGAGTAGGTAAAATAATAGGATCAGAGCGCTCTGGGAGAAAAATTTTTTCTTGTGTCATTCCTTTTGTATGGAGACCCTCTTCTTTCGCCACAGAAATTAAATCGCAGGTAGAAATATTCAATTCTTGTAGAACTCGAAGAGCTACATTGAGATGTCCCTTTCCCCCATCGATGATGATGAGGTCTGGAAGGTTATCCTCTTCTTTAGCTCTTCGGCATCTCCTTTGCAAGACTTCTTCAAGGGCCCCATAATCATCTTTCGGGGCCGCTGTTTTGATTGCGTAAATCCGGTATTTTTTTTTATCTTTCATTCCGTTGATGTAAACAACCATTCCACTGACAGGTTCTGTGCCAAAGGTGTTAGATTGGTCAAAACATTCGATCCTTTCAGGATAATTGGTCAAATGTAGCTTTTCTTCCAATCCTATTAATATCTGTTCAAATTTGTTCTTCTTCTCTCCTTCTTGAACGAATTTCGCCTTTGCATTCATTTGTGCCATTTTTATAAGAGAGTTTTTATTTCCTTTTCGAGGAACCGTTAGCTGGCATTTAATCATCTCTTTCAGGGCGGTTTGATCAAAAAGGGGAGTGGGGAGGATGATCTCTTGAGGAAGAAATTGCGCTTTGGGGTAGTGTTGGACGATGAATGAGCTCAAAAGTTCGGCATCCTCTTGAGCATTATTTTCAAATCGATGTGTGTAAGAGGCGATCAGTTTTCCTTCTCGGTAAAGCATCTGAGCCAGTACAACGCTATCGGCCTCTCGGTAAAGGGCCAAAACGTCTTTATCGCCTTGCCCAGCGTGGTCTACTTTCTGTTTTTCGATGGTCTTTTCGATTGAGCGCATGGTCTCATGGATTCTTTGAGCTTTTTCAAAAGCAAGCATTTCAATTGCTTGATTCAGTTCTTTTTGGAGAGTTTTTAATATCTGAGAATCATGCCCCCTTAAAAAAGCGATCACTTGTTTAACAAGAGTATCGTAGTCTTCTTCGGTACATTTTTCGACGCAAGGGGCGATGCAGCGCTTGAGATCATAAAGAATGCAAGGACGTGTACGAGAGGCAAGCTCATGATCGGAACACTGCCTTAAAGGAAAAAGATGGCGCAAAAGTTCAAGCGTTTGCCTGGCTGCGGTTCCATGAACGTAGGGTCCAAAAGTGAGAACTCCTTTTGGGGGTATCCCCTTAAAACGTGCCACTCGAATCATGGGCCATTTGTGTTGATGATTCACTTGAAGACTGAAAAATGTTTTATCATCTTTGAGAAGAGCGTTATATTTTGGCTTATGTTTTTTAATCAGGGTATTTTCAAGGAGAAGAGCCTCTTTTTCTGAGTCAACGATGATCGTATCAATCACTTCAATTTGAGTGGTTAGATAGGGAACCATCATACGTCCATCTCTTCCAGGAACAAAATATTGTTTGATGCGCTGTCTGAGATTTTTAGCTTTTCCCACATAGAGAATCTTTCCGTTTTGATTTTTCATCAGATAAACTCCGCATCGGGTGGAGTAAAAAGAGAGTTTTTTCGTATTAAATGGCATTTGTTTGCAACTGAAGTTGTAGCTTATGAAGTGTATTTAATGCCTCAAGTGGGGTGAGTTTGGCAAGTTCGAGCTTTAGTAACTCTTTTTCAACGGAAGAAAAATTTTGGTTTTTTTCATCTTGAGGAAAAAAGGAGAGCTGTTGTTCTTTTTTTTCTTTGCCTGGGGTCACGAACTGTACTCTCTCCTTAGTGTGTTTTCGTTTTTCAAGAGTATCTAACATTTTGCTCGCTCTGACAATCACTTCAATGGGAAGGCCTGCCAATTTTCCCACATGCACACCGTAACTTCTATTGGCAGCTCCGCGGACAATTTTGTGTAAAAACACAATGGTATCATTACACTCTTTGACAGCAACATTAGCATTGACAGCTCCTTTAAATTGTTCCTCTAGAGCAGTGAGTTCAAAATAGTGGGTGGCAAAGAGAGTCTTTGCGCGTTTCTTGGGAGTTGTGAGAAGATATTCAGCCACTGCCCACGCGATGGAGACTCCATCGTAGGTACTGGTTCCTCTCCCGATTTCATCAAGAATCACAAGCGATCTGTCGGTCGCATTATTTAAAATATTGGCTGTTTCCGCCATTTCCACCATAAAGGTCGACTGACGTCTTGCAAGATCATCACTCGCCCCAATGCGAGAGAAAATCTGATCGCATACCCCGATATGAGCTTTTTTAGCAGGAACAAAGGAGCCCATTTGGGCCAAAATCACAATCAAGGCTACTTGTCTGATGTAAGTTGATTTTCCGGCCATATTGGGTCCTGTGATCAACATCAAATGCTCGTTGTTTCCATCCAGCGTTGTTTGATTTGGAATGAATTCTCCTCGATCGAGAGAAAGTTCTACAATGGGATGACGCCCTTCAAGGATATCAATTTTCGATCCAAGGTCAATAATAGGACGGCAATAATTATTCACACGTGCTGTTTTGGCCAAACCAAATAGAGCATCGAGGGTTCCGATCGCATCGGCGATCTCTAAGATGGAGGTCGTGTGTGTAGCGATGCGGAAGATGAGATTTGCATAAGCTTCTTTCTCAAGATTTAAAATTCTTTCTTCAGCCCCAAGGACTTTACTTTCAAATTCTTTAAGGGTTGGAGAGATGAATCGTTCTGCATTGACAAGGGTTTGCCTCCTTTGAAAATCTTTGGGAACAAGGTGAGCTTGCCCTCGACTCACTTCAAGGTAGTATCCAAAAATTTTATTGTAGTGCACCTTGAGGGTTTTGATTCCCGTTTCTTCCCGGATTTGATGTTGATAGTGGGCAATCCATTTCTTTCCCCCCGAAGCGATCTCTCGATGTTCATCGAGTTCTTGAATACACCCTTGTTTAATCACTCCTCCATCGGAAATTTTGGAGGGGGGCTCATCAACAAGTGTTTTTTCGATAAGGTTGGTGACTTCACTTACATCAACTAGCTCTTGCAAAGACTCTTGAATCATCTTTGAAGAGAGTGAACTGAGTTTTTCTTTGATCAGAGGAATTTGAGAAAGGGAATTTTTCAGTGCGACAAGATCGCGGGGATTGGCAGTGTTTCCCTGCACTTTGATAGCAAGCCGTTCAAGATCTCTGATTCCATTCAAAAGAGGGGTGAAATTTAAGGACGTTTTTTGAAAATTAATTAAAGATTCGATAGCGTTTTGTCTGTTTGAAATTTTTTCGGGATCAACTAAAGGGGCTAAAAGCCAACTTCTGAGCCGTCTCCCTCCCATAGGGGTTTGGGTATTGTCGATGACATCTAAAAGAGTTTTTCCGCTCGTGTCAGTGAGAAGAGGTTCTGTTAATTCTAGATTGCGTTGGCAACTTCGGTCGATCATTAGCTGCTCTTTAGTGGTATAAGGGACAATTTTTTGAATATGAGTGATCGTGAGATTCAGTTCGTCTTTTAGATAGGTCAGGAGGGCGCCTGCGCTATTGATGGCCCCCACCATTCCTTTGAGTCCAAATCCATCGAGTCCTTGCACCTTAAAATGATGAGTGAGGGCTGCATTTGCCATACGATGATCGAACACCCACTCTTCCTGAATTGAAACGAAAGGAGTATAAGTCAGTTTGAGCTCCAAAAATAGAGAGATGTGGCTATCCATAAATTTTTGAGTCACACAGATTTCATTGGGTTGTTTATGAAAAAGTTCAGTGACAAGGTCTTTTTGATTGTCTGTTTCAAAGACCCTGAATTCCCCTGTCGAATGATCACACAGACAAAGCGCATAAATTTGACCTACTTGTGAGAGGGCTCCAATAAAATTATTTTGTTTTTCAAATTTTCCGGTTGAGAAGATAGTGGTTCCTGGTGTGATAATACGAGTAACTTCACGTCGAACAAGACCTTTGGCAAATTTGGCATCCTCAACCTGTTCAGCGATTGCTACCCTGAAACCTTGTCCGACAAGTTTTTCTACACAGGTTTCGCAGGACTGGCAGGGGACCCCGGCCATGGGAATTCCTTGTCTTTGAGTTAAAGTGATGTCAAGGGTTTTGGCAAAGATGTTAGCATCTTCATAAAAAGCTTCATAAAAATCTCCCATTCGAAAGAGGAGGAGGGCCCCTTTGGCTTGTTTTTTACAACTTTCCCATTGTTCCATCATAGGAGTTGTTTTTGTTTTTTGTGTTGTAGATGTCATGAAAAAATCTCCTTTCTCGGTCAAAAGATCTATTAAGATACCAAGGAGAGTGGTAATATTGGAAGACTTATGCCCAAATTTTCTCAAGAGAGTCTGGAAACACTGCGCGAGAGGATCGATCTTATCGAAGTCCTCTCTTCTTATGTTGATCTGAAAAAGAGCGGATCAACTTATAAAGGACTTTGTCCTTTTCATGAGGAAAAAACTCCTTCGTTTATTGTTGGTGTGGGTGAGCGACACTACCATTGTTTTGGCTGTGGGGCTCACGGAGACGCCATCGCTTTCTTAATGGACCATTTGAAACTCTCCTTTTCTGAAGCTGCTCATTTTTTGGCTGAAAAATTTAATGTTCCTATTCAATATGACACAACTCATGAGCCGAGGGGGACAAATCCCGTTGAGTTAAAAAAATCTCTAGAATTGGCGGCGGAATTTTTTCATACGATGTTGCTTTACACAGAGGAGGGGGTTGCAGCACTTTCTTATCTTTTCAAGCGAGGACTTTCCATCGAATTTATGAGACGTTTTAAGTTGGGATGGGCGCCTCAGGGTGAGGGGCTTTTTCTCAAAGTGATGAAAGAAAAAAAAATTAAAATGCAAACACTTGTAGAAGCGGGCTTATTAGGGGGAAGGGGGAATCGTCCTTTTTTTCGAGAAAGGATCACTTTCCCGATCAAAAATCCTGTTGGAAATGTGATCGGATTTTCTGCGCGGAAGATTTGTGAGGAGACATTTGGAGGTAAATATATCAATACTCCTGAGACCGCTCTTTTTAAAAAGTCAAAGGTCTTGTTTGGACTTGATTGTTCCCGTAGACAGATCGCCAAAACTCACCACGCGATCATTGTTGAGGGGCAGATTGATTGTTTAAAGATGATTGACGCTGGATTTGATACGACAGTGGCGGCTCTTGGTACAGCATTTGGCCCTTCTCATATTGCCGAACTTGAAAAGTTGGGAATTTATGGTGTTTCGCTCCTCTTCGATGGAGACGATGCAGGAGATGCAGCCGCTTCGAAAGTCGGAGATCTTTTTGCGAAGGTGGGGATCGAGGTGAATGTTGCTAGGCTTCACAAGGGTTCAGATCCCGACCTTTACCTTCGACAGGGAGGGGCGAAAAGGATGAAACATTTGCTCGAAAAAAGTTCTGATTATTTGTCATTTCAGATGGATGTCCTATCAAAAATTCATGATATCGCTACTCCGGCTGGGAAAAATGCTCTTGTGACAGAAATGGCGCGTCAAATCCGTGGTTGGGAAAAACCGGTAATGGTACATGAGAGTTTGAAAAAGCTGGCCCAATTAGCGAGAGTTCCCGACGAAATGATTGGGATCCATTCCTCTTATAGGGCACCTTTTCATATAAAGAAAAGCGAAGAAGTCACAGGTATCGATCCTCATCGAATCCTTGAACAAGATCTCTTACGCTGGTTGCTTTTTTTAGGAGAGGATAAAAAAAAATTGATAGATCTTGCCCTTGCGTATCTTGAAGAAAAACATTTTTGGACCCCGGTTTGCAAAGAATTTTTTCATTTGCTTAAGGCTCTTTATTATGAGAAAAAGGCATTGGATCCCCTTTCCTTGTTAGCTGCTACAGATTCTCCTGATGGAGAAAAATGTCTTGACGAACTATATAAAAAACGGGTGAATAAAGAACGCGCAGAGGTGCAGCTTATTGAAACAATTCAAAAACTTCTTGATAGAGAGTGGTTGCAAGAGAGAGAAAAAATTAAAATGGACATTCATCATGGCAAACATACACAAGAGGAGATTCTAGAATTAGTCAAACAATTTGATGGCTTGAAAAAAATTGTTGTAAAGAATGAAACATTTGCTGTTCTTTGATGGAGAGTGTCCTTTATGTCAACGGTCGATCCGTTTTGTTCTAAGAACAGATCGAAAAAAACATTTTGGGTTTGCGAGCCTGTCATCCAAGAGGGCAAAACGAGATTTAGGTGATCATCTGGATCAATTTCTGGAGCGTGATACCCTTATCCTTCTACAGGATTATGGGACTTTATCAGAGAAATTATTCATTGAAGGAAAAGGAGCACTCCGTGTGTTATGGCTCTTAGGTGGATGGTATCGTCTTCTAGGGTGGATGTCTTATTTGCCTGGCTTTTTATTTGGTTGGGGCTATCGTTTGATAGCCAAAAATCGATACAAGTTATTTAAAACAAAGAAACCTTTAAAGAATAATGCCTTTAAGGGACGTTTTTATTCTTGAGTGGAAGAATGTGCAACTTGGAAAAATCAATATCTTGCATGAAGAGTTCCGCAAGTTCAAAAAGTAGCCCCAATCGATTGGTTCTAATTTTTTCATCCTCCTCCATCACCTTTGCTCCATTAAAAAAAGCGTCGACTAACTCTCCAAATTCGCCTAAAATCCTAAATCTCTCTAAAGGTGTTTCTCCTCTTTTAATTCCGACGAGTTTTGCATAAAGAGCTCTTTCTACAGGTTCTTTGAAGAGCTTTTCATCGATTCCCCTTTTATGTGATTGGCCTCCTAAAATCTTTCTGATGCGTGTGAATGTTTCATGTACTCGTAAAAATGTTTCTTCTTTACGAAAAGCTTGAAGATCAAGAAGCAATTCATAATTTTTGAAAATGTTTAAATGATCATAGAATAGGATAGTGTCCACCTCGTCTTTTTCAAAATGAAGGTCATAAAAGACAGTTTTTGCACGACCTAGTAAAAACTCCTTTAGAGCTGTTAAGATTTCCTCCTTTTTTGTCTTGTATTTTTCCGTGTCATGGTGGCTTTTTATAAAAGCGTCAAAACAGTTGTCCAAAACTGGCAACAAATTAAGGGAGAGTTTGTGTTCGATCATGGAACGTAAAAGGCCCAATCCCTGTCTTCGAAGGGCATAAGGATCGCTCGAGCTTGTTGGCAGAAGGTTAAGCGCAAAACAACTGATTAGGTTATCGAGTTTATCAGCCATAGAGACGATCAAGCCTACCGGAGTCTGGGGAAGGGGAGCTTTCTCTCCTCGCGGCATCCAATGTTCTTCAATAGCTATAGCGACTTCCTGATCTTCTTTATGGTGAAGAGCGTAAAGTTTGCCACAGGTTCCTTGCAATTCGGGAAACTCTCCAACCAAATGGGAGGCAAGATCGGCCTTTGAGAGGTAAGCAGCCCGTTTTGCTTTTTTGAGATCGCAGATGGGGAGGATTTCGTGAAGAATTTCCACATTTTTCACCATCCGTTTGACTTTCTCAAACATCGAACCCAATGCTTTTTGGTAGGTGATGGTGGTCATTTTTTTGTTAAGATTCTCCAGAGAGATTTTAAGATCCTCTTCGTAAAGAAAAACACCATCAGCAAGACGGGGTGATAAAGCATTTTGGTTGCCTGTGAGAATGGTTTTGTTAGGAGCGTTATCACACACAACCACAAAAAAGGAGACGAGGCTTCCCGTTTCATTGCTCATGGGAAAATACTTTTGGTGTTCAACCATTTCGGAAATCAACACTTGACTGGGAGCTTTTAAAAAGTTTTGATCGAATGTCGCAAGGGCAAGTTCTGGTTTTTCTGTGAGATGGACGACTTGAGGTAAAACTCGTTCAGTTGCAACACTTTTTATGTGATGTTTTTTTTCGATGGTAGTCAATTGATTTAAAATTGATTCCCTCCTCTCTTCGGCATCAACAATCACGTCATGTTTTTTAAGAAGTTTCGTGTAATCGGAAGGAGTTGTGATCACGAATTGAACAGGATTGCGCTGTCTGTGACCAAAAGATTGATTGGAAGCAACAAGATTTGCTATTTCAAAGGAGATTGTGTCTTTGCCAAGAAGAGCAACGATCCATCTCAAAGGGCGAGGATACTCTACTTTCAGAGTGCCCCAACGCATTTTTTTGGGGAAATCAAGACGAGTCATGAGATTTGGAAGTTCTCTAGCGAGAATAGACCGAGTTGCTTTGCCTGGTCTTTCTTGGATGGCATAGAGATAGCCATTTTTTACCTTTAAATGAGAAGAACACCCTTTTTTGAGTTCTTTAGCAGTGATCGGTTGATGGCCGATCGATTTAAAAAAGCCTTCCCCCGCCCGGGTAAGCGTACCATCAGCCTCAAAGGTTGCTTCAAATTTAGGTCCCCTTCTTTCTTCTGTGATCGTTTTTGTTCCGCAAATCAGATCTTTGACTAAAACAGCCAAACGACGGGGGCTTCCATACACTTGGATTTCGCCATGGGTGAGTCCCTCTTTTTCAAATAAAAGAGACACTTGTGTCTTCAAATTGTGCATGCCAATGGGGACGAAAGTTGCAGGCAATTCCTCTGAGCCGATTTCAAATAGAAAATCCCTTTTTTCCTTCGGATTAAAGTTGGATAGAGGAGGAGGGATCGTGATAGTCATCGGCTCTTCTGTATAGTTGTTGAGAAGGGGAAAACCCTGTTTTTCTCTAGACAGGATATAACTATGAGCAATCTTTTCAGCTAGATTACGGATACGGGCAATATAGCTTGTTCTTTCAGTAACAGAAATGACTCCTCGCGCATCGAGCATATTAAAAGCGTGAGAGGCTTTCATCACAAAATCATAGGCAGGGATGGGTAGTTCTATCCCCGAAAGAAACTTTGCTTGGGCTTCAAAGTCATCAAAATGTCTAAACCACATGGTGGCATCCGATGCTTCAAAATTATACCGACTCCATTCCCACTCACTTCCTTTAAACAGATCTCCATAGGTGTATTTTTCATTCCATTCAAGATCGAAGAAACTGTGTTTTTTTTGCATAAACATCGCCAGTCGCTCAAGACCATAGGTAATTTCACCACTCACGGGTTTCACAGGAATTCCTCCTACGGATTGGAAATAAGTGAATTGAGTCACTTCCATTCCGTCCATCCAAACCTCCCATCCTAAACCCCAAGCTCCAATTGTGGGATTTTCCCAATCGTCATGAACAAATCTGATATCGTGTTCTTTAAGATCAAAGCCAATGGCTTCAAGAGATTTGAGATAGATCTCCTGAAGGTTGCTGGGAGAGGGCTTGAGGATCACTTGCATTTGATGAAAGGATTGAACACGATTAGGATTTTCACCATACCGTCCATCTTGCGGACGGCGGGAAGGTTCAACGTAAACGGTGCGATAGGGTTCAGGACCAAGACAACGTAAAAAAGTGGCAGGATTAAACGTACCGGCTCCCACTTCAAGATCATAACCTTGATGAATCACACATCCTTGAGACGCCCAATAATCAGTGAGCCTGGAGATCATTTTCTGAAAATTTAGCATATCAAAAAACCCCTACATCTTCTAAATTGAAGGGCTACTATATCCAAATAAAGAGAGTATTTCAAGGGGCTGTGAGTCGAACGAAAGAAAAAAAAAATGGAATTGAACCGTTTGCAGATGCCCTTATCGAAAAATTTCTTCCCAACGAAGAGGGGGTGGATGTCTCGATAGCCCTCATCCTGCCCGTATATAATTGTGCTGAGGTGATTGGGACGACCCTTGACTCGATTAAACGGCAACACTACACTAATCTTGAAGTAGTGGTTGTCGATGCGGGTTCTACCGATCGGACTTTAGAAATTGTCAGTAGTTATCACACTTTGATCTCACGCATTTATACGATCACTGAATGGAATCTTTACGACATGATCAATCGAGGGATTGCGTTGATTTCGGCGGAATACGTGAGTGTGATCATGCCTGGATCTGTTTATCTTTCTGACCATGTTTTTTATATGGTGGCTAAATTTGTTTTGGAAAATGCTGCCCCCGATCTGATTTATTTTGGAAGCATTCAACGAGATCGTAAAAAAAATTCTAAAATTCTTAATGCCCCGTTACGCCTCGACCTTTTAGTTAAAGGAATTTATCCTACAAATTTCACAGGCTGTGTGTTTAAAACCGATCTTTTCGAAAAGATCGGCAAATTTGATACTCGATTAAAAGCCCGAGGGGGGTTCGACATATTTTGCCGTTTTGCTAAGGAGAAGGCCCTCCGTTCCGTCCGTATTGATCGAGTGTTAGTCGATGCTGACTACACTCCATTAACCATCGCTAATCCCGTGAGAATTTTTGCCGACATTTTCTCCATTCTTCATACTCACTTTGGACTCCGCTCAGCTTTCAAGTGGTTTTTGGGAATCAACCATTTAATTGTCATTAAAATGCTTTGGAAAAATTTAAAGGTCAATCTATTCAAAAAACGTTCCTGACTTCCTCAACTAGAACATTTACCAGCTGATTCCAATCATTATGATTTGGGTCATTTTTGAGTCGATGATGGAGGTCATCTCCCAGTTCTTTTCTTTCTTGAGGAGATGTTTTGAGAACGTTTTTCAAGATGGAAAGATTATGAGGATAGTCGTTATACCTTAGAAGATAAGGGTGGTCATAGGGGTAGCCCGTCTCTTTAGAAACAAGGGGAATAAAACCCCGGGCAGCGGCTTCTAAAATCGAGACGCACTGTCCTTCCCACATTCCTGGTTGGATAAAAAAATCAGCTTTTTCGGCCAATTGCGAGACGGTCTGAGTTTTTCGATTATCTATTTTTTTTTTGATCCCATAGATTGTGAGTTTTTTTCCCACCTCCTTAACGAGGGAGATGGAGGCATCCAAGCATTTCATATGATTGTTGTTTCCGATATAAAGAAAATCATTTGTTGTATAGCTTGTTTTAATTCGTGAAAATTGAGTGAGGTCAATCGGTTGAAAGACCCACTTAACGCTTTTTTTTTGACAAATGTCGTGCCAGAAATTGGTTGGGGTTTGGATGTAAGTTTTAACATTATATTCACTTGTAAGGAAAACAATCGATTGAGCATTTTTTAAATCGTTAAGCTCCTGTTCGAGATTACTACAGTTAGGCTGATGAGTCCTCACTCTATCTTCATGACCACACCAAGGATAAAAAGCAATCAAACGTTTGGTGCGCAAAGCCGCTTTTCGGTAGGTTTCGCCTGGATGACCAATGACCACATCTTTGGGGGTGATCTGGTTGATTCTAAACTGTTTTTCTCCTTGTAGTCTCAAAAACTGAACGTGGGAAAATGCTGACTGAAGACCTGTTTGGGTCCAGTAACTGATTTCTGTATTGGCAGTTAATCCATTGAAAAAACGATGGTTTACATTATTGTGGGTATAGATAAAGAAAATTCGCCGTTGTCGAAAAGGGAAAAAAAGGGACAGATCTTTCAGCAATTTCTTAACGTTCATGCGGGCTCATTTTACGCAAAAATTGTGAAAAGTAGCATGGGTATAGATCACTCCTTGAGCAACTCGCAAGGAGTTGCCCTTCGTTGTGATTTTTGTATCTTGTTTTCATTTTGTCTCTTGTAAGCAGATTTTTTGCGCAAGGCGAGAGCGTCGATCGATTTTAAAAGAGTATCTCCTAACTGTTTCAGGCAAGCCTCGTGCCTCCTAAGCAAAAGCTTTTTGGAAGGTTGTTGAAGAGAGTTTTTCAAAAGTTTTTCCATTTTTAAACAAAGGTCGAGACTATCTTGTACTTTAAAGAACGTCACATGTTCACTGGATATTTCTCGATTTACAGGGATATCGGAGCAGATGGCAGGAACTCCAAGAGCCACGGCGTTTTGAATGGAGCCTCCGCCCGGCCCTCCCTCAAAAAGGGTGGGTTGAATCATTCCAAGAGTTCCTTTCATTAATTCAATCTGCTCTCTTTTAGGGATAAGTCCTAGGATCAGAACTTTTTCTTTAATCCCCAAATGGTCAATATGATATAACAATTCTTGATAGTAGCCAGGAGCACGAAAATCGTCTGTTTTCCCTGTACAGACGAGCTCCACTTTGATTCCTTTTTTGATGAGATGAGAAAAGGCCTCAAAAGCTGTTTTATGTCCTTTATGAATCCAAAATTGATTGGAAATCATAAAATAGGGGGGTTTGATCCCATACTTTGTTTTCACATCATAGGGGAGAGGGTCAAGCCACTTTATATCCAAAAGAATTGGAGAAAAGGGAATCGGAAGAAGTTTGGCGGATTTTTTTGGAAAAAATCGCTCCAAGTGGCTCTTAGTATCTTGTGAAAGGATAATGCAATAGTCCCGTTTGGATAAAATGGTCTCAATTGTTCGGTTCCGACTCTGGCATTCTCTCTGCGAAAAAAACTGAGGATAAAACTTGTGCTGCAAATCAGGGTAAAATCCAATAGATGGACACTCAATCGGAATGTCGCTCCAACAGAAGAGAGCAACAACTGCTTTAAATTGTTTTAATTTTCGATTGATTTTCTTTTTTCCAAAACGAGAAAATGCGATTTTAGCCCCTTCACGTTTAAAGTACAAAAGCCATGAATTTTGGCGAATTTTTCTATAAGAAATCCATCTGGAGACACAGGGAATTCGCAAGAAAAAACGAGAAATTCTGCTAAAAAATTTTTTCTCTGGAAAAACAAGGATGATATGGTAATTTTTTGGGTTGTAAGAGGCTAAGAGGGCTAAAACACTGCAAGTAAAAAAATCGATCCCTCCCGACCAATTCACAAATCCGTCAGCTAGGACGACAATAGGTCGCTTTGTCATAAGTTAGGGGAGTTTACTGATTTGCTTTTTTTGGTTTCAAGTGATTTTTATCGACTTATCTTATACAATGAATTACTTTCTTTTAAAGTACCTCCTAAAAGATGGTGGGCAGGACAGGGAAAAGATGGACCCTTGTACCATTATTCACTTACGTTGCATGGGAACAAAAGGATTTGAATAATTGACCATCACTCTGGAACGATTGAATAGAATTTTAAATATAAAAAATATTTGAAAAATGAGCCCGCATAAGGCACACCTAACTGAAACTCCCCTTTAAAAAGCCAGGAGGTGTTTCATGGGGCTCAGTCTATTATGGTAACAGGTTCAAGTAAATATCAAATTTTTCAATTCAAAAAACACGTTGTTCAATGAACACAGGTTCATGGTATTAAGCCTGCTGTAGCAAAATGGGGACTTGGCAGAAATACGATCAGACGCTGGCTTAGACGCTATGAAGCTGAAGGCAATAAAGGGCTCGAAAAAAAAAGAAAAGGACCAAAAACTATTCCTCATAAAACATCTGAAAAAGTAGAGAATACAGTGGTTTCAGCTCGCCAGCAGGCTCCTTGCTATGGTGCTCGTAGACTGAAGTATTTCTTTGGCCTTAAATGCTCTACAGGGGCGATTTATCGTATTTTGAAAGAACGCGGTCTTGTAAAAAAGAAAAAGAAAAAATGGCAGATAAAAAATGACTTGCGGGAGGCTAAATCAAAATATAAGGCCTTCGGCCATATGCAGATGGATATAAAATATCTTCAAGATATTCCAAATTATTGGGGGCAAATGAGAGAATTTATGCTTCCCCGCTTCCAATACACTGTGCGTGATACCAAATCAGGGATGCTTTTTTTAGGATTTTCCAATGAACTTTCTGAGTTAACCGCCAGAACGATGATTGATTATATTCTTGCTCGTTTACGTGCACAATTTCCTGATGATGAAATCATTATTCAGACAGATAACGGTGTGGAGTTCTCTGGGACTGTTCGTTATTTTGAACGAGCAGCTTTTTCAAAACAGGTAGAGAGGTATGGAGCAAAACATGTCTTTATCCCTCCTAAAATGTGCAATGCAAATGGAAATGTAGAGAGCATTCACCATACAATCGAAAAAGAATTTTT
>JAGRNW010000032.1 GCA_020440555.1 Chlamydiia bacterium
CTTCAAATTGAATTACGCGTCGGCTGAATCTCCATGGTTAAATAGTCATCTTCCCCCCACTGAGGGGCAAATCTCCTTCCTTGAGAAGAAAAATATTGATGCGAGTGGAATTACCAAGGCTCAAGCATCTTTGAAAATCCGCGAAGTAGTCGCAAAACAAAGGAAGCATTATCGACAGATGAGCAGTGAACCCGCTACTATCAAGCAGACATATTTCTTGCAGGCGGTTGGGGTAAACCCAAGGGGCATGACTAAACTGGAGGCGACTAAAGCTATCGCCCAGATTAAAAAAGAAAGTAACGTAGTTAATGCCTAAAATACCTGTATTTAATGTAATGATGTTTTTGAAGGTATACAATTATGACTAAAAAGAAAAAAACCGTCGAGGATGTATGTCTCCCAGTTCCCCAGAATTTTTCATTAAGCCGACCATCTTCAGTTGAATCTAACGACCCCCTAAAAAAACATCTCTTTAGGCAAACCCTTCAAACGGCCTACAGGGTCGAAATCCCGTACAGATTCACGACTTCCTACAATCCAGAGAAACCGCATCCGCTCGTAACGGAAGAACAAATAGAAATGGTTTCCGCCCTTTTTCAGGCTCTACAGCCCCAAGATGCGATTGAGGCGGCCTTAGCTCAGCAATTCATAATTGTACACATCCAGGCCATTCAAGAAGCGCATGGTGGAATGAGTGAACTCGACATCAAAAAATTTGAACTGTCGCATCAAATCTTGGAGACCCTGACCAAATATCGAACTAAGGGGGCACAGCTCATCAATGTCCAATACAATCACAACCAAGGTCAAATCAATAACATAAAGGTTGTAAAAGAAGAGAAGGAACCAACAACCATGGAGGTTAAGCCCAATGAATAAGGCAGAAAAAGCCGAAAAACTCGAAATGGACGATGACTACGACTTTTGGGACCACGATGAATTGGAGAAGGTCCAAGAGAAGCGCGCTAGGCAATGGTTACGACTTTACAAAAAAATGTTAGACGCAAGAAGCGCGGGTAATACCAAAGCTCTAGAAAAGGCCGTGGAAGGTCTGCAAAAACATGAAGCTCAGGATAGGGTATTGAGGGAAAAATCCCAACAATGTGGGTATTACTGGTATTAACGCATGGCTAAGTCCCAAAAAAAGCACACCCCCTCCCCATATCGGGAAATCGCCGCACCTAAAGCTTTAGTTCCTCTGATGCAGGCTTTCCATGTCGATTCTGAAGAAGTCGCCCACTCTCTAATTATCGAGGCAGCAAAAGCCATATCATTCAGCGACGATATGATATTCGGGAAAAAAGACCCGTCTGAAGAGGAGATTGAAGCTATCGCGTCACTAATGAAAGGAATAAATCCTCGCGACACACTCGAGACGCTCTATGCAGCCCAGGTGGTCGCATGCCACATGATGGGTATGCGTAAGCTGGCATCCACGCATCCCGACGACCAGCGGCTTGGACTGCATCTTCTCAAGTTCTCAAACGAATCCATGCAGCAGCTTGAAAAGAAAAGGAATGGGGGAACTCAAAACATCACCGTCAACTACAACTACAACGGCTATGGAAACGCCGTATCGCAAACCGTCATCAAGGAGAAATAGATGCCAGTCAAAGGAGCCAAACTCTGTGGGGCAAAGTGCCGAACGAAAGGGGGAGAGCCTTGTGCGGGTCCAGCGATGAAAAATGGGCGATGTCGGATGCATGGCGGGGTATTTTATAAGCGAGAAACGCACGGAAAGACCACATTAAGAGCGAAAGAGCAGAGAAAAAAGGAGCGGGCTTTTTTGAAGGAAATGAAGGGTGTCTCTCGGGAAATTGCGGGAAACCGTGAATTGAGTGAAGCTTAACGCGCATATGCGACCCCCACTTCTTTTTTTGGGCTAGCCGCCCGCCTTAAGCGGGTCAGGCTAAGCCGATACTAATATCTTAATATCTTAGTATCTTAATGACTTTTGATGTCTTCATAAGCGATTTAAAAAAAACGCCTTACGACATTTTATGGTAAACCAAAACCCTAAATGGGGTAAACCAAAACCCTAAATGGGGTAAACCAAAACCCTAAATGGGGTAAACCAAAACCCTAAATCATCCATAGAACTTATTTTCATAGATTTATGCTCATGTTTGTATGCAAAATGCTCAAAAATCCCTAAAAAAATCTCATTTTTTTAATGAAAAATCTCATTTCCTTGTCTGTTAGGGTGTTACGTAAATTATTCACCGAATTCGTATTGAAACAAGTTCATTGATTTTGTGGGGAGCTTTTACTATAACACCTTTATCCTCAAGACGTTTCAATTTTTTTAGTAGGCTTTTATTAGCTACAGCTTTTTTAGTTTGGTTGGTTTTTTTCAACCCTGCAATTTCTATTAAATACTCGCGCTCAAATCTAAGAAATTTTTTATCCATGCATTGGCTTTTTCTTGTTTGAATCACTTGAGCTAGCATTGTATCGTCAGCATGCAATTCTAGGGTTCTATGCTTAAATCCAGCTGAAACGAATGCCATTTTTTGGTTTTGGAATGCTCTTGGATTGAGAATTGTGAGGGTGAGTTGAGAGGGGTATTTTTCCTGGGTACTCTTTTTCTGTTCAATCTCGAGAAGCCGTATTTCAAAATCTTCTATAATAAAATTTTTGGAGCGCTTTGGCTTTGTTCGTTTTGAAAATAGAATTTTAGTGTTTTCAAGGCTTCTCAGGTCTTCGAAGAATTGAATTTTTTCCTTTGTTGAGAAGTAACCATTTCTTTCTGGGTGGCACAGGTGCATAAGGGTTGTAAGCTGGCATGTATAAGTAAGGCGCCCCAGTTTGTTTGCTAGTTGCCAGGCGGCTAACCATATTTTATGCTGGACGGTTTGTAGTCTTTGAATGATAACTTCTGAGGTTTCTATTGCAGATTCTTCAGATTTAGATGGAAACCTATGTTCAAACTTAATTGTATTTCCTTGGGAGTCACCTATTTCTGCTCTGACTATATAAGTGTTTGTTCCTTCTTGTCGGATTAATTCTGGCTCTCTTAAAAGTTCAGGTAGATGGTAAACTCTGTCTGATACAAAACGACTAATCCCAAACTCTTCTGATGGGTTAATTGACTTATAAAAATCGTCATTTGGAGACGATAAAATGTCTTCTACAGCATTTTTTACTTCTTCATATTCGGCTTGGGACTTTTTTTTGCCATCAAGAGTTGTAATACTGTTTGGCTTGGACAGCGCTTGTTTTAGTTTAAGTTTATCTTCTTCTGAGAGGTCTCCTACTGTCCCAAGAATATCGTGCACAAGCTCGACATCTTCATGACTGAATTCGATTTCTGTATCATCAATGCTAATGACGTGTTTTCTTGGTATTTCCTTGATGAATTGGTTAGTTTCCTTTTCAAAGAGTAGAAATTGTCCAGATTCGTCTATATTCGATATAAGACCTACAAATTTTCTTTCGTCTCCTTCGGGTCTTGGAATAAAAATTTCTTGACCATTTGTTATGGTAAAAAATCTCGTTTCTACGTCAACACCATCAATCACTTGATGAAGTTCTCCAATGTTTTTAGTTTCATTGTAGATTTTTATGTAAGTAGCGACCTCTCGGTTTGTTTTATTTACTGGATTGGACTTAAACAGCTCCCTTACAATAGACCCAGTTTCTGGGTCGAGAACTTGTATTTTTTCAGCAATTTCTGGGTTTTCTGGAAGCTTTACAATGCATTTATTTTCTTGTGGCTCTGTAGCAGGTATCTCTAACCCATTTTCAATTTCGAAAAACTTTTCCTCAACGACCACACCATTTTCTAGATAAATATATTTACGGTATTTTTCATTTCCAGCGATGCATACCTGTCTAACGGGTTCTGTTTGCGTATTACTTTCCATTTTTATTTTGTTATTCTTCCTAATGATTTTTCTGGATTGGGGGTGCAATATTTGGGGGAAATAGAATTTGCAAGAGTGTTATCTATTTTCCCCTCATTGCCTTTGAATGATAGGATACAACTATGTCCATTACCTATTTTTCTTCCCTTAAGAACTTCTATGTAAATTTCTTGTCTAGGCTCAGTTATAGTATTGCCATTCTTTGTTTTATTTCCTTCTCGACTAAAACCTAGAAAATTGCGGTTCCAGAATCCTAAAATAAGACTTGCAATCCTTTCAATGTCTCCAGCCTCACTGATATATATTGGACTTAGGTCGGCTTCGCAGGTTACCTGTCTATTAAATTGAGCCCCAAGAACTATAGGCAAGCCAGTTTCTACAGAGCAGTCTTTAAGCATTAAACACACATGCTTGAGTTGTTCTTGTCTGCTTAATCTTCCGCTATCTAACAGGTTCAATAACTGCATGTAGTCAATAAAAACAGCACCAATATCTTCTCTATTTTTTTGTAGATACTTAATAGCTTGGCATAGTTGTTCGGCTGTCATCTCACTATAGTGGATATTGAGCCGACCGCTGTCTATTAAAGATGTAAAAAATGACCTTTTATCATTAATAAAGAGCTGTATACTGTCTTCCTTAATGTGTTTGCAGTTTCCGTTTCTAAAGAAACTTTCTATAGAACGTCTATTATTGTTTGAAATCTCCTTTCCAACATATGTATTCAAAAAAAGAGAGACTATTGACGCTTTACTTTCCTCATAGGTAAAGAAGTACACGGATTTATTTGGGTTTTGATTTAAAACTCCTATGGCAAGGTTAATAAGAAGAGTGGTTTTTCCATGAGAAGTCGGCCCTGCTGTGATTGTGATTGCCCCCCCTGGTAGTTCGAGGTCAATATTTCCAATACTCATCCCTACACGGATACCTGGAGAAGTATTTCTGACCTCATCGATAATTTCTTGTTCCGAAGTCGGGTCGAGAAGGTGTCTGTAAAGGCTATCAATTGATTTTTTCTTTCTAATCGCCTCATCAAACTTTTTAACAATCGAATTTCTAATCTCTTCTGTGGATTTTAAACTTGAATTGGCTGCTATTTCATATAAGTTTCTTCTCGTTGTTTGGTCGATGAGCTGGTCGATATATTCTTCAATATAAGCAGAGGTGCCTGCGTATTGTGCCAATTCGACCACATAGGCAGGTCCTCCCACCTTGTCAAGCTTGTCTAACCTTTTCAGTTCTTCACACACCAAGTGGACGTCAGCAGGTTTATTTTGGTGGTGTGCTTTTTTTAGAACTCCAAAAATTGTCTTGTGCACATCAGAATAAAAATTTTGTTCTTCAAGAGATTGTGCAGCTATATGAAGGGCTTCCTCACCTGTTAGCATGCATCCCAGAACCATCATTTCCGTTTCTTGTGAATTAGGAGCTTCTATCATTTTCAACGTCATGGTTATTTCGCATCTCCTTTTAGCTCATCTTCGATTTCTTTAACGGTTGGTAATGTGGATTTTAATTCTTTCGGTAGCGCCTTTGTCAACATCGTCTCGTATTCCGCTACCCCCATCGGCCTATTGATGTGCCTGAAAGCATATTCGGCCTTAATTTTATCTCGGGATTTACAAAGCAAGATTCCTATGGTTGGGTTATCCTCTTCTCCCTTTAGCAGGTCATCTACGGCTGATAGGTAGTAGTTTAATTGCCCAGTATCTGATGGCTTAAACGGGCGCGCCTTGAGTTCAATAACGATATAGCACTTAAGTTTAACATGATAAAAAAGCAGGTCGATGTATGAGGTGTCCCCGCTTACCTCAATTGGATATTGATGACCCATAAAGGCGAATCCCTGCCCCAATTCTAGCAGAAATTTTTGAATATGAGCGACTAACCCATTCTCTAAATCTTTTTCGACGTAATCATCATGAAGCGAGAGAAAATCGAACAAGAATGGGTCCTTAATGGTCTGTTGGGCTAAATCCGACTGAGGAGCTGGAAGAGTTTTTTGAAAATTAGTGAGAGCTTTCCCCTCTCGCTTATAAAGGTCGGATTTTATCCAAGTTTCAAGCATAGAGCGGCTCCAGCCGTGTTCGATGGCCTTTTCGGCATACCATAGCCTTTCCTTGGTATTCTTAACCTTTTCTAAAATGAGCGCATTATGACCCCAAGGAATGAGAAAAATGGGTAGGTCATCTAATTGTGCCACAGCTTGTGGCACTTTTTCGTACGCCTGGTAAAATGCCCTCATCCTGAATATATTCCTTCTAGAAAACCCCTCTATCCCAGGGAAGGCGCTTTGTAGGTCTTTTGCGAGCTTTTCGATGACATGGGCACCCCAACCCTCCTTCTCTTGCTTAATATGGATGGAGCGGCCGATTTCCCAGTAGAGTTGGATGAGTTCGCGATTGACGGCGACGGCTGCCTTAATTTGGGAAGTTTTCACCCGCTTCTTGATGTCTTGCAGCAGCTCCTTATAACCCTTCAAATCTTGCGCCGCAGAACTGGACGCTCTTTTTGCGACGGTTTTATCGGATTTCTTTGCCATGTGCTCTCCTATAGCCCGATTCTTGCGGCCGAGTTTGCCTCGAATTCGCGTTTAAGTCTTTCGTATTTGCGTAAGGTGTCAATGCTGGTGTGCCCCGTCTGCCGCATAATCCACGTCTCAGGGGTACCGTTCTTAATCGCCGAAGTCACATGACCCGCGCGCAAGCTGTGGCCTGCGATGTCATCCGCAAACCCAAACGGCTTGCACCTTCTCTTAAGCATTAAAGCGACCGAGCGGTCTCCTAAGCGTTCCCTGATGATATTCCCCCCTTTATGCACCTGAAGGAATATCGCCCCTTTTTCTATGCGTGCGCATCGAATCCAATCCTTCAACGCCCGTACGGGGCAGTATTGTGCATTTGAGGCGAAGGGGATGTCGACCACCCTACCTTGCATCTCTTGGTCCGTTTTAGATTTTGGGATGAATACCGAGACCCCGTATTGGTCGAACGCGAGGTGCTCTAAATCGATACCCACAAGTTCGGAACGGCGGAAGGCTCCCGCGAATCCAAGCAGAATCATCGCCTTATCGCGCACTTCAATAGGCCATACGAGCTTACCGATGGAATCGATGAGCAGCTTGATGTTTTCTGTCGTCAGCGGGAGCTTTTGCGTCTGCTTTGTCCCTAGCTCTCTTTTTATCCCAGCCCGAATCTTACGAATCTCCTGATGTGTCGTATCGATGATAACGCCTTTCTCCCCATAAAAGTGTCGGATACCCGCCAGGTAGCATGTAATGCTCGCGTCTTTAAGCTTGCGCCCTTTAGCCATGGAGGAAATGAAAAGCGCCGCTAGAAACTCATACGACCCATTAGGAGGATTAAATGGGTTATACCGACTCTCCTTGCACCAATGAGTAAACTTTTTCCATGCACATTGGTAAGTGATGAGCGATTTCGGAGCCTTCGATTGGTTCCGATAGTCGTTCGCATCCAAAATCTGCTGCTTTTGCGAATCCTCAAGGATTTCGTTGTTAGGGTGTGGCATCAAGCTCATCGATAACCTCTAATTACCTTTAATCCATGCTTAAAGGTATCAATATATCCATTGGATAAATTCATGCAAATGGAAAAGATTTTCTTAGCATCCTCGTTGTCCAAAATAATGAGTTGGGGAATAATGGGCTACTTGGAATATAAGAAGTCCAAATTGAGTATGTCATATGGAAGAAGAAGTTTTAAACGCACAAGAAGCCTCCGAGTACTTGAAGATTTCAAAGTCTTACTTGCTAAAGATGGCTAAAGAAAACCGTCTACCCTCTGTCCGCATCGGGCGAATTTACCGATTTACACGAGCCTCCTTGAATCAGTGGATTAACGATAGGCTGTCGCTTGCTTCCGATGAGGGGAAGCTATGCAGCAAATAGAAGAGGCGAGACGAGAGCTGACAAGTTTAGTCGGTAAAGGGCAATCGGTGACGACGGAAGAAATCAGAGAATTTTTTGAAAGGTATGGGTCTGTCGCCTCTGATATGGAGGCCATGCGAAAGGAAAAGATGTTATCTGACATCGCGTTGTTATTGACCCTAGCAGAACAGCGGGAGTTGTCTTTATGAAAATACCTGTATTTACGGGAAAGGTAGTAATATGAGCATTATCGCCATTATCAACCAGAAGGGCGGGTCAGCTAAGACGACTACCGCTGTTAATCTCGGGGCGACTCTAGCGGAGAATGGGAAAAAGGTATTGCTAGTCGATGTGGACCCTCAAGGTTCTTCAAGTAAGTGGTTGAGATGCGCAAATACTGAAAAAGGCATATATAATGTTTTTGTTGAAAATACCTGTATTTCTGATAATATCAAGGAAACAAGTATTGAAGGGTTAACCATCATTCCCTCGAGCCAGTGGTTGATAGGGGTGGAGAAAGCTTTAGCCGCGGAAGTAGGAGCTGAGACAATCCTTAAGCGAAAGTTGGCTGAGCTGAAAAGAGATTGGGACTATGTATTAATCGACTGTCCGCCCGCATTGGGGTTGCTCTCACTAAATGCGCTTGTGGCCGCCCATGAGATACTGGTACCGCTGGAAACGCGTATAATGGCCTTAGACGGGCTTGCGCAGCTGCTGAAGACCGTGGAGATGGTAAAGGATAGATTGAACCCTGAGCTTAAAATAAACGGTATTATTCCGTGTCGGGTCGATAAGAGAACGAGGCTTTCGGTGGATGTCATCGATGAATTGAAAAAACGCTTCAATGGAATGGTATATGACACGTGTATTCGAGAAACCGTAAAGCTCGCGGAATGTCCCAGCTTTGGGCAGCCGATTACGATTTACGATACTAAAAGCCCAGGAGCGGAAGATTACCGCACATTAGCCGCTGAAGTTATTAGAAGGAAAAAGATATGAGCCGAAAAACGATTGGAGAAAGTCCGTTGGAAAATACATGGGTCTCACCCGTACCTGTCGAGGACAAAGTAGAGCCAACGCAGGCTAAAACAAAACTCAACAGCCACCCATCGCGTAAGCTTACCCCATCTAGTGAAAACGCTAAACAGCGACTTACAGTACAAATCTCCGAGGACGTGATTGAAAGGGCAAAGAATGCCGTTTATTGGACGAGGGGACTTACCCTAGCTCAACTAACAGAAGACGCCTTAGAGCAAGCGCTAGCAAATCTAGAAGGTAGTAGTGTTATCTATGACGAGGAAGGCAATCAATTGAAGCAGAAAGGAAATGAATTCCCCCACAGGAAGGAAGACCTAAAAAGCGGGCGACCTGTAAAATAGAGAGGGTTACCAGTTATAATCTTTTTCGTAACCCAAACGAATCAGCTCATCTCCAAAATTCTCTTTAAACCAATTTTTTTGCTCTTCATTGCATGCTTCCTTCCACGAACCTATTTGCCCCTTTCTAAATGTACCACCAGAATCCCCAAAAAGTTTCTCCCCATATTCATCAGCTAAAGATTTAGAAATCGGCATCCCAACATAAGCAGCCAAATCATAAATTGTTTGTGTTTGTTTATCTTTGCTCCCTCCTCCTTTAGGTCCGATTAAATCCTCAAACCTAATTACATAAAACCGCGGGTCATCTAGAAAAATAGAAAGGTAACTGCTCATCTCAAAATAACCGCTATCTTCGAGTACTCGATTTATTTTTTCTTCTTCAGAAATTTCAGGGTCTTTGCATACCCAATGAGCATATGATACATACGCATCTCTTAAATCCCTGATGATAACAACTACTTGGTAATCGGGGTGGTTGGAATAAAAATAATTATAGGTAAATACTGGAGCAAAAAGATGCACCCAGGGCATGCCGCCCGACTGCCAACATTCATCTATCATACTTGGACGAAAACGAAGTCCATCATAATGACAGAGTAAATCGGCAGGCCTATATCCATGAATCATGTTCAGAATTTTTATTAAAAGATGCGACCCGCCTTTTGGATGTGTGGCTATGACGTAAGGATGAGGATTCGCAAAAATCGGGTTTACCAACAAAATTCCAATCAATACCAAGCCAACAAAAAGCCGACGCGCACAACATGCATTCATTTTTCATTCCCAACCATGATTCACGAGCGCAGTATAGAAACAAATTTTCAAGAAAATGTAAAGAAGCTTTCTTTTGTAACTAGCTATTCAAGGCCACAGATTGATTTAACTTCCATTTCCAGAGTTCAAGAGACTCTTTATCGAGTTGTTGAGCGCTGACTGGATTCTCACTTAGCGCGTTCGAATATATGGGACGGAACGCGGTGTGTACCCATATGTACCTTTGTCCTTTTGGACCATTAAAATCGTTATCACAGTTTAAAATTCCAGACGGACCTAAAATGACTTTCTCGGTTTCTAACACCCAAGATTCACCTGTAATTCCATCCACCATTACCACTCCTTCTCCACACCCTACTACTGAGTATCTAGCCTCAACCTTTTGCGCGGATTGGAGACGTACAAAATATCCAATACCTAATGCTGACACAATGATGAGTACGAGTAATATTTTTTTACCCATGAGCGCGCTCTCCATCTATTATGGATTCCCAATATTCATCGTTGTAAATGAAATCACTACGAGAGATATTCCCCTGTAACACAATAGGGTTAAGATACTTTTGATTTTTTGGATTTTTCAACTCTGTAAGATTTTTTGAGATAAGCTGTTTTTTTTCCTCCGCAATCCTTTCAATTTCTTGCGTTATCCTTCGTCCTTTTTCCACGCCCGTAAATCCAATCAATTTAGAGCGTAGCTTATGGTATGAAGGAACCAGCTCTGAGTGACCATATGAGGCAGCTAAATTGAGGTAAACCATAGCCAGGTAGGGGTCTCTCTTATCTTCAAGATAGATAACTTTTAGTTGGTCAAGTGCGGGAGCAAACCCAAGAGAGGCAGAGAGAGAAAAACAAAAGTTGGCTTTCTCAATATCAATTACAAATCCTTGCCAACCATTAGCATAGCACATACCAAGCGCATATAGACCAGCTCTATCGCCATTAAAGGCATCCCTAATTACATCAGTCGCCGTGTTTGCATTACGACATTTTGTAGTCCAATTTTCTATCTCATGTTTTTCTTTTTTAGTAAGAATCAACTCATCTAATTCAATTTCTTTAGCTTGTAATTTTGATGAACAAAAAAACAAAGTTAAGATAAAAAGAAAATAATACGATTTGTAAATCTTAATCTTCAAAATCTGTTCCATTAATATTTTTTATCTTTTTTTCCGTCATTGTAGCCGTCCATATAATCAATATCTTTTGGAAATCTGGGATGCTTCTTATTGTAACCGTCGTAGTACCCGTCGTCATAAGCAGCGGCATCTGCTAATCCCTGTTGGTACCCCTCACGGCACTCTTTACTCGAAAAACGGCTTGGAGCTTTTTCATCATTCCATGCCGATTCGTAACCTTTATCGTAATCGTATCTATTCCCATCACCACAACTTACAACTGTTAATCCGAGCATAAGTAATAAAAGAGGTACCATTTTGTTCACGAACAATTCCTTTATGACAAAAGAGACACTATTGAGTATGCAAGCTTGATTTTGAAGTGTTTAGCATCCTCGTCGTTCATTTTAGGTACTATCAGTTCAACGGTATTCCATTTCCCTTTTTCAATCGGGGTAAGAACCTTATGTACTTTTGACTTGGACTCCTTAAGTTTTTTAATTTTATCATCATCTTCTTCAAGCTTATAATATTTTTCTTCTATATAGGAATTTAGCCACCAATCTAGAGTTAACGTCATATCGTTAATCGTTACATGGTTGGGATTTCCTATATTCAACTTTACCTTGTACCCATCCATGTAAGGGACAACATCCTCAACAGCTAAGAAAAATATGAACAAATCGTTTGCTTTTACGCTCTGAAATCCCCCTGGGTCATTTAGGTTGAATGAGGTGCTCTCAAACCTTTCTAAATCGAAAAATTTCCATGAAGTATCAAATTTTTCTTCGTTAAATTCCGATTCTAGATTTAATAATTTCAGCTCTAATTCGAATTCCTTTAAAGAAATCTCCTCTTTTAAATCAGCAATCTTTTCATCAATATGGGCGGTTGCATCTTTCCAACCTTTTTCATATCCCTTTTTGTATCCACCGTCTGCCTTCCCTTTTTCATCATACTGACATCCAATCAGAATCAGCCCAGTGACGAGAAAAAATAAGTACGGCACGTGTTTCATATTTGCCCTCTATTGACCGAAAATGTGAATCTTATTGGAAGAGTAAGGATTCCCCGCTCCATAGGGATTATTAATGCTGTCAGACGAATAGGGATTACCATATCGACCGTATGGATTTGAAGTGGAGTCGGGGTCATAAGGATTAGCGCTTAACTTACCTCGATAATTCCCATTTTGGTCGTATAATTTAGGAGCATCCGTAGCATAGGGATTTTTAGTCGATGTATTGCTGTAGGGACTGCCATATTGGCTGTAGGGGTTGTTGATACTGTTTGAACCATATTGGCTCCCATGTTGGCCATATGGGTTATTCACAGAATTTGAGTCGTAAGGACCACCATTATAGTTCCCGAGGTAGGTTACAGCCGATAAACTCGAAAACATAGTCGTCAAAACGGCTAGGACGCAGAGCACAGTTTTCATCAACACCTTCCTGATTTTCTATAATCACTTAAAGGCTAGAAGGATACACAAAACCCAACAAAAAGCGCAAATACATGTATTTGTGACAATGCATTTATTTGCGTATTAAACTAAAATGTTGTATTTACATAGGTTGAATGTATTTACAGTTTTACCATGAATATCGCACTCAGACACTACCAAACCGAGACTATCGAGCAGACAATTCAAGCCTTCAAAAATGGGGTTACTCGTCAGCTTTTGACCCTGCCAACGGGGAGCGGGAAGACCATTATTATGGCCGCTTTGGCAAAATCTCTAGGGAAACGCACACTTCTTTTAGCTCATCGAGAGGAGCTAATTACCCAGGCCATGGATAAGTTCAATATGGTGTGGCCAGAAGCCGAGAAAGGCGTATGCATGGCCAATCAGGACGACTCCGATAGGCAAGTCATCTTCGGAAGTGTTCAAACCTGCTGTCGCCCTCAAAGACTTGAACAGCTTCAAAAAAATGGATTCGAACTTCTGCTAATTGATGAAGCTCACCACGCAAACTCGGAATCATATCAAACCATCATCCGCAGCTTAGGTTTCGCTACGGGTGACAAGAATCGATTGATGGTCGGGGTAACGGCAACCCCAATGCGTTCCGATGAGAAGGAGCTTGGAAATGTATTTGAAAAGATAACCTACAGCATTTCGATTGCTACCATGATTAAATCGGGATACTTGAGTCCCGTAGTTGGAAGAAGACTCTTAACGCGCACGTCTTTAAATGAGGTGCGGACGGTCGGCGGAGACTTTGCATTGTCGGAGTTATCGGAGAAAATCAATACACCTGAACGAAATAATTTTATCGTCGACAGTTACAAAAAATATGCAGCGAATAGAAAGGGTATCGCATTTTGTTGTGATGTTCAACATTGTCACGACCTCGCAGAAGCCTTTAAAACGGCTCATATTCGCGCAATCGCGGTTTATGGTACCATGGGTAGCCTTGAGCGAAGAAATGCGCTACACGGGCTTAAAAACGGCGAATTTCAAATTGCCACATCTTGCGGTGTATTAACCGAAGGTTTTGATGAGCCGACGGTGAGTTGCATTGCGATGGCGCGCCCAACCAAGTTTAAAGGGTTGTACATTCAATGTATCGGCAGGGGTCTTCGGTTACATCCTTCAAAAGCAGATTGCCTGGTTCTGGATTTCGCCGATGAGGGGCACAATCTTGAAACGGTCGCTTCTATCCAACAAGCTATTCCACATTCCCAATATGTGGGAGATGGGTGCGGAGTAGAGAATATTGAGTCCAAAGTTCAGTCCATCAACATCAGGCGCGTTTGCGATGAGGAATTCGATATTTTAGGAGCTACTCGATTTATCTGGGTACAGGTAGGAAATGGGGAATGGTCTTTGGCTGACGATGACGGAAATGAGATTGTTATGACCCCAAGCGATAGCGGTTATGTAGCGCAAGTCTATTGGAGAAACGGGAATCAACAATCTTTGGTATCCACTCCCCTTCCAATCGAGTATTGCTCGGGTACATGCGAAGATTTCGCGCGGACTCACTTCAAATTGAATTACGCGTCGGCTGAATCTCCATGGTTAAATAGTCATCTTCCCCCCACTGAGGGGCAAATCTCCT
>JAGRNW010000033.1 GCA_020440555.1 Chlamydiia bacterium
TTTACGGGGAGTTAAAAAGCTTATTGGTTCAAAAATTTTATATCATAAATTCTCAAACTAAAATTACCTGAGTATAGTTGAGACAATCCCCAAGTGATCGAAATTCTTACTTGTATACTCTTCTTGCATATCATGTGTCCTGTGTTCAAAAAGATTTTGATTTTAAAGACATGATGAGAAAGAATGCTTCTAAAAAATTAGGCCCCTTTTAGCTCAGCAAAAAAAATCAGATTGAGCCTCTTCTCTTTGCGGAGACCTGCGGAATGTGAGATGATACGTAGGTAGGGGTGCAACATACACATGGGTAAGGTCGGGCACCGACACGGGCACGCTCACGGGCACGAAACTGACTGATGCAAGATGTCTAATCTCATAATCGCTTGAGTAGAGGGAGAGTAATGGTAAAAGTGGTTCCTCGTCCCAGTTCAGATTCCGCCGAAATTTTCCCTCGGTGTTTCTCAATAATCCGTGCTACAATCGACAACCCTAGACCAGATCCCCCCAAACTCCTAGAATGACTTTTGTCCACAGAGTAAAATCGCTCGAAAATTCGCTCCAGATCTTCTGCTGGAATTCCTAGCCCTTGATCCTTGACCTTGATCACAACTTCTTTCTTTTTTTTTTCTAAGGAGACGACCACATGAGCCGGTGGAGAAGAATATTTCACTGAATTGTCGAGGAGATTGAGAATCGCCTGATAAAATAGATCACTATCGATTAAGTGTTCAACAGGAGTTTCGCTCAATTTCTCCACACGAATATCGGCATCTGGATGAACGACTAATACCGTTTGACGACATTGAATGACAATATCTTCGAGATCCGTTTTTTGCATTCGGGAGCGCGGAAGCCCTTCATCGATTGCTGCAAGCGTCAGAAGATTTTTTACTAATGTCTCCATTCGTTCACAATTTGTCACAATTTTTTCCGTAATCTCCGTAGAAACTTCCCTAGAAAGTTCTGGGTGATCATGCAGGGTTTCAGCAAATCCTCGAATAATAGTGATCGGCGTTTTTAATTCATGAGAAGCATTGGCGATAAAATCTCGACCTAGCTCAAGAACTTTGTGGAGGCTCGTCTTATCTTGCAACACTAAGAGAGCTCCCTCCGTTTCTTTTCGAGGAACTGCGCTTGCATCGAAATACCGTTTCCGTTTTCCTTGAGGAGAAATAACCGTAGTTATGGGCATTTTGTTGAGCTGAGCACTTTGAAGAAGATCAAGGCAGCTTGGTTGCTTGATGTTTTCAAACGATTTGCCTGTCACCTGGTCTCTATCAATATTCAACATCTCTTCGGCGACATGATTGACAAAGATCACGACTCCACTTTTGTCAATCGCAATGACTCCCTCCCCGAGGGACTCGAGAAGAGCCTCCTTGTCATTTCTCTCTTCAATCAAGTGAGCAATCTGCTTTTCAATTTTAAGAGAGAGAGAGTTTAGCGTTGAAGCAAGCCTTCCAAATTCATCTTTTCTTGCTATCCCGCCAGAAAGAACAACGGTAGGGACTTTGTCAGTTCTCCCCTTTTGGTAGGGAGAGATCGCAGCAATGATCTGTTTGATGGGACGAGAAAAATAGTGAATAATGACAAAAGCGGTGAGACTAAATAATAAGAGAACAATCAGGCTAAAAATGAGAAAATTCATGGTAAAATCGTTACTGATGTCTCTGATTTGTCCATAGGGGAAAGCAGCTCTCAATATAAGCTTCCGATTTTGAAACGGAAAAGCAACAGCCATATAGGCCATATCTTGTCCAAAGGAGGGAGAAAAACGAACGTTATAACCCGAACCTTTTTTTTCAGCTTCCTTCACCTCCACTTCATCAAGAATGGTTTCTTTCGATTCTTGCCCATCTTCTATACGAGCATGTGTATCATAAAGTCTTCCTTTTACAGGATCAAGGAGAGTGACTCGCACAAACAGATATTTCTCCAATCCTTTTAAGCGGCTGAGCATGGCGGTGATTGAGGACGCTGTGTCGAGCTTAGCAACAAGTTCCTTGGCTTGACGAAGAAGATCTTTTTCTTGAGTATTTTCAATCAACCGAGAAACGATGGGATAAAGAAAAGCGGAAAATACAATAAAGATGGTCAGGTAGCTATAAAAGATTTTAGCACGAAAACTCAGCATCTGTTAATTCCATTTAAATCCAGTGACTTCGTAAATTTTGATCGGTTCAGAAAACCCTTTCAAAGTGATGGGTGGAAGCGCAGTGACGTGAAAAGACTCTTGTATTTTTTCAGCCTGCAACGTCCCTTCTGAAATGATCACTTGGCCCGGGGCGGCTGCCTGGCAGAGTCTCGCCGCCAAGTTCACATTAGCACCAAGAACCGTATAATTGAGCCGATCTTCAGCCCCCATGTTTCCGGCAACAACAAGACCAGTATGCACACCAATCCCCATTTCGATGGGGGGCTTACCCTCTTCTTCACGAAACTGGTTAAGCTTTTTAAGGGTCTTCATCATTAGAAGAGCAGAACTTAGGCCGCGCACTGCATGGTCAGGATGAGAGGTCGGCGCCCCATAAAGGGCCATGATTTCATCTCCCACATATTTGTCGATCACTCCCCCTTCTCCTTCAATGACTCGGCTCATTTTGGTCATGAAAGCGTTGAGCATCATAATGATCTCTTGAGGGGAGAGATTTTCCGTAAGTTTGGTAAATCCTCGGATATCGCTAAAAAGCATGGTCACAACGCGATCTTCTCCTCCCAAATGAAGGTTTGCTTTGAGGATCTCATCGGCTACATCCTTTGACACAACCTTGTCAAGAACAGCTCGGATATGTTCTCTTTCCTGAATACCTGAAACCATCCCTTCAAATGAATGGGTCAGTACGGCTACTTCATCTTTTCGATGTCCACAGTCCGGCAATTTGATTTGATCGTATTTCCCTTCCCCCATTTCTTTGGCGGCTGCTGCTAAAAGGACAATGGGTTTTGTGATACTTTTTGAAAGTCTGGCTAGAATAACCAGAGCAATTATAAGAGTCGCAAAAGAAATTAAAATCATCTGAATTGACATCTTAATTTTCATTGTATGGTTCAAATCATTGAGCATTGAGAGAAGTTTGTTTTGCTGAGAACTGGGAGTGAGCACGTAAAAACCAAGGTCCCATTGATCAGAAATAGGGATTCGGTAAAAGACATATTCTTTATTTTCAATGATCGCTTCTCCCTGATTTTTTCCTGCAAATTGCTCCATGATTTGATTGGTCAAGAAAGTTTGATCCATCTCAGACCCGTCGGGATTAAACCCCCAATGAATGTGATTAGCTCCCGCAAAGATCACCGTCCGACTGGCTCCCAATGCGAGATATTTGGCCAAAATATTAAGGTTCGCTCCAAGGGTGAGGTAATCTTCATCCATTTTGAGGGTATTGCCAAGATAAATGGAATTTGAAGAAATATCTTCAATGAGAGCTGCCCCTCGGGCGATCACCGTTTCACTCTTCCCAGGAGTATGTTTGGCAAAATAGACTTTGTCATCAAAAAGAGGGGCTGTTCGATAGATATCACGAGATAGAATGGACATCCCCATGCTTTCATCATTATACCGACGACGAGTCAGACCTGCAGGAATCAAACGCTCTTTATAGCCAAAGAGGGTGATTCCCTCGGCAAACAAGGGAGTCAAAACTTGTATAAGATGAATTTTTTCAGCCCACTTCGCTTCTTCGGTCATATCAGGAGAGATCACCCAATTTTTTTCATCAAATGATTTTTTTGCAAGTTCCTGAAGTTTGGTTTTAATCTGCTGCGGAGTGGAAGATTTTTTTCCAAACTCCCTTTCAGTGAGGTTGTTAAATTCTTCTCTGGCACCTAGAATATTTTTATGAAGGCTTTCTGAGACCTCCTTTGGAAGAGGAATATCTTCAAGAAGGTCCTCCCAATGGATAAAAACAAGAATGTCTTCCTCTTTTCCATAAAGAGGGAATCCAACATAGAGAGCATCGGTGATAATGTCACCTAAATCAAGCGAAAGAAGGACCCAATAAAGAGAGTCTGTCATGGGGGCGATTTTTGTCGGATAAGCCTTAGCATTGCTTGGAAGAATCACAGCCGTTTTATCATGACTTGTATCCGTGAGTTGCAACAGGCCAATGGTCGGTTCAAAACCGATCACGTTAGCCGCAACGTCCCATCCAGGTTCTCCCTTTTTTTCATTGAGATCAAGAGAACGTTTAAATTTTAAAGTATCACCGATAAGATAGAGAAGGCTGTCGATATTCGAAAGAATCTGCTCGGCCTGCTGCTTCAAGAGTTTGGTTTGCCCTTCGAAGAGAGTTTTCTGCTCAGCCTTTAATCCGTTCTCAAGTCTATCTGATGCTTTTTTAACGTCCTGGTCGATGATATAATTGGGAAACAAAAAAAGAATGATCGCCATCACGACAATCAAAATTCCTATCGAAAGAAAAAGTTTGAGTCTGAGATGCATCTCCTCATCGTAGCGCTATAGATCAAAAAAGAAAAGAGGTTGGGCGGTTCGTGAAATTGGTATAGCCTTTTTTATTGATCATAATGGTATCTTCTATTCGAACACCACCAAGTCCTGGAAGATAAATTCCCGGTTCAATAGTGATCACCATACCTGAGACTAACTGACCACAGGCAGATGACCTCAAATAGGGAAGTTCATGAACCTCTAATCCAATGCCATGCCCCAAGCTATGAGGAAAATAATCTCCAAATCCCTCACTAGTAATATGATCTCTCGCTGCTTTCTCAACTTCAGAGATTTTAGCCCCTTCCTTGCATAGTGTAAGAGCCCGTTTTTGCCCCTCCTTCACAATCTCAAAAATCTGAGCCATTTTCGGATGAGGTTTTCCAAAGTTGATGGTTCTAGTCATATCACTATGGTATCCCTGATATGTCACCCCAATATCAATCAAAACGGGATCTCCTTCTTTTAATCTTCTGTCACCTGAACGATAGTGAGGATGAGCCGCTCCAGAACCAAAGGCAATAATGGGAGAGAAAGCCGCTCCCTCTCCCTCTTTTTCCAACCAAAAGATTTTGAGACGCTTGACAACTTCTTTTTCACTGATTCCCTCCTTGAGCTGTTTTAAAACAAAATCATATCCTAAAGAGCCAAGAGCAGCAGCTTCTCTTAGTTTTTTCAACTCCCCCCCTTCCTTAATTTGCCTCTGTTTCAACACTAAAGACTCTTGAGGAATCAATTTTCCCCCTTCTCTTGAAAGCCTTCTAAGAGCCAAAAATGCCTGATAAGAGGTCTTGTCTTCATCAAAACCAATATTCCCTTTCAGGACTGGTCTCAGTGAAGCATCGCTTTGAAGATGCACTGCTACATTGGTCTTTTTTTTGCACGCTTCAAAATATCTTCCATCAACAAACAAATGAGCCGATTTCTGTTTGACAATCAGTCTTCCAACGCTCAGTTTTAAATCGAGAAGATAGAAGAGATCAATGGGATCATCCACGATGAAAGCATCCAGATGATAGCTATCTAGACACTCTGATAAAGCTTTTATCCGCCGATCCATTTTTCTAACTCTTTTTCTGTGATTTTTCGCATGATTTTTACCCCTCCCAACGTATAAAGGGGATTATCGCATTTCAACAAAGATGTTGCAAGATAAGAACCTACTTCCGCATTGAGAGATGTTTTTGAAAAAGAGGAACTCACTTTCTTGATCAAAAGGGAGACTAGATCCTTTTGTTTGATTTTGGCCATTCTCATCTCCTCAGCAAGGCCAAAAAGAAAATCCTCCACTCTATCCAAAGAAATAGGAGGAGGGAGGGCATCAATCAAAAAAGTGGATCCACTCAAGGCCCTCATCCCTATCCCTAACTTTTTGAGCAGAGGGAGCTCTTCCACCAAAATCTTATACAGGTGCGGGGGGCATTCAAGGGTATGGGGCAAAAGGAGCGATTGAGAAGGCGGTATTTCATTTTCTGCATACAATTTTCTCATTCTTTCCTCTTGCAATTTTGCAACTCCCTCTTTTCCATTGATTAAATAAAGCTCATCCCCTTTTTGCACAAAAAGAAAATGCCCCACAAGAGCAACTACGTTCACTTTGATTTGCGAAACTAAAGGAAGATTTTTGGTCTCCATCTCAACAGTTGGAGGAATTTTTATCTCCTTCGCTAAAGGCAACACATGCATAGATGAAAAATGCGTGGGAATGGACACCTTCTCCTCTGTTCTCTTTTCTAAGCATCTGAGTAAAAGGTCCCTGAGTTTCGATTGGTCGACAAAACGCACTTCTCTCTTCTGAGGATGAATATTCACATCCACCCAATTTCCTGGCATGTCCACTTGTAAAACAAATTGTGGGTGTCGCCCCATTGGCAGGGCAGTGCCGTATCCTTCAGCGATCACCCTAGAAATAAATGGAGAATAAATCGGACGACCATTAATAAAAAGATATTGTCCCAATCGGTTGGGACGATGGGCTGAAGGCTTTCCTAAAAATCCCTCCACTTTAAAGGTGCTTTCCTGAAAGGAAAAGGGGACAAAACTTTCTGCGACCCCTTGCCCTAAAAGGGTCTCCAGATGTCCCTCGCTTATTCCCTCATCCGAACCTGGAGTTAAAAATTCTTCCCTTCCATCATGGATCCACCGAAACACAAGGAATGGATGGGAAAGTGCCAACCATACCAAAACTTTATGAATAGAAGTACTCTCTTGAGCCACGCTTTTAAGAAACTTTTTGCGCACAGGAACATTGAAAAAAAGCGAAGAAATCTCGACCGTTGTTCCTTGTGATCGAGTGGATTCTTCAATTTTGATGATTTTTCCCCCTTCGGCATAGAGTTTTGAACCTGCTCCCCCCTCAATAGGGCGCGTTGTGATTGTGAGTTTAGAAACCGAGGCGATCGAAGCGATCGCCTCCCCGCGAAAACCAAGTGTGTCTAAAGAAAAGAGATCCTCAACGGAAGTAATCTTTGAGGTAGCATGCCGTTCAATTGCCAAAAAAAGATCATCTCTTCTCATCCCTATTCCATCGTCTACAACACGAATGAAAGCCTTTCCTCCCGCCTTTGTTTCGATGGTGATCTCTTTTGCCCCTGCATCGATGGAATTCTCAACGAGTTCCTTTACACAAGAAGCTGGATTTTCAATCACTTCTCCGGCTGCAATTTGATTGATTGTCTCTTCATTTAAAACACGAACAGGTCTTCTCACCCACAATTCCTTGATATTTAAATATTTTTTTGATATACTCACAAAAAGCTCATTATAGAGGTTATTGTTCTTGAGTAGAATTAAAAAAAATTCTATCTATTCTTTTAAAACATATCAATTTGATAGGTAGGGCATATGGATCAACCAATCGGTAGTGTAAGTAGTGCAGAGGGGGCCCATGCGCTCGCTTTTGCTCAAAAAACAAGCGCAAAAAACCTTCAGGTGTTGCTGGAGCTTATAAGAATCGGGGGGCAACAAGAGGCTCTGGAGACAGTGCTTGCCGTGGCCAAAGCGCATTCGACCTATCAGGGGATCGATGTAACGAAAAAAGAGCTCGAGAAAGGGACCAACATTGCCAACCGAATGACCAAAACTCAGATTAAATATATGCGTGAGATGCTGGATATTTTGAGCAAATACCTTGCCAAGGATCCAACAGCTGCTGATCAGATTGCTCAATGGAAAGATGAGCTGGCTAAGATCCAAAAAAATTACCCTAACCTCACTTCATCTGATATTAACAAACTGAAAGAGATATTTGAAGGGGCAAATTATTTAGCCTCATCCGATCTTACCAAACACCCTCGCGAATATCAATCCTACCTCAACAAAGAAATCGAAATGTTTCAGATGTTGCAATCTGAGAATTCTTCCGTGGCAAAACAACTGGAAGAGGAGTATCAAATCAACCTCAGAATCTATAAAAATATGTTTGCAGCTCTCGAAGAACTCGAAACTCTTCGAAAAATTCTGAAGCGCATGGAAGCAGGACAAAGACCCAGTCCATCAGACCTCACATCTTTTCTCAGTGCCATCAGTCATTTATCCAACAGAATGAAAAGATTGCCTCAAAAATTTCAATCTGAGATTAACACAGTTTTTGAAAAATTGACAAAAGTGATTTCTCCCTCCGAAGGAAACAGAAAGCCGAAAAATGTTTTATTAAGTAAATGTCTTGGAAATTTAGAAATTTTTCTATGGACCCAAGAACATATGAGGCAGTATCCTGGAGCAACAAATTCGGAGATCTCTATCAACCTGAAACAACAGGTCGCTAGCTGGGAAAAATCTGTGGGTTCTAATGCCTTCACAGATGAGATACTGCAAGACATGCACGTAAACCTCAAATCTTTTCCCACTAGTAGTCTGATGCCTTCTCTTGAATTCACCCATCCAAAATTTGAAGCATTTTTGGTTGAAACTCTATTTTTTACAAAAAAAACTCTTTCACAAGCTTCATCTAACGTAATAAATGCTGGACAACACCTTGAAAAAACTCTGGATAAGCAAAAGTTAACGCTTGAGAGAGAAGAAAAAGGACTCTTTCAACACAACGATCTAGGTAAAAAACTACAAAAAGCAGATGCCAACTTAAAAAACAAAAGCTGGGCCTCTCAATCTCTCCCTAATCAGTTTGCCAACGACATTCTCAACAATTTTATGCCCGAGCAAGAAAAATTTCTCCGCATTCTTGCTGAATCACTTGAAATTGCCAACTTTGGAGCTGGGATCTTTAATGAAGTTTTAAGTGGAATCACTGGATTCTCTGACGCAAACGTCAATTACACTCTCAGTCAATGGCTCACTAATCATTTTAAGGATAATTCTTATTATGATGAGAATCCAGACGTCGTGAATCAACAGATTACCAACCAAAAGAATCAAGCGATTACAGATGAAGGAAATGCTGAAAAACAGGAAGCCTATGTTGAAAATCAGCTCAAAAAAATCGATCAACAAATGGCGCAATTAAAAAAAGAATACGATGATGGAGAGATCAGCAAAAGCGACTACAATAAACTTAATGGGAAATATTCACAGATGAAAACACAGTTGACCAATCTCTCTGCTAATCTAAAGCAAGCGATTACCTATTTACAAAATCTGATTAATTTATTAGATCAACTTCATGTGCAGGATGTTTATATCTATGTCAATGGCAAAAAAGTGATTGTACCAAATGAGTCCACCATTGTGGGTCCACCAAATTGGCAATCCACGCTATCTACTGATGAAGGGCAAGTCATCAATGGTTATACAGGAACTCCACCTCCGGCGACTAGTACTGGAGGGTTAATCCATATCAGTGGAATCGTCAACGGTGACCAAGGTGTTTGGGGGACACAAAGTCAAACTGCCCAGACGAATTTGCAGATGACCATGACAGTGATCCAGCAGGAATGGTCAATTGTTTCAACGGCCGAGCAACTGCTCAACCAGATGTATCTTGGCGTTGCCCGCGGTGTCAACCCCCGTTAAAGCCGTCTAAAACTTTCTTCGCCTTGGCCTCAAGCGTGATCTTAAGTCCCCAAAGGGGCATGCAATTTTGTCGCGTCATCAGTTCTGAAAGATCTTTAGGAAGTAGCCCCTTTTCTAGTGCTATACGAAACAAAGTCACCCTTTCTCTCATCCGCTCCAAAACATTAATCGAAAAAAGACACTTCCCCTTCAAAAGAGCAAATACCTCCTTCTCCGGAAATTCAATGATCACTTTAGCAATCGCAGGATGAATCGGTTTATTCCCGAGATCATAAGCCTTCCAATACCAATTTCTCATTGTCTCATGCGTATCGGGAAAACTCAAACCATGATCAATTGCTGCAATCTTCCCCTCATTGACTAAAATATTGTTTGCATGCCGATCACAATTACCTATAATCACATCAAGGACGATTAAGAGCTGGAACTCTTCGAGAGTGATCTTCTTGAGTTCCTCTGAACTCAGAGAGAGAACTGGTTCGAATCCAACGACTACCTCCTGAAAAGAGCCTATTTTCGTTTTATGACTTCTCCTAAAAGAATAAGGGTCCTCTCCATAATGAAAAAAAGATGGATGGGAAAAAGTAGCATAATAGGTTTTAGGGACAATCCCAAAGCCGAAAAATTGATCGATCAAATAGGCAGCAACCTCCCGGTGAACCGCCTCTCCCACTCTGATCCCTCGACGAGTCCTTCTTTGACCCAATCCCCCTTGGTAAGCCGGCCCAAGAGGATTATTAGGAGCATTGATTTCTTCATCAAAGGGTTTAAAGAGACCTACTACCTCTCTCGATGAATCCCTCATCCAATAAGCTCCTGAAAGCCCTTGAGTGACCAACATAGGAAAAATTCCCTTCCCCAGAGCCCGGGTAACCTCTTTGACAATCGAGGGTATTTTTTGTCTAGAAACAGCCGTTTCGATGTTTTCAATGACATGTTTTTGAATAAGAGAGTAATAATGAAAAAGATGAAGGTGGTAGCGAGCCTCTCTGGCATCAAAGGAGGCGCCATTAATTCGCTTTAATTTTTCTATAAGACGGCCAATTAACGCAAGTTTTCTTTCAAGATAAATTTTTAAGATTGTTTTATCAAATGGATTATAGACCTCAATGGAGGCAACTAAAAATGTGAGGTTGATCACTTTAATCAAGCGACTTTGTAAAGCCCCTAAAAGGCAAATATTTTTTAGACAAAATAAAACTTTTTTAAAAGATGAATCCAATGCAACTATCTTTCCGTTCATTTTGACATCCACCCACACCCCCCCCCTTTCCCTTTGAAGCAAGGCAAAATTATCTTTCATCATTCGTGGAGAAAATTGCCGAGCATCATACCGATGAACCAAAAATTTAAAAAAATAATATATCTTTGGTAGATAGAAAAATGTAATCGTCTTGTCATAAAAACGGTCCCGACCCTCCCAAATCAGGGAAGAGCGACGCTTAATTGCATTCCACAGTTTCATTTCTTAATTATAAAAAAAGTTAAGTTTATTTAATTTAATTAATATGATCTTTAAAAAACTAAAGATTTTTTAATAATCTAATTGATTTTAAAACAATTACTTGTTATAATTGTTCTTATTAATTCAATTAATTGGGTTGTTTTATGATAAATAAAAGTTTTCTTTCTACTATCGATCCAAATAACAAAGAACAAATCAAAGAACTCTCTTTTAAAATCATCAATAAGATTAAAAAAGAGGGAGGGACCGTTGCTGCTGCTATGGGTCTTTCTGAAGAGTTTTTAGAGGAAATTTATCAACTAGCTTACACCTATTATAACCAAGGGAAAAACAAGGAGGCCATCAGCCTTTTTTATGTTCTGATGGGAGTTAGCCCTAAAAATTTCAAATATGTCCTTGGCCTTGCAGCTGCTTATTATCAACTCGAAGATTACTATCATGCAGCCTTGGGTTTTACTTTAGCGTTTTCACTGGATCCTAAAAACCCACTCTCCGCCTACTACGCTTCCGATTCCCTTTTAAAACTCAATCAAGTCAAGGAGGCTCTCGAGGTCTTAGATAAAGCGATCGATCTTTGTGGGTCAAGAATAGAGCACGCTGAACTCAAAGAACGTTGTGTTCTGATTAGAAAATCTTTTGAAGACAAACAATCGTAACATATAGGTCCATACTATGGTAACAACAAATCAGGCAGAATTATCAACAATCTATCCAGCAAGCCCGATTTCTCCTTTAACAGGCGGACGGAATTGGTCAGGAAGAAAAGATGTTTCTGGACAAATTGTTGATACAATTGCCTTTTGCACAGAAACAACACAAAAAGAAAAGGCTCCTTTTGGTAAGCCTGTTCTTCCCTCTCCGACAAAAGAGAAAAACTCAACTGATTATTTAAAAATACTAGATGAAGCTTATGTGGCCATTTTTACCGAAGACTCTGAAGGATTACAGGAACAAGTTGATGAAGAAGCGCAAAATCAACAACTCGCACAAACAATGTCCAAAATCCTCTTGATTTCAACAAAAAAAGCTGTAACTGAGGAACTGAAAGAAGCTACTTTGATTACTAAGGCCTATAAAGAAGAAGAGCATGAAAATCAAATTTCACGTGTTATGGAAGATATTTTTTCCTTTGGAATCGCTCCTCTTCTAAATGTTTGCGGGGTTTCTCCTGACATTACTAAATGGGTCACTCTAGGCGTGGGGATTACATTTGCCATTGCTGCTCTCGCTTTTACAGTTGCGACAGGCGGTGCTGGTGTTGAAGTGGAAGATGCTGCTGATGCTGAACTAGCTGCAAACATTGGAAGTACAACCTCAGATGGAATCGATGTCGAAAGTGAGGATGGTTCGGTTAGCGATGAGGAAGAGATTTCCAATAGCGCTGAAGGGAATTTTAGTGATGTTCATGCAGATCAAGGAGAAGGTGTTGCGAACGAGCAAGTCGAAGAGGAGCTTGGAAAAATTGAAGAAGAAATCGACGCTGAAAATGTCACATCCACGAATAAATTCCGAGCAGCAGCAGGCAGTTTTTTCAAAGGATTGGGTAAGCGAGTCGTTGGAATGACAATTGCAGGAGTTTTTCAATCTTCTAACCTTTTTCAAGGGATCGCAAGTTTAAAATTGATGGGGTATAAAAAACAATTAGCTGATGTTCAACAAGCTCTCGGTCCAGAGACAGCCAATATTGGATATAACCAAACGATCTTCCGCTTTTACCAACAATTGATTCAACAAAGCACAAATGTGATCGAAGGTTTGGGAGAACAGCTAGGAAACGTTCTTCAAACCTATGCAACAATCAACAACGATTACAGAGACATTTCCACTGGATTGACTTCAGCTGTTTAAAAAAAGTTAAACGATAAAAACAAAAAAATAAGGGAATAAAATGAGTGATACATTTGTAAAGCCATATTTTGAGAAAAATTTTGCTTCTCAATTTTGTAGTTCTGCGGGACAAATGATTCAAGAGAGGGAAACTCTCTACGCTGCGCGCAAAAATGAAGCAAAGATCATCAAAGATTGTGTTGAAGTGGCTAATGAAGCTTCAACGGGACAGCTAAAAGCTAAGAAGGGACAGAAAATTCCCTTAAGCCCTCCAATGGGAACAAAAAAATCAATGAGTTGGTTGGGAGAAAAAAATACTCCCTCAATCATTGCGATTATCGGCGAGGTATTGGCGCTTCAGGCGAAAACTAACTCTAACTTCTGGAGTACACTTTGGAAGGAGGCTTCGTTGGGGATGAAGTTTGCCGTTAACTTTGCCCCGTTAATTGCAAAGGCCGTGACATCTTCGTATAATTATCAGGCTGCTCAATCAAGACAAGAATCGGATATGGCCATGTGGAGCTCGATTATCTCATTTTCGATGTTTGCAATGGCTCTCGGTTGGGGAGGAATTGAAGAGTATAGCGAAGAGACACCTTCAAAGAAAACACCAGAAGGAACGAATGAAACATTAGGCACTGGTGATGATCCAGAAGTTGAAGAACTTAACGAAATGGATAAAATTAAATCCAATATGGAAAAAAGTTCAGACACAGAAGAAAGTGAAAGTGAAAGTGAAAGTGAAGAAATAGAAAGTTCCGAAGAGGCCAAAAACAAAAAAGTCATCGAATTAGAAGACGATGAAAACGATGCTGTTGAGGAACAACTTGAGCAAACAAAAAGAAAAAATGACCAGAACTCACCTGGAACCGTCATGCAGAGAAAGACATTAGGATTGAAAGATAGCTTCAAAGAAAAGATGAAGCCTATAGGAAGAATTCTTACAAAAACCGCAGAAAAAGGCTTCATCGTTAACACAATGACACAGGCAGGGACACAGGCCAATGAAGCCGGCCATAAGGCGAATATTGCTGTTATTCAAGAGAAGATAGGAACTCAAGAGGCTGCCTCTAAAGAGATGGAACAGTTTGCTCAGTATTGGAATCAGTTCTTTTCTCGTGCAGAAGATCTTCGTCAGGGATCTCAGCAATTTATCGATTACTCAATGAACATCTTGAAATCAGTCTCTGATTCTATCACACAAACGGTTCAATCAATGTTTAGAGGATAATGCGAACGAAAAAGAATACCATCACTTTAAAGCCAACATCCCACAAGGGTGTTGGCTTTTTTCTATACCCTTCGTGAATTGAGATTTTTTTGATACCAAAAAAAATCAATTGATGGGAGAATCCTGTGCATGAATTTTCT
>JAGRNW010000034.1 GCA_020440555.1 Chlamydiia bacterium
AGAATTTTTGCCATAAATGTGAAAAAAAATCACGCTATTTTCAAAAATCTTCTCAAACTAAATCCGCCTGAGTATACCACAATCACTATTCAGTATTTGCCACATTTAATCAAAAGACCCTGGCAGAAAACTACACTGTTCTGTATAATTCCTTATTTTCAATAACTTATGAGGTATTTATGTCGTTAAATCCAATAAATTCATCTCAACAAACTTACCAAGAGAGCTTTACTAGAACCAATAGTTCTAATAATACTTATGATATCGCTCAACGAACTATTAGCACCCAAGACAATCTTTCTCCCTTACCCTCTTTTTCGCGCTACGGAAGCCGCTCTTCACATGCATCGATTCACGCATCCTTTGTTCAATCTTATATTTCAGGACAAAGTAGTAATTTTATCCTCACATCTAAATGTGATCATTGTGTCGAAGATATCAAGGATTATTCTATGATTGGTCCGGGTGGAACATATCTGTGCAATTCTTGCGGTCACACATATATGAACAGTATAAATCAAGGTAGATCCAAATATGCAAAAATAGAAAATATTGTTAATCATGATAATTAGTCGACCGTAAGAATTTAGGCTTAGACCCAACATCCGTGTCATCAGCCATCACTTAGGTAGGAAGTAGTTTTAAGTTGATAGAATTGTTTTATTCATGACAAAAAAACTCATTATTTTTGCAACTTATGAAGAAGCTGAACCTAGTTTAAAAAAATTGAACGCACAGCCTGTTTTAGATAGCGTTATCTCTCATCGGAAAAGAGGAAATCTTCCAATTTGTTACAATATTGATCAAGGATTAATTGTTTTAGCAAATATAGGAATTCATGCAGCGCAACATGCTGTCTCCAGGTATCACTTCGGTTGCGATGAAATATTGAATATTGGAATAGCAGGAGCACTTTCCAAGAATTTTTCCATCGGAACAATGATTGAAATTGAAAAAATAGGTAAACATGTCTTTTATCCAAAAGACTTGGATAATACATCAAAAAATATCGTTCAGAGAACGATTCCCTCATTTACCCTTCAGGGAAAAGGAGGAAGATTGATTTCTTCTGATTTTCCAGTTCATCACAGTGAGCAAAAAGAACTTTTATCTCAACATTGGGATTTAATCGATATGGAGGGGTATGGGGTGGTATATGCGGCTACAAAATTCGGAAAACCATGCAGATTATGGAAAATTGTTTCTGATTTTTCTTCCGAAGGAGGGAGGAAATTGATTCAAAAACATCAACAAACATTGGCCAAAAAAATCGCCATCTTTCTTTTCGACATTCTCAACTAAAATTCGAGGCTCTTTTTTAAACTCTAATGATTTCTTCTCCAGTCTATTATTATCGTCAGTATGAGCATGATATCCCAGCCCCTCCTTGTCAAAAACAAAAACTGAGCAAAGTTAAAAGCGTCCTCGTCGCAGCACTTCCCATTTTGAGTTTTATCCCACCTGTCCGAACGCCTCTATCAGTTGGACATATAGAAATATTAACCATCTGCATGCTTCTTCAAATAGCTTTCAAACTACACAAAGCTATCGTTGAATTTAGAAAAGGAAATTATCTCGAAGGAACTTGTCATTTAATAACTTCGGTCCTTACCCTTTCTCAGGTTGTTCCTCAAATGAGAGTGATTGATTGGAAATGGAGAACCCATCCCCCTTTAAAGGGTGAGTTATGTCGCGATGAAAGAGGGTTTATTTATCTCAAAGTGAAAGATGAAATCATCTTTGAACTTAATAAAATTTTTGGAAATAATTCATTGCCTCCTTATTTTGGTGAAGGTAAACATGGTGCTCACGTCACTGTCATCCCTGTTGGAGAACTTGGCAAAGACGTACCCATTTCTGAAATCGGTAAAACAATCAAGTTCAACATTGCCTTCTGTTGATCACAAAAGATTTAAATGGAAAAATTAATAAGACTCAAAACGATGAAATTGACAGCTTGTCCGCGTAAATTTAGATGGGCGTTTGAGAGTGATGTCATTTAATATGCTGTTTAATTTGTATGACTCTGACCTCGAGCCTATAGATCGTTGGGAAACTCGAAAAGCGCGTGTTGCTGAATACATTCAATGGGCTCATCCAGACGTGATTGGTAGTCAAGAATTGCAATCTGACCAGTTTGATGACCTGTGCGCTCTTATTGGAGAAGAGTACGCATCATACGGAGTGGGTGCAAATGACGGTAAAAGAGCTGGAGACATCCCTGCTGTTTTTTATCGAAAAGATAGACTACAGTTGATCAAAGCACAAACGTTTTATTTTTCCGAAACTCCCGAAGTTATCAGCAAAAATCCATTTGGAGGAAAAAATACACTGACCGTTTGTCATTTTCGAGATAAACAAACCGATCATGAATTTTTGATTCTTAACACTCATCTAGCATTTGGCAATATCGAAAGACGTTTCTATGAGGCTTGTAAATTACGAGACTTTCTTCTAAACAAAAAAAATCAGCTGCCGCTCTTGATTACGGGTGATTTTAACACATTCCCCTTTAGACAAGAGCTAGACTTACCATTTTATGATGGAGATAAAATTGTCCGTATTATTGAGAATGGCTGTGTATTTGATAGTTTCAAATGTGCTTCTTTCGGTCACTTTGGGCCAATCTCCTCAACGAATTTTTGTTTGGAAAAGAAAAAACCCTTCTGTTCCGAAGGAGAACCAGGGATAATTTTAGATCATATTTTTGTAAGCAATGGCATCCAGGTGTTATCGCATGGAATTGATGCCGCTAGAGTGGATGGGCATTTTCCTTCCGATCACTTTCCTGTAATCGTTGATGTTATTATTCAATAAATTAATATGAAGCGGGTCAGAAAACTATTTGATTTTGTTTAATTTTTTTCAATAACGTCTGATAATATTTTAACGTCTGATAACACTTTATTCAACAACGTCTGATAATTTAATTTTAATTAAAAACTTTAATTTTATTCCAGAAAATATTAAATATCTTCATCTCGACTGTATTCAATTTTATGAGTGATGGAGGAACGCAATGACTCTATGCGAAATAAAAAGGTGTCTTTGGTCTTCAGCTTTACCAACAACTCAATCTAAAGCTGAAAAATCTTCATTAAAAAATCGAGTTTTCTGTAACTGGAACATGATTCCCTCTCTTGTTGTCTTGACCATTTGTGTCATTGGAATCCTAGCCTGTGTCTATTGGAAGTCCTACTATCTCATAATACCCTTTGGAATCGGCTTCTTAACAGATCTCTATCCTATCTACCTCTCTTACCATTGGCAAAACCTCCAATCATTTTCAAAAAACAATAATGAATATAAAAAATTAAATAGAGAACTTAAAACTGAAGTTGAAACACTTGAAAAAGTTAATCAAACTTACAAAGTACAAAATGATAAATTTGTCTCCAATAATGAAAAGCTCTCTCAAAATGTCTCCAAACTAGAAGAGGAAAAGAATGCTCTGGCCAGCCAAATTCAAGAGTTTGCCAAAATCACCACAGCACTTTCAGCTGTTGAAATGATGACCAAAGAAAATCACGAACTTTTTTCGGCTTCTCTTATCACACTTAAAGAACAAATTTCTGCTTTTTCTGAAAAAAATGGAGAATTAAATCTAGGATTAAAAAAATTCATCAGAATTTTAGAGCGAATTGATGAGTGGAAAAATGCTGAAGGAGAGACTAATCGACGAATTGGACAATTGCAAAAACTTTCAGAAACTATGGCAAACATGCAGTCAGCGGCTAACTTAAGGCTAAATGATGCCAATCAAAGACTTATTATAACCAATCTTGCAATAACCTCTAAAATTAAAGAAGAACAACAAATGATAGAAAATCTCCAAAGCCTTGCCGCAGAATTTGAGAAAGAGAAAAAAAAATTGAAAGAGATAAGAAATGCGATAGCGAAAGCAACTCATGCTCTTATTAAAGAAACCCTCAATTTAAACGCTGCAACAACAGACTTGCAATCTGTGAAAAAAGAGTTTACAAAAATAAGTTGGGAGTTGAGAGAGACAGCAAAAAAAATCTCAGAAACAGTGGAAGTTTGATCGATTTTTTTCAAAAAATCTATACTTTTTTAAAAAAGCGGATCTGGCGTGTTGATCTTGGACACGTCTCCGGATTCAAAGCCTTCATGATTCGTTTTCTTCGTATCATTCTAATCACAGGACAGGGGTTTAAAAAACGAGAAATACAGGTTGGCGCCTCAGCCCTTGTGTATTATTCTCTGCTAGCGCTTGTTCCAGCTATTGCCTTAATGATCGGCCTAGCCAGAGGATTTCGGCTCGAGGATACAATCACAGCTTGGCTTGTTTCTAGATTTGGTGGACAAAAAACAGCAGCCCTTACCATTGTTGAATTCGCAAAAACTTCGCTTAAAGAAGCACAAACAGGGTTAATTGCTGGAATCGGAGTTTTGCTTCTCTTTTGGTCAGCAATCAAAATTTTGCGTTATATTGAAACAGTTCTCAATAAAATTTGGGAGGTTGATCAACCCCGCAGCATTGCCAGAGAATTCAGCGACTATCTTGCTATGATATTGATTTGTCCATTTATCATATTGATAGCAAGCGCCACCACTGTTTATCTCTCCGCTCGAGTTTCTGCTTGGGATGAACATATTCCTTTTTTTGAATGGATAGGCCCTCTTTTATTTTTTATTCTCAATTTCTCCCCTTACGTACTCACATGGATTCTCTTTACCTTCATCTATATTTTTATGCCCAACACTCGCGTCAGATTTGTCCCCGCACTGATCGCTGGAATTTTCACAGGGACCCTCTATGGAATCGTTCAATCTCTCTACGTCTATTTTCAAATTGGAGTTTCAAAATATAACGCTATCTATGGCACTTTTGCGGCATTTCCCCTTTTTTTAATTTGGCTCCATCTAAGTTGGTTGATCGTTCTGATCGGAGGAAAAATTGCCTTTGCAATTCAACATGTTGACGCTTATGAATTTGTGTCTGAAGAAGTCAAGCTCAGTCAAAATTTTCGAGTTATCCTCACACTACGCATTGTCCATAAATGTATAAAAAGATTTTGCAATGAACTCCCCCCTCTTACCCCTATTGAATTGTCTAATACCCTTTCTATTCCTTTAATCTTAACTACTCAGATACTACATCGTCTTGTATCAGATGGTATTCTCTCAGAGGTAAAATTGGGACGGGAGCGAGTGAGCGCCTTTCAACCTGCTCGCCCCATAAGTCGCCTGACAATTAAAAATATAATTGATATGATAAATGAAAGTGGCGAAACAATCCCCCTGCCTCCTTCTCGTGAGACTGAGATACTGCTTGAAAGTCTTGATGAATTTGGCAGGATCATTGAAAAATCAGACGCAAACCTCCCACTTAAAGATATTTAAACGTTATGAATCCATCTATTTCCAAAAAAAAATCTGCTTTCAAAATCTTTTGGTGGTGTGTCTCAATTATTATCATTTTGATTTTATGTGTGATAGCTCTTTTGCCCACCTATTTTTCAACCCAAGGAGGCAATGCCTTCATCATGAAGTGGATGAATAAGAGAATTTCAGGGTCAATTTCTATAGAGGAGGCTAAGTTTTCTTGGTTGGGTGATCAAGGGGTGAAAGGATTTGTGCTGTTCGACAAACAGGGAAAAAAAATTCTTTCATTTAAAGAATTTAAAACTACACGTGCCTTATTGACTCTTTTATTTTATCGAGATCATTGGGGAAAGACTTATCTTGATTCACCGATGCTCCATCTAATCAATCAAGGAAATGGTAAACTCAATATCGAAGAGTCCCTTGCTCCCCCTGATAAAGAGAAAAAAAGAAAAGTAACCAGAAAAAAATTCAAAGCTTTTTCAATTCCCACCCAAGGAGAGATGGTTATCCAAAATGGAATGGTAGAAATTGAGGGTCCTCGCATTCCTGAAATCACCCTTTTCGATCTCAACTTTACTCTGTATGGAAAGAGTGAAAGTGAAGAAGCCATCCTTCATCTAACCGGTGACACGGTTCAAGGAGGAACCGAAGGCGAGATTTTCATTACTGCTAAAATACCCCAGAGAAAATCCTTAAATATTGATCTATCTTCAGGAGTTGTGACAGCTTTGGAAAAAATCGCCCCTCTTTATATGATGGCAAAGATCAAAGCTTTTCCTGTTGCTGTTTTCGATGAATTGTTGACTTATGATGAGCCTGCTCTTTCAGGTATTTTTCTTAATGCAATTGGCAACACGCTGGACATAGAAACAGAACTCACTGCAACAAAAGAAGAAATTAAAATTGATGCTAAACTGAATGCTCAAAATCTAAAAGGAATTTTAATTGGCCACACTCAAGATCAAATTTTCTATATAGACTCAGCAAGCGAACTCAAACTGACCATTAATCCTGCTTTTTTCAATCAACTTCTATCATCGTTTGATCAAGAACCTTCTTGGCATTTAGGAGAAAAAACGATGATCACAATTGACATCGAAAACTTTTTTATTCCACTCCCTTTTGAAGTTCAATGTTTAAGTTTTTCAATTAAAAGCACCATTGATCGAATTGAACTTGCTCATAAAACATTAGGCCCTCTTTCTCTTTCTGATTTTCGTTTTGACACTCAATCGAAAGGATTGAGTCAAGAACTGGTTGTCGATTACTCTTTCGAACTCAAAACAACTAAAGCTCCCTCAAAATCAGAAGGTCACCTCGATTTATCCGATCTTTTTGATTTAAAAGGAAAACTTTCCATTTTAAAATCCAATCTTAATTTTAAGGGTAAAGCTTCTACTATTCCTCTCGATGCAATTGGAGTGGTATTTGGTCAAAAGGCCGATCTTACTCCTTATCTAGGACCCTGGATCACCCTCTCCTTTAGCGGACAAATTCAACAGGGAATCGGAAATATCTCTCTTCAAGTCATCTCTCCAATCCTTGAAACCTCCTTTCTTGAATTCACTTTAGATCCCTCAATCAAACTTTCCAAAGAAGCTTCGATCGTCTATAAAATTGCTCCGCCCTTGTTAATGAAATACTTTCCCTACAAAGAAGAAATTCGAGTTTTATCTGGAGGAGAACTCACTTGGGATATCATTAAGTTCGAATTTCCTGTTGCTGAAAAGACAGGAATTGAGTGGGATAAACTATCTTTCATTTCTGAACTTTCAATGCCTCAACTTCGAATACAGGGAATTTCTGGCCTAACCTCACTTGAAATTAAAAATTTTGAAGGAAAATGTACAGTATCTGGAAGCGATCATATCGAAATTCTCTTTAAAACAACGAATTTCTTAACGGATGCCGCTCAAATTTCAACTATGATGATGGGACCCCAAACAAATCTTATTTTTTCAGCACAAGGCTCTTTGATCCCTTTTTCAATCAGTACCATGGCGCTGAAAGGTGAAAATGAGCACTATGTCTTTGATTTAAGAGGAAAAATTGATGAACAAGGAATTTTTTCTCTTACTCGTCCCGCCTCCTCAAAGCTGACAGTGACACCCGAGTCCTTTGAAAGATGGGCTAAAACGAAAGGCAGCAATCCCCCTGTTCTTCTTAAACCTGTTGTCATTGAATCGACACAAACTACTCTCGAATTCAAAGCCTTTCCCCTTGAGATTCATACCCTTCAAAGCAATGGAACCACAACTGTTTCTCCACTTACGATGGAACAGGCAAATATCAAAGGAAAAGCGACAATTAAAGATTTAAAAATGGAAAATAACTTCAATGGAAAGATTGAACAACTTTCCATTCAGATGAAAGGAAAAACTGAAGTGATCCGCTCAAATGGAGATGAAAAGGAAGAGGGGAAGATAGATGCAACATTAAGAATTAAACAGTTTCTAAAAGAAGGAGAATTGTCTCTCTCCGATGCCGATTTTATCCTTGAGGCTCTGTTGGATGATTTTCCCCTTTTCATTCTTGATGCTCTTGCCTGTCAAGACGGAAAGCTAGTCACTTTATTTGGTCCGAACATGACAATGAACATGAGAGGGAGGCATACACCCAAAAAGGAACCTCGCGTGGTGATTGATTTCACAGCCGAAGGGGAAGGCTTTAAAGCCGATCTAGCCTTTTCGATGGACGAAACATTCAAAATCTTACAAGATCATTCCGGTTATATCCATTGGTCAATGACCCCTACGCGTTATCATACATTGATGTTTTGGCTCGAACAAAAAGATCTTATCCCACGCACTGATTACCTCCTTTTAAATTCTACACCTATTTCGATAGTCTTCTCAGAACTCTCTTGCCCAGCAACCCCTCCCCCTTCGATTGGAGGTTTTCTCTGTCAAAGTGGGTTTATTGGCACCGTCCAGGTAGGACCCATGATCCTTGTTAATCAACAAACACGCGATACATTTAACCTTCAAGGTGTCTTTGCCTCCATTCATGGGAAAAATTTTTCAGAAACTCTCGATCTTCGCCTTAATAGTGATTTTAAAATAGAAAATGCATCGAGCGGATTTATTCGCCTAGACAGTCAATTAGAGAATATCTGGAAGATAGATGGAACATTCAACAAAGAGGGAATGAATGCCAAAGGAAAATTATTGATTCATCAACTTCCTCTTGATCCTTTTTTGGCCCTGATTCCTGGTTTGGAAAAATCAAAAAAACAAATTCATGCTCTCACCGGTCCTTTTCTCAATGCAGATATTCACGGAAACATCACAGCTTTATCGGGTCCACTTCAAATTGAAGTTTCTGCATCCAACTTAAAGGCGTCCATGCCTTTTATGCTTAGAAATGGAGCCCTAACTCTTCAACAGAAATTTTCAATGGAAATCACTTTAACACAAGAAGTTAGTGAAAATTTCTTGATCGAAATCAACCCTCTTTTAATCACGGCAGCTCGTTCCGATCATCCATTGAAATTGACTATTGAACCTGAAGGATTTATGATTCCGATCAATCCTTACACATTCACTGGAGTTAAAATTGGAAAAGCAACCCTTGATATTGGACAAATATGGGTGAAAAATGGAGGAGAACTTCAATCCCTAATGGATTTTTTAAAGGCTAAATATGTATCAAAAGAAGGAGTAATGTCTGCCTGGTTCACACCGATATATCTGAACTTAAATGAAGGAATCGCAATCTATGAACGTTTTGATGCCCTTCTTGCAGCCAATGTTCACATCGCCTGCTGGGGAATGATCAACCATAATGATGAAAAGGTAAAAATGGTTTTAGCTGTTGCTCCATCAACATTGGAACAACTACTCGGAATCTCAGGATTATCCCGTCAGGATATGTTTCAAATCAAAATGAGAGGAACAATCGATCATTTACAGCTTGATTGGAAATCAGCATCGTCTCGGATAGCTGCAATTATAGCTAGAACAAAGGGGGGACCTCCTGGTTTTATTGTGGGAGGATTGATTGAACTCATGGGAGGGTCTCTTGGTGAGGAGAAAACCCCTCCTCCAACAATGTATCCTTTTCCATGGATGGAGGGGGAAGCACAACATGCAACTTCACCCTGATTTCCTTTTCAAAGAAAAAAGAGGGAGTGAAGAATTCCAGCTATTAAAAAATAAGCCGTCATTGACAAAATATCATTAAACGCTGTCACGATCGGACCCGATGCCACGGCTGGATCTACCCCCAATTTCGCAAAAAAGAAGGGTGCGCTTACCCCTAAACAAGTTGCCACAAAGCAGGCCCCCAGCAGACCCATTGAAATTAACACTCCAAGCTCCAATGGATTAGCACCATATTCTTGAATTCCCAACGTATTAAGTCCGTAAACGATCAGCCCACATAAAGCTCCAAATACCACACCCGTTAAAAGACCAATCGACCATTCCTTGAGCATGGCTTCCCCCTTTTTTCCTGAAGAAATGACACCAATTGCCATACTACGCACCAAAACCGTACTACATTGAATTCCTACATTTCCGCTCATTCCATTGATCAGGGGGACAAAAAAGACAATAAAAGCCATGAGTTGCCCTTCAATTCCCTGAAAATAAGACATCACTGCGGCGCTAATGAGTCCTCCAAACAAGGTAACCAGAAGCCAAGGGGCACGCGCTAAAAATCTTTTAAAGATGTGATCATACTCACCCACATCTTCTGCAGTACCCGCTATCAAGGCGATCGTTTCATCAGCGATATCCTCGATGGCTTCGACGACCTCTTCGTAGGTGACAACACCTATTAAACAGTCAGAATCATCGACAACAGGCAAAGCTGGAATTTTATATCTTTCGACAAGGTCAACCACCTCCTCTCTAGGAACATCGGCCGTCACCTTATGATCAACTTGTCGCATCACCTGTTTTAAAGGAAGATGAGGTGGATTAACTATCAAATTTCTCCCAGGAACCAGCCCTTGCAACTCACCTCTTTGGTCTAGGACAAAAATCACACGAGTCAAGTCAATACCGGGATTATCACGGATGGTAGCCGCTACCTCTGCAATTGTTGTTTCCATCGGAAAAGAAAAATACTCTCCCGTCATCAAAGCTCCGGCACTGTTTCGGCCATGTTGTTTTAATTCTTTGATTTTTGCCGCTTTCTTAAAATCAATCTTTTCTAAAACCCTTCGAGAGCGACGGTCTGAAAGATCTTCCAGAACCCACACAGCCTCATCAGCAGGCATTTTATTGATCAATTCAGTGACATCATCATCATTAAGGGCTCTAAAAATAGCCGAGCGAGTCGCACCATCTGTATTGATAAAGAAGGTGACCTTTGCTTCTATGTCCGGTAAATTTTCAAACAAAACTGATCGGGCATGGGGGGGAAGTCGGCAAGCTGCATAAGCCAAATCAATGGGAGTATATTCACAGGCTATTTTGGCTACATCATGAAGATGAACATTAAAAGTTGTTTTATGAAACGCATCTTCGAGACGTCGGGAGAGCTCATCGTCTAAATGGGAGATGCGTGACTCCATCAAATTACCAACAGCCGCTTTGCTCTCCTCATGCTCATGATTATAATCGTGATCATCGTGAGTTTGCACTTTACCTTTCCCCCAGATCGGCTAGAAAGTCTTCAAAAAGAGATGTTTGGCGTACCTTCTCTAACCACCTATCTTCCATCAGTCTTTCCATAGAGGGCAAAGCTCCCCTTCTTCCCGCTCGATACAAATGGTCTATAGAACTTTCTAAATGGCCCGACAAAGAATAAAGACACGCTAGATAGTAGTTTGCCCTTCCGTTCCCTAGCTGCGCCCCTTTTGCAAGATCTCTTTCAGCAAATGCAAGATGCTCCTCCCTCTTCTCTGGATGCTGTGGGTCAGCCACAAGCTTTGCCAAAACAAATCGTGTATACCCTGTACTAGACCACATTGCATCATCCTCATGGTCTTTTGCAAGCACTGCCTCGAATAAAGCGAGGCTATGATATAGAGTGTCAATATTTTCTGTCAATTCTCCAAGATGAGAGAGGGCAAGCGCATGAGCGGCTAACCCTTTAGAAAAATCGGGAGTATAGATTGTCACATTTTCTAAAATGTTGACCCCCTTTCGAAGAAGGTGCTCATCTTTAGTTAAATATCCCATAAAATCGTAGGCCTCTCCCAGATAAAAAACCCATTCAATGGGGACCCTCTCTCCTTGAAATAAAGAAATAGCGCTTTGCAAATAATGAATCGCTCGATGAAGTGCTTCTTTCTCTCTGGGAATCCCTTTTTGTTCATAAATTTTTCTAAGCTTGAGATAAGCAAAACCTGCCTCTTTAAGATAGTGTGGAGACTCTTTTCGAAGTTCAATCACTCGAAGAATAGCTCCTATTGCTTTTTGGATAAAATAGGGATTTTTCTCTTTTTCTCCCCAAGCAAGGTAAGCAAGATAGATCCCTTCCCAGGCAATAGAATCAAAGGTTGAACTTTCAAGAGTCTGCTTAAATTGATTGACCGATCTCGCAAAATAGCGAACATCATCAAAATAGTGACCACAACTGAGCAGTACATACCCAAAACTTCTTGCAACTTTTGCGTCTTTAGGTACCTCGTCGGACGCCCTATCAATTTGAGTTAAACCCTCTTGCAAAAGAGGATATTTATCGAGCAAAAAACCTAAAAAAGCCAAAATTTCGGAAAGAAGAGTCACAACAGAAACAGAATGACATTGACTAATTTTGGAACTAGATAATTTCTCTAAAGCATCCTCCAAATGAGGGATATCCGAGTTAAGAAGTCCGTATCGATAATGAAGTTCAGCCCATAATAGCCATAAATTTGCACGCGTTGGAGCTGCTAATATCGCCTCTTGAAAGGCAATATCTGCCTTTTTAAAAGCTTCATCCCCTCCATTTAAATAAAAAACAAGAGAGGCCCCTTTGGCAAACCACTCCCACGCCAATTCCTTAGTCTCACCCTCAGACAGTAGCATAGCTTTATTGAAATAAACCATAGCCTCCTTAGCATAGGTAGAAGATCCCTGAAGTTCACTAAAATGATAAAAAACCTTTCCATAATCGATCCAAAATTCAGGAATTTCGTGACACAATTTTTCGGCTTGAGTAAAAAGAGCAAAGGATTTCTTGTAATCAAAAATTTCTTCCGATTTTTTTGCAAGAATGAAAAATGTCCTTGCAAGATCCCAACAATGAATCCCTTTTCTGGTAGAGGAGATAAAATGACTACGATGAGTATTGAAATCCATAGGGACAAATTTTACCCTTTATATTGGATTTCGCTCAATCACTCTCATAATCTACCCCTTCCAGTTCAAGAATTGAGTATAGCTTCTGCTGATCTGAGAGCCTGTCTTTACAGTCAAAATCGAGGGATTTTTTGACTGTAAAGACAGGCTCTGAGCTTTTCAGCTTCTTTTTTAAGGACATCAGCCTCCATAGGTAAAATAGTATTGATTCTGTGTGATTCAATATCGAGTTTCCTTCTATGATGAATTTTTGCAAGATAATTCCCCGGAATAATTCTATTTTTTTCTTCATTTTCTAATTCTAGAATACGAAATTCTAATAACTGCTTGTCTCCACACATTCGACCATTATCTGCAATCAGGCCAAGTGCATCCTTAAGTTCTTTTATGGCTGGTACTTTTATCTCAATTTCCTTAAACAACTCGATTGTTTTTCCTTGTTTGTTAACCCGAATCATGGCTTCAATTTCTGTGAAATCGCTGATTTCTTGATCAACGGATTCTAAAACCTTCGGCTCGCAAAAAGAAGATTCTTGAATAGCCCTCTTAGCTTTATTGAATAGAACATGGTCAGAAGAAACATCGCATTGATGAATTATCATTTCTAATAAAATAAGTTTATATTTTTTAGAGTTATTAAGAAGCTTAGCCTCCCGATTCTCCTCATCAGCTTCCAATTCACTTTTATTTTTCTCATAAAGTACCTTCAATCTTCGGTTTTCTTCGAGTTTAGAAAAGAATTCCATTTCTTTTTGTTCGGCACAATTGAGTTTTATTTTTATTTTTCCAATGGGCTGCTTCTTAAAAACAATAGACCCTTCCACACGCATTCTAGCGTCGGTGGCACTTACATCGATTAATCCATATTTTTGTTGAACTTTGTAAAGCCTGTTGATATCAAGTCGGTTTCCGGGAATGGGGACGCCATCAGGATGCTGGGCCAAATAGCGTTGCATCTGAAGAATCCTTTTTCTATTATGATAAGAAAACCAAAATTCTATTCCTAGCCTCGATACAGCTATTGCGTAATCAGAACAGGTCAACGCGACCATCATCCAGGTGTTGGGATACCAAAAAAAGAAAACTCCTGTCAGGATGAGTAGGGTGAATTGTGCAATTCCACCCAATACTAACAAATGCATTCGATGCGCGACCTGAATTTTGAAATCTTCATTAGCGATCTGTCGATCTATCTGCTCTTGTTTTTTTGAGAAAAGATTCACGTTTTCATCTTTAACACGTTTAATTTTCATTTTTTTTGGCCAAAAGGCTCGCTGCATTTTCTCTGGAACTTCATTAAACGCAGCCTTTTTAACTAAGGGGAGAATCGAAATTTTTTTGACTCCATGAATCTCACGATGGAAAGGCAGGATTTGTTTTATCATCAAAACATTGAGCTCCTCTACTACCTTATGGGATTTCTCGTAAGACACAATCCCCTTAAGTTTTTCCTCTATTTTATCAAGTTTTGTTTTTAGGTCG
>JAGRNW010000035.1 GCA_020440555.1 Chlamydiia bacterium
ACATACACATGGGTAGGGTCGGGCACCGGCACGGGCACGCTCACGGGCACGAAACTGATTTATGCAAGATGTCTAATAAAAGGGATGCAGACCATGCTTGCCTAAAGGTCTTCAAGTCTTTAAATTTTTTTTTGTTCTAACTCAGAAAAATTTGAGGCTTGAGATGACACGACAGATTTTAAGTTTCGTGTCTTCACGTTAATCGGTGTTTATCAGACCTTTTAAAAGAAGGATTCTTTCAGCGACTAGTCCTTTTCTTTTTTGAGAAAAAACAGGTATAGTACTCTTCATTTTGAGCATCTCAAAACAAATTCTAAGAGAGTGGTAATGAAAAGACGACCAACACGAGAAGTCCACATAGGTAGTGTGAAAGTAGGCCAAGATCATCCTATTCGCATTCAGTCGATGACCACTTCTCCAACCCGCGATGTGCAAGCCACGATGGATCAGATCATGCGCCTCGCGGATATGGGTTGTGAAATTGCCCGTGTCACTGTTCAAGGAGTCAAAGAGGCTGAAGCTTGTCATGAAATAAAAAATGGATTGATTCAAAAAGGGTATAGCATTCCCCTTGTAGCCGATATTCATTTTTATCCCAAAGCTGCTATGCAAGTCGTAGAATATGTTGATAAAGTGAGAATTAACCCAGGTAATTTTGTTGATAAGCGGGCCACGTTTAAAGTAATTGAGTATGACGAGATCACCTATGCGGAAGAGATCGAAAAGATTGGAGCAAAATTTGCGCCATTGGTGTTGCGTTGTCTAAAGCTTAAAAAAGCTATACGCATAGGAGTAAACCATGGCTCTCTTTCCGATCGTATCATGAATCGGTATGGTGATACGCCAGCAGGGATGGTCGAATCGGCCTTAGAGTTTACTCGTGTTTGTCGTAAATTTGATTTTCATGACATCATATTTTCAATGAAGGCGAGCAACACTTTGGTGATGATTGAAGCCTATCGCTTGCTTGTTCGCGAACTTGATCAACTTGGATGGAACTACCCTCTCCATCTTGGTGTGACAGAAGCAGGGGAGGGAGAGGATGGTCGGGTTAAATCAGCCATCGGTATTGGATCGCTTTTATTGGATGGAATTGGAGATACGATCCGCGTTTCTTTAACCGAGGATCCTTGGCTAGAAATAGATCCATGCAAGCGTCTGATTGCTTTCACTCAAAAAAGATCTCATTACTTTCCCACTGTTGCAAAAATTTCCCGCAGTGTTCCATCTCCTTTTCATCAGGATGGTTCGGTTGTTCTTTCCATAGAAGAAGAAAAAATAGCGATTCCCAAATGCGATGCCGTATTTGTAAAAAAGGGGAGGCTTTCTTCTCTTCAACTGAAGGGAACAAAAGTTCTTTACCCAGACAGAGACTTGGTGATCGTGGACGAAGATTTTTCTCGGGCCAACGCAGGAAAGACGATCTTTTTTGCCCCCAAAAAAGATCGGGTCAATCAAGGGCGGAAATTTTTTGCCTACTTAGAAAAAGCAAAGCTCGATCTCCCCGTGATTCTCTATTTTTCTTACGAGTGTTCAGAAAAAGATTTGATTATAGCTGCCTCAACAGAATTTGGCGCTCTGCTAACAGATGGATATGGAGAAGGGCTTGCCATCGGAGGTCACTACTACTTAGAGGTCAAAAAGAGACTATCTTTTTCTATTTTGCAAGGCTGTCGCAAACGAACCGTTAAAACAGAGTTTATTTCTTGCCCGGGGTGTGGGCGAACTCTTTTCGATTTGCAAAAAACAGCTGAAAGAATTCGTGTTAAAACAGGACATCTTCCCGGTGTGAAGATAGCCATTATGGGATGTGTGGTCAATGGTCCAGGGGAGATGGCTGATGCTGATTTTGGATATGTAGGGACCAAACCTGGAAAAATTGATCTGTATGTGGGAAAAACAGTGGTGGAAAAGGATATTGATATGGAAGTAGCAGACGAACGTCTGATCGACCTGATTAAAGCCCACGGACGATGGATTGAATCCACTAGCAAATAAAAAAGCTAAGCCATAAGCGGCCGACAGATATTGTTTTCGATTTCACTGGATTAAAAGTGTGTGGAGAGGGAGACTGGAAACCTGAGTTTTGGGTTGTCTTCCTCTGAATCCGAGAAGACAACCCAAAACTCAGGTTATTAAAAGGATTTGTACCACTTGAGAGAGAACTTTCCCTGTCTTTCTCCTTCAAGTGTTGTTCCATAATCAGCACTAAAAAAAAGATTTCTGAAGAGTCGACTTTGAAATAAAAGAGAGCCTGTTTCATTGGCCAAGCTTTTGCTGAATCCTACAAAGACACCCTTGCTCAGATATTTACCAATTTTAACGGCTAAATCTTGTTCGTTGAAGGAGGACTTTGCAAGGTCTAAAACATCAATCCCAAAACGTTCTTTGATGGACTCAAGAACATCAGGGGTTGCTCCTCCAGCTTCAGCAATGAGTTGAATCAGGCGGCAGGCCTGAAGGGGAGTGAGTTCATCGAGAGACTGATTGAAAAGAATACGAGATAAAATCTCTGTGGTTTCTAAGGGAGGGTTAGAGGTTACATAAAAATTGGGTTGAGAGGCTTTTCCAGTGACCCTGGCAATCACGGAAATAGGGGGAAGTTCCATGGCTCCTTTGATATTGAGATCGATCCTATCGGCTTGTAATCCTCCAATTTCAATTTTTCCTGAGGTCATGTCGAAGATTTTTCCCACGATCTTACATTGTCCCTCGATAGCATGCAAGGACCCTGAGTAAACAAGATGATCGGCCTCTCCTTTGATCGAAAGGCCTCCTTTCCAATTCGAATGCATTCCTCGGCCTTTAATAATAAAGTGTTGTGGAATACCGATTGAAAGATCGATATGGCAGGGGAAGGGTTCGTGTGGAAGGGGCTTCTCTTCTTCGCCACCCCCACCTGTGTAAGTGACCTCAAGTTTGGGTTGCGGAAGCTTCAATTTTTCAGGAATTGCAAAACATCCCTGAGAAAGGGTCATCTCCCCCTCGAGATTGATTTTTTTAAGATTCCCAGACAGAGAGATAGATCCATCTCCTTTTGCTGTGAGGGGATCTAGGGTATAGAGAGGGGCATTGTTCAATTGGATTCCAAGAAAAAAGGGGAGGGTAGAATTGAGTTTCAATTCGCCTCGAGCCGAGGCGATATGATCTCCAATCAGTTCATGTAAAACAAAATGATTTTTTTTACCCATCAAAGTTGCCTCAATATTTTCGATGACCATCCCTGTTTTGATAGATTCGAAATATCCATCTCGAAGACGAATCGTCCCCTCTATTTTGGGTTTTATGATTGAACCATGAGCGACACAGTCAATGACCATTGTTCCCTTGGTAACAATATGAGCATTTTCATAAGAGAAGGGGAGGTGATCGGCCTTCACATGGGCAGCAAAAAAAAAAGGAAAAAAACCTGTCAGTGAATCGACTGTCAAGGGGAGACCCGTTTTTTTCGCAAGAATTTGTGTGAATTTGTGGCTTATCTTCTTCTTGGCCCACGGAGTTTGCACAATTCCAAAAAGAGCGAGAAGAGACGTCAAGAGGACCATTTTTTTTAACATCTAAAAACTCCTGCCAATACTGGCATAGATCTGAAAAAAAGGATCGATTCCTTGTCTCCTATCGAGAGGAAAAGCAACATCAAATCTCAAGGGGCCGAGAGGTGTTTCATAGCGCAAGCCCCCGCCAAGTGTTCGGCGTATTTTTTGATTTAATGGAGGAAGGGGAGAGGAATAAACATTACCTATTTCAAAGAAGGAGACTAAATAGAGACAGTGGATCAGTTTGAATCTGGGTTCAATTTGAAAGATGGCATAAGAACACCCTCCCGTAGGCTTTCCATTCTTCAAGGGACTAACCGTTAAATAACGGTACCCCTTGAGTCCATTGGCAGAGCCGGCATAAAACCTTTTAGGGGTAGGAATTTGGTTAAGTGATTGTCCTGTGATTGAACCAAGCTTGGCTGAACACGCCAGTACAAGGGGGGAATTTTGAAAAAGAGGATAATAGATTCCAAGGCATAGCTCCTGTTTATAAAAGAAAAAACCCTTCCCAAATTGTCCAAAGTAGGGGTGTCCGCTATACTCAATATGGGTAAAAGAGCTCGGGGAAGCATTTTGGGTAGTGTGGATCCTAAAAGGAGCGCTTACAAGATAATAATTATGATTATTATCAGAATGGGTGGAAATGACTCTTTCAAACTGCAATCCCCATGACGCAAAAACTGTTGGATCGATTTGACGGGAAATTTCGAGCAAACAACTCATTTCTTTCTCTCTAAATCCAAGCGTATCTTGTTGTTTAAGTTTTAAAGCACTCGTTAAATTTTGATCATTCTGTAAAAAATCTGGGAATCCGTAAAACACTGAGATCTCTTGCCTAACCCTGGAACCGCCTGCACTGAATGACAGCTTGTCTCCTAGCCCAGATAATGTATCGTGAGAGGCAAAGGCTTCCACTCCAAAGAATTCGTCTGTACTGTAGGTGATCCCAGCTCCAATATGCCGATGTTTTAATTCATGAAGATGGATACAGATTGTGTCTGGATCCACGTAGACAATTTTAACATAGGAGAAAAGGCCACTGTCCTTCAAACATTTTTCTGTAGCTTCAATTTTTTGGGGATTGAATCTCTCGCCTTTTTTCCATTGAATATTTTTTTTTACTGTCCGTTCTTTTACATTCGTCAAGCCAATGATTGTCACCTCTCCAAAGTGAGCCAACGGACCGGAATCAATTTTGTATTCGACAGAGACTTTTTTGGTTGTGCGATCGACCACAATATTTCGATCTTTCACTTGGGCTAGAGGATACCCTTTTTCATAAAGTTCTTTTACCTTAGCCTCCTGTTGTTGTATAATGGCCTCGGATTGTGCCCTTCTCCCATCTTCAAGAATATACCCTACTCCTTTGTCAATCGAAAGCTTAACCAGGATGCTTGGAAATTCTCCACTATACTCAATAGTGATCCGGGCATCGTAATATCCCTCAGAATATAATATGTCCAAAAATGCCTCCCTATCACTTTCGGCTCGTCGTTTTAACCCATACGCTGTGGATGGAGGAGTTTCTGCCATTTTTTCTAGACGACTGACCTGTCTGAAAAGAGAAAGGGTTGTTTTATCAAGGGAACTGTCAAAGGAGACTTCATATCCTTCTAAAGAAGTTGAAAAAATATATAATAGAAATAATATCAAATACTTGTGCATTGAGAAGAGGATGCCAAGAAACGAAATACAAAGTAAAGGGGTTATTTTTGATCGCTTAGAAACTGAGGATAAACAAAAGTTATGACTGCCCTGGGATTGTACTTTCTAGAGCAGCACATCATCCTAAGCCAGCAAACATTGTCCTCAAATCGTTTAACTCCAGTGCACAACATCTGTTTATTTTACGCAAAAATTTGTTTAAATGATTTTTTAAAATAAAACTTTGATTGCAGCAAAATGCTGTCCTCGTAATAGTGAGAATTAAAGCCTGTTTTATGGAGGGTGGCCGTTATGAAAAATGAACCTACACGATTTCATCTGCAAACACAGTATGAAATTAAAACTCTTTTAATGTTTGTGGCATCATTGGCTAAAAACGAAAGCTTAAAAAAGCCATATGCAAAATCTTTTACTCAATCGGGTCTCAAGCTTTTTGACAAAGTGGAGAGTGGCGAAACTAATTTGGAAGAGGCTAGCCACAAGATCAATGGAATGATTAAAACGTTAAATGAAAAGTTGTCTGCTCTGTATCCGCCCTTTCAATTGACTCATGAGAACCATCTCGTAACGAATCACGTTTTGGCTTTTCAACAGTATCTCACTCAGGAAGCCCACAGTGGTAAAATGAATTGGAAAGAGGAGATTTCTCTTTTTGAAGAAGCGACTAAATTATGGACCAAAAGTGTCAGTCTTTCTCCTAAAGAAGGGATGACCCGTTTGTCTAAACTCATTATTGCAGGAAATCACATGCTGCCTGAAGATGATCATTATCCACTTCCTGATCCAGCGCTTTATTCGGCAAAATTATGACAACTCTTCTAAAGGCAACCCAACGACCTCAAAGTGTATCAGAGTATCAGAGGGCATGCCTTTCGATCCCCTCAGGTGTCAACTCACCTGTACGTGCCTTTTCTAAGCTTGCTATATCCCCCATGGTTGTTTCGTCCGGGTATGGTGCTATCATCGTGGATATTGATGGAAACCAATTTATTGATTATTGCCTCTCATGGGGCCCTTTGATCTGTGGGCATGCCCATCCTCAAATTGTTGAGAAGGTACAAAAAAAGGTTGCATGTGGAAGTAGTTTTGGAATTCTTACAACTATCGAAGTAGAGATTGCCGAAAAGATTCGATCCCGGATTGAGTCGATCGAAAAAATCCGATTTGTTTCTTCAGGAACAGAAGCTGCCATGTGCGCTGCCAAATTGGCGCGAGGATTCACTGGACGCGAGCTTATGGTTAAATTTAGTGGCAATTACCACGGATGGTCTTCTGATTTTGTCGAGAACACAGTGTGTTTGCCTTATAACGATTGCGATAAGGTGTATGAGATTTTTTCCGATCTCACTCTTAGACGAAAAATTGCCGCCGTGATTGTTGAGCCGGTAGGTGGAAACATGGGAGTGGTTCCCTCTTCTGATCAATTTTTACATTTGCTTCGAGAAGAGACTCGAAAAAATGGATCTCTTCTCATTTTTGATGAGGTGATCACCGGATTTCGGCTTTGTCCTGGAGGGTATCAAAACCTTATAGGGATAGATCCTGATCTCACTCTACTTGGAAAAATTGTGGGGGGTGGCTTTCCTGGGGCAGCTTGTGGAGGGAGGGCAGAGATCATGGATTTTTTAGCTCCTCAAGGAAAAGTTTATCAAGCAGGAACGCTGTCGGGGAACCCCATTACTATGGAAGCTGGATTAAAGACGCTCGAACTCACAGAAACTCCTGGGTTTTATGAACGTTTAGAAATGAAAACCAAAGCTCTTGTTGATCCTGTAGCTCATCGTTTGGAAGAAAAGGGTATCAATGCCTGCATTCAGCGTGTAGGTTCGATGTTCACACTCTTTTTGGGCAAAAGGAAAGTCACTTCTTTTCAGGAAGCCCAAGAGCTCGATTTTGAAATGTTTAAAAAATGGTATTCTTTTCTTTTTGAAAGGGGAGTGTATTTTTCTCCTTCTCAACAGGAAGCTTGTTTTATTTCAAGTGCTCATACAGCCGACCATATTGAAAAAACACGCGATCTTCTCCTCGAAATGATTGATGACGTATGAAAAAACTTTTTTTCAGTTTTTTCTTATTGATTTCAACTTTGTTTGGGCAAGGACTGGAAGATAGTTTAACAAATTATATCAAGTACAACCCCGATGGACCAAACCGAGTGGGTCATCTTAAAATTGGAGATCATGAGAGTCAGATAGGACAAGGGACGTGGGTTTATATCAAGAATGGGCTTGATTATTACAAAAAAAATAAACCCATTTTTATTATTCTTGAGCTTAATACACCGGGAGGTCAGGTCTTTGCCGCCCAGAAAATCTCTGATGCTTTAAAAGAGATGGATATTCAGCATGAGGTTCCCATCGTCTGTTTTATCAACAACTGGGCGATCTCTGCCGGAGCGATGCTTGCTTACTCATGTCGCTATATTTCCATTGTCAAGGATGCTAGTATGGGAGCGGCTCAACCTTTGATGCAGACCGGAGGAAAAACAGAGATTGCTTCTGAAAAAGTCAACTCGGCTATTCGAGCCGACTTTGCTAATCGAGCCTCTTTTTATGAGCGCAATCCACTAATTGCCGAAGCGATGGTCGATCCTGATTTTGTGCTTGTCGTTAGGGATGAAAAAATTATTGAATTGCAGACTAATGAAGAGATTAAATCCACCGATCGGATCATTACTAAAAAGGGCAAGCTCTTAACTTTGAATGCCAAAGAAATGATGGAGCTTGGAGTAGCCGACATTTTTCTTAAACCTGAAAAACTTTCCTCTATCACTGCAATGGAAAAAATGGAAGGGAAATGGCCTGCTTTCAAGGAACTTTTATTCGAATATCCATTTTTTACCCATATCCCTCACGCAGAAATTGATGCTTATCAGCCTGATTGGAAAACAAAATTTTTCTCTTTGATTGCGACGCCTGTCGTTAGTTCCGTCCTTTTTTTGGTGTTGATGATCAGCTTTTATATGGAGCTCAATACCCCTGGGTTTGGCGTTCCTGGAGTGATCGGTTTAATGGCCCTCTTTTGTATTTTGCTGGGAAGTTTTGCCATAGAGGCAGCAAGTTGGCTTGAACTCATCTTGCTATTAGCAGGGATAGGTCTCATTTTGCTTGAAGTGTTTGTGATTCCAGGTTTTGGGATCACGGGAATTTTGGGTATTATTTTGTCGGTAACAGCTCTTTCCCTCATTCTGCTCCCTGGACTAAAAGGTATTAGCTTTGATTTTGATACTCAAACATTTAATGCAGCTGGCAGTTATTTTTTTGAAAGATTGGTCTGGTTGGCTGGCACCTTAGTGATAGGAGTGATTATTTTGGCCATCTTAGCTCGATTTTTGGTTCCAAAAATCCGTGTATTGTCTCCTATTATTCATCGAGGGGAACAAGAGACAGAAAAAGGATTTGTGGCGGGGAGAAGAAAAGAAGAGTTGCCCGAAATTGGAACTATTGGGATTGTTGTTTCTCCCTTACGTCCTGCTGGAAAGGTTGAGATTGAAGGGGATTTTTATGACGCCATCAGTTCGGGTCGTTTTATAGAAAAAGGGGAAAAAGTGACAATTGTGGGGATAGAAGGAAGTAAAATGATTGTGCAGGACATCGATTCATGATCTCATCTATTCTAGCGATCATTGGGTTGCTTCTGATCTTTATTGAATTCTTTGTGCCCGGGGGAATTCTGGGGGTGACTGGGGGTATTTTACTTGTTGGAAGTGTGATTCTTTTTGCTCTGCAAACAGAATCATTTTTGGCTTTTATTCTTTTTTTTGTGATCGTGATCGTGATCTTGGGAGTGCTGATAAAGTTTGCTTTGTGGAGAAAAAAAAAAAAAAAGGGAATTTATCTTTCCAATGATCAAGAAGGGTATAGCGCTTCATCTTACGATAAAGAGATGATTGGGAAAGAGGCCAAAACTCTTTCGGATCTCAAACCCTCAGGTCATATTGTGGTTGAAGGAAAACGCTTGCAAGCCGTTTCAAAAACAGGTTATGTCGATAAAGGAATTAAAGTGATGGTGATTGGGGGGCAAGGCGCCCATTTAATTGTTAAAAAAATGGAAGGAAAATAGTATGGATCTTCTCACTCTGTTTGCCCAAGGTCTTTCGATTGAATTTTATGTTTTGATCATCGTTTTGGCGATCATCTGTATCGTGATACTTGCAATCATTGGCAAATTTATTAGTCTCTGGTTTCAAGCCTTTGTTTCGGGAACTCCCATTTCTTTTTTCAATATTATTGGGATGAGTTTGCGAAAAATTCCCCCTCGCGTGATTGTTAATGCCCGAATCAATGCTTACAAAGCTGGCCTTAAACAGATTGAAGTTTCCGATCTTGAGACCCATTACTTAGCGGGGGGAAAGGTTCTTGAGGTAGTCGCAGCGATGATTGCATCTGAAAAGGCTAATATTGCCCTCACTTGGAAACAGGCGACAGCGATTGATCTTGCTGGTCGTGATATTTTGGATGCGGTCCGGACTTCAGTCAACCCCAAGGTCATTGATTGTCCTGGTCATGGACAGGGAGACTTTATCGTCGGTGTGGCTAAAGATGGGGTGCAACTTCTTGCGCGTGCTCGTGTGACCGTTCGAACTAATATTGCTCAGCTTGTAGGGGGGGCCACTGAAGAGACAATCATTGCCCGTGTGGGTGAGGGAATCGTCAATGCCATTGGTCAAGCGGAGACCCATCTTGATGTATTAGGTAATCCTCAGTCGATTTCTAAACTTGTGCTTGATCGAGGGCTTGATTCTCAAACAGCTTTTGAGATTCTCTCGATTGATATTGCTTATATTACAGTGGGAGAAAATATTGGAGCTCGACTTCGTGCTGACAGAGCTGAATCTGATAAACGGATTGCTCAAGCAAAAGCTGAGGAGCGACGGGCGATGGCAGTGGCAACAGAACGGGAAAATATAGCTCAGGTGGAAAAAATGCGGGCGGTTCTTGTGGAGGCAGAGTCGCAAGTGCCCCAAGCGGTGGCAGATGCTCTTCGCAAGGGAAATCTTGGCTATATGGATTATCTTCGCCTTAAAAATGTTGCTGCTGATACAAAAATGCGAGAAGCCATAGCTGGAGAAGAAACCTCGGAGCCTTCCAACCCATGACCGATTTTTTTAATGAGATCATTGGATTACTGATTGTCCTGTTTGCTATTTTGTTTCCTGTGATTCGGCGTATTTTAATTGAGAGAAAAAAGAGAAAGTATCCTGAGCAATATAAAAAAGAACAGGAAGAGGCTGAACGGCTTTATCAAGAGATGCTCGATTCGATGCAGATTGAAAAAAAAGTTGTTCAAACAAAAGATGCATTCTCTTCCAAAGAACCACCTCCTATTTCTCATCGCTTGGTTCGACCTGAGTATGAATTTCATTCTGAGATAGAAGGAAAGAGGCGATTAAGTGAAATTGAGACAAGAGCTTTAGAAACTCAAAAAGCTCCCCAATTTAAAGAGACAGTAGTTAGTCCAGCATTTGTTCCCTTTACACCGACTGGAAATCGAAGGAGAAAAAAGCATTTGCAAGCTTTGATAGGAAAAGGAGATGTTCGCAAGTTGGTGATCTACTCAGAGATTTTTGGAAAACCTAACCCGCATTTGTCACGCCTTTTCGAGACAAACTGAATCCACGATAAAGTTCGAATCAATCCAATCTCCAAATTTCTCTGGCATATTCTTTAATCGTTCGATCTGAAGAAAATTTTCCCACACGGGCAACATTAATGATCGATTTTTTGATCCAAGCTGCACGATTTTTGTAAAGTTCATCCACTTGATTCTGAGCATGGATCAAAGCTGGATAATCGGCCAATAAACAATAAGGATCTCCTTCATGAAGGAGACTATTGATAATAGGTTGAAAGATTTGAGTATCTCCCCCACTGAAGTATCCATCGGAAATTGCATCCAACGTCCGCTTAAGGTCGGGATGATTGTTATAATAAAAGAGAGGATCATATCCTTTAGTTCTGAGGGTTTGTACTTCATCGGCTTTAAGGCCAAAGATAAACATATTGTCTTGACCAATCTCTTCTTTCATTTCAATATTTGCTCCATCGAGAGTTCCAATCGTGAGAGCGCCGTTGAGGGCAAACTTCATATTTCCTGTACCTGAGGCCTCTGTGCCTGCTGTAGAAAGTTGTTCAGAGAGATCAGCAGCTGGCATGATTTTCTCAGCAAGCGAGACCCGGTAGTTGGCCAGAAAGATCACTTTTAATAGATTTTTTGTTTGAGGATCGTGGTTGACAACCTGACCAACAGCGTTGATCAGATGGATGATACTTTTGGCCATGTAATAACCTGGTGCTGCCTTACCTCCAATCATAATGGTTCGAGGTACCCATCCTGCCTGAGGATTTTCTTTAATGCGGAAATAACGAGAAATGGCATGAAGAGCATTGAGTAATTGACGCTTGTATTCATGGATGCGTTTCACCTGAACATCAAATAAAGAATCTGGATCAACAATTAATGCATGTTCAGCAAAAATGACTTCGGCCAAACGTTCTTTATTCTGCCGTTTTATCCTGTTCCATCTTTCTCTAAAGTTGACATCGTTGGCGTAAAATTCAATTTTATGAAGATCATCGAGCTGGGTTACCCAATCCGATCCGATTGTTTCAGTGATCAAAGCTGCTAACTCAGGGTTGCACATTTTTAACCAGCGTCTGGGGGTAATTCCATTAGTTTTATTTGTAAATTTGTTGGGAAAAAAATTGTAATATTCGGCAAACACTTGATGTTTTAATAAATTGGAATGGAGGGCTGACACTCCGTTGATTTTACGAGATCCGACCAGGGCTAGATGGGCCATATTTACTTTTTTGGGGGTCCTCTCTTCAATGATTGAAAGTTTTCTTTTTTTGTCGTCATCTCCCGGGTAGCGACGTTCAACTTCTTGCAGCCAACGTGCATTGATCTCGTAGATAATTTGAAGATGTCGGGGCAATACTTTTTCAATTAAGGGAACCGACCAACGCTCAAGGGCTTCTGGCAGAAGGGTGTGATTAGTATAGGCAAATGTTTCCGTGGTCAATTGCCAGGCTTTTTCCCACGAAAGCTCCTCTCGGTCAATTAACAGACGCATCATTTCAGGTATAGCAAGGGCTGGATGAGTATCATTGAGTTGAATAGCCACTTTATCAGGTAACATATCAAGATGAAGATGGCCTTTGTTGTATCGACGCAAAATATCTTGCAAAGTAGCTGAAACAAGAAAATACTCTTGTTTGAGTCTGAGCTCTCTTCCCTCAAACACATTATCATTGGGATAAAGGACCTTAGTGATATTTTCTGTGACGGCAATATCTTCCACAGCGCGGATATAATCGCCGTGATTAAAATAACTTAAATCAAATCCTTTGGGGGATTTAGCTTGCCACAATCTAAGGGTATTAACCGTATCATTTTGGTAACCAGGAATGGGAGTATCATAGGCCATTGCATAGACTTCTTGGGCGTCAACCCATTCATTTTGTAAATTTCCATGTTTATCGGTGAACTGACGGACCCTTCCATAATAATTGATCGGGTAGAGATACTCTGTCCGAGGGAGCTCCCAAGGGTTTCCATATCTGAGCCATTGGTCAGGGGTCTCAATTTGATAACCATTTTGGATCTGTTGGGTGAAAATTCCATAATCATAACGAATTCCATACCCATAGCCGGGGATATTGAGTGTGGCCATCGAATCAAGAAAACAAGCAGCGAGGCGTCCCAGTCCACCATTACCCAAGCCGGCGTCTGCCTCCACATCCATCAAAATTTTAAGATCTTTCCCTAAATCGTGCACCGCCTTGAGACAATTATCATAAAGGCCTAGGTTGATCAAACTGTTGTGCAACGTTTGTCCAATCAAAAATTCTAAAGACAGATAATAAACTCGTTTTACATCGGCCTCATAATACCCTTGTTGGGTATGGATCCATCTCCCAATTAATTGATCTCGGATTGAGTAAGAAAGAGCCATAAATAGATCACGCTTGGTGGCAGTATACTTATCTTTTCCCAAGGTAAAATGAAGATGTTCAAGAATGGCTTGTTTGAGGTAGGGAGCGTCCCCCAAGATTTGCTCACTCTTGGTGATGGTAAATTCCGGCATAACCCCCTCCTTAGGGTCTATTATCCCCTCTACAGACAAGGGGGTCAATAAAAAAAAATATAAAAAATTTGCTCGGAAATCAACGGGTAAAGATTGACCCCATCCGGCCCACCTACTTACGTTGTATGGGAAACCTGTATAATGAATTG
>JAGRNW010000036.1 GCA_020440555.1 Chlamydiia bacterium
CGTGATTGAACGATCATAAACAACCCAATATTAGAAATATGGGGTTGTTTATGATCGTTCAAGCTCGGGGCTTTGGCACAGCCAAAATCCCAATTCTTGAAGTGGAATGGGTATACGTCGAATAGATCAGAAAACAGCCACAATTTTCAGAATACTCTTTTTTTTGAAATTTCTCTTCCGCTAGATAGGCTAAATAAAAAGGGTCCGCTCCCTTTTCAATCCAATCAACGGAAGAAGAAAATTTTCCTTTGATATTGAGAGCGTCTGGTGTCACCACAGGACCCTTGAATTGAAGTTTTTCCAGCGGAACACGTTCGGGCAATCCTATAAATGAAATTTTTCCTTTCTTTTGATTGCCTCGCAAAATATAAGCCCCTCCCCCCCTTGCATCAATCAAACTCATAAAAGGCCCTTCCCGACGAGAAATTAGTCCTTTAAGTGAGCAGAGAGAAATCAGCGGAAGATTCTGCCCTAAACAAATTCCTTTGGCTAAAGCTACCCCCACACGAATTCCTGTAAAAGAGCCGGGCCCCACTGTCACCGCTACGGCTCGCAGGTTTTTAGTCGTGATTTTGAGAGAAGAAAATCCCTCTTGAAGAGCTGAATCTAAATATTTTGAGCTCTGGTGGCCTACGGGAAGTTCCTTAGAAAAAACAGGCCTGCCCTGACAAGTGATCACCACAAGAGGACGAGTGGTACTGGTATCTATGATGAGGATGTACACACTGTTTTTGAATGTAACTTATGAAAGAAAAACGATTGTATGGTAGATTTCGGTTTATTGCAACTATTCGTCAGCGATGATAGACTACACCGATTTCATATGAAGAGGAGAGAGTGTTGGATAATATCCCTGCAGATTCCCCCCAAGAGGCGCAAGAAGCTTTTGAAGCTGCCATTGAAGAGTCTCTCGAAAAAGCTCTTGAAGAAGAGGCCACTTCTAAATTATACAACCGCCCCGAAGAGCTCTATATTTTGCCCATCAACCGCCGTCCATTCTTCCCAGGAATGGCCGCTCCTATTATCATTGAGCCCGGTCCCTATTATGAAGTGCTCAAGAACATTGCTAAGTCGGAACAAAAATTTGTCGCCCTTATCTTAACTAAAAAAGAAAATACAAATATTTACAAGGTTGAGTATCAAGATCTTTATAAGGTGGGTGTTTTAGGTCGAATACTTCGAATCATCCCCATTGAGGGGGGAGGAGCCCAGGTTGTCCTCAATATGGAGGAGAGAATCCGCCTTATTGCTCCCGTTAAAACCAAACATTTGCGCGCTAAGGTCGAGTATTGCGCTGATAAGAAAGGGGTCACTGATGAACTCAAAGCTTATGCCATTAATATTATTACAGTTATCAAAGAGCTGCTTAAACTCAATCCCCTTTTCAAAGAAGAGTTGCAGGTGTTTCTTGGACATTCTGATTTTACCGAGCCAGGTAAATTGGCCGATTTTGCAGTAGCTCTCACAACCGCTTCACGCGATGAGTTGCAAGGAGTTTTAGAGGCCATCGATATCCAAGACAGGATCGACAAAGCTCTTTTTTTACTAAAAAAAGAGCTCGATCTCTCTCGTATTCAGAGTAATATCAACCAAAAAATTGAAGCAACTATCAGCAAGTCGCAAAAAGAGTATTTTTTGAGGGAGCAACTCAAGACAATCAAAAAGGAATTAGGTATAGAGAGGGAAGAAAAATCGATTGACACTGAAAAGTTCGAATCTCGTCTAGCAAAAAGAAAGGTTCCCCAACCTGTCATGGAAACGATTCAAGAGGAACTGGAAAAATTAAATGCTCTTGAACCTATTTCAGCTGAGTATTCTGTTTCTCGCAATTATCTCGACTGGTTGACAATAGTCCCCTGGGGACTCATCAGCAAGGAGAAGCATGATCTGGCAAAAGCTGAGGCAATTTTGCAAAAAGATCATTATGGACTCGATGAGATCAAACAGCGAATTTTAGAGCTAATCTCTGTTGGAAAGCTCACAGGTGGACTGCGCGGTAATATTATTTGTTTAGTAGGTCCGCCTGGAGTGGGCAAAACGAGTATTGGAAAGAGTATTGCCCGCGCCCTCAATCGAAAATTTTACCGTTTCTCTGTGGGAGGCATGCGCGATGAGGCCGAGATCAAAGGGCATAGACGCACCTATATTGGCGCAATGCCTGGAAAAATGATTCAAGCATTAAAGCAGTGCCAGACAATGAATCCTGTCGTGATGATTGATGAAGTGGACAAAATTGGAGGGAGCTACCATGGAGACCCCGCCTCTGCCTTGTTAGAGGTCTTAGATCCAGAACAGAATAAAGATTTTCTTGATCATTATCTTGATGTGCGTTGCGACCTTTCAAACATTCTCTTTGTCGTTACAGCCAACGTGAGCGATATCATACCAGAACCTCTTCTCGATCGAATGGAGGTTTTACGTCTTTCTGGATATATCATGGAAGAGAAAGTACAGATCGCCAAACGTTTTCTTGTTCCTAAAAACAGGAAGATGATGGGACTTTCTGCCAAACAAATCACTTTCACTGATGAAGCTCTCCGAGCCATTATTAATGGATATGCTAGAGAAGCAGGGGTCCGTTCACTTGAAAATCTCATCAAGAAAATCTTGCGTAAAGTAGCGATGGAAATTGTCAAAGCAAGCGAAAAAAAGAAGAAGGCAAAAGGAGGAGCTATTTCGATCACCAAAGGTGCACTTGTTGATTACATTGGAAAGCCTCTTTTTTTAACTGACAGATTCTATGAAGTGACCCCTGTCGGAGTTGCTACTGGGCTTGCATGGACCTCGATGGGGGGAGCAACACTTTATATCGAAGCGATTAAAGTGGCCTCAGACCGCACGGATATGAAATTAACGGGTCAAGCAGGTGATGTCATGAAAGAATCGTCTCAGATCGCCTGGAGTTATCTTCATAGTGCCATCCATAAATATGCTCCTGGCCACACTTTTTTCGAAAAATCGCAAATCCATATTCATATTCCTGAAGGAGCCACCCCTAAAGATGGTCCCTCAGCAGGAATCACCATGGTAACAGCCCTCCTGTCTTTATTACTCGATACGCCTGTGCTTGAAGATCTTGGACTGACAGGAGAAATCACTCTAACCGGAAGAATCTTGGGAGTAGGAGGGATTCGAGAAAAATTGATTGCAGCTAAACGATCGGGACTTAAAACTTTGATTTTTCCTAAAGACAACTTGCGTGATTATGAAGAACTTCCCGACTTTTTGAAAGATAAAATAAAAGTTCACTTTGTTGAACAATATGATGAAGTTTTTCATCTCGCCTTTCCAGATCTATGATACACTCAAACGATTATAAACAATACCCTCCTGATCAGCTCCCTTTATTGGTTGAAAAGTTAAAAGCGGAAAATAAAAAGATTGTGACACTCAATGGCTCTTTTGATCTTCTTCATGCGGGTCATCTGTATATTCTAAAAAAAGCTAAACAACAAGGAGATGCCCTTATAGTAGCCCTTAACACAGATGCGTCAATCAAACGCTATAAAGGTCCGCATCGTCCCATCATTTCTTTGAACTACAGACTTGAAATGATGGCTGCTTTAGAGATGGTTGACTATGTCACTTGGTTTGATCAAGATGATCCGCGAGAACTCTTAAAAATGATTAAGCCTCATATTCATGTTAATGGCTCTGAGTACGGCGCCGAGTGCATCGAATCAGAAGTTGTCAAAAAAGGAGGTGGCTCTATTTATATCGTCGAAAAAATTAAGGGTCTATCAACCTCTGCTATCCTAGAAAAGATAAATCGAGACAACTTGAAGAATCGACTATTGAACAAAGAGAGCGCTTGCGATTTAATTCAGGAAGGCAGTGACGACGCAACTAAAATTCAACAAATTGAACACTGTAACCGAGATCAAATTTCGAGATCTTCTACTCAGACAAAAACCAATGCTTCAAATTGTTTCGATCTATGCGCCTTCTAACTGTTATCTCCTCCAATGAACCTAATCTTAACGCAAAGGCTTTCTCTTTTTATCTGAAAAACGCTGGAATTGAGAATGAGTGTGAAAGGATCCCAGGGTTTCAAGGAAAAGAAACCCTTTTTAGAATCTGGATCATTGATGAAGATCAACTCGATCAAGCCGAAACACTTTTTGAAGACTATCAAACCGATCCACAAGGGAGTCGTTTCAAAATTCACTATGAGGACAAACTAAAAATCGATCATCTCGAAGAAATCAAAAAAGAGCGAATGTCTCAGAAAGGATTCCGCTTCCTCTCTCCAAGTCCTTACGGAAAACTCTCAATTGTGATCATTGTAGCCGTGATGATTCTATTTTTCTGGGGTCAAACCACACGACCTCCCCCCTACCCCAAACTCCACGGCATCCCTCAATTACCCAATCTTTCTTTTATTGATCAAGCCCTTCTCTATGATCTCCCCACATTTGTTGAACTTAGAGATCAGCTTCTAACGATCTATCCTCCCTCAGCCATTGAAGCCAAAGAGCCCCCTCCTCAAGAAGCCCTTGTGGTGATCGCAGAGATGAGAAAAACACCTTTCTGGAATGGACTTTATGACAGGGTGGTCAATCATATGCAGAATAGAACGCTCCCTTTTTCTTATTCGGGGTCCATGTTTGAAAAGATTGGTCAAGGGCAAATTTGGCGCCTCGTCACTCCTATCCTCCTCCATTTCGATTTTATTCACATTTTCTTTAATCTTCTTTGGTTTATTTTGCTGGGAAATCAAGTTGAGTATCGACTAGGCTTTTGGCGTTACCTCATCTTAATTTTGATAGCTGGAATTGTGGCCAATACAGCTCAGTATCTGATGAGCGGTCCCTTCTTTATGGGCCTTTCAGGGGTGGTCACTGCTCTTGCAGGATTTATCTTTGCTAGACAACAGGTGGCGCCCTGGGAAGGGTATCTTCTCAATAGGATGACACTGCTTTTTCTGGCCATCTTTGTTTTTGGTGTTTTCGCTTTGCAGATTGTCCTCTTTTTCTTAGAAATTTTCACAACTTTTGCTCCTCACCTTCCCATCGCTAATACAGCTCATATTGTAGGAGCTTTTGTTGGGTATTTTATGGGTCGATTTCGCTTCTTTTCTCTCCAGCCTCGATTGCATGCTTGACGGCAGCCCGCTCAATAAGCTACCCTTTTCCAGTTATGAGCGTGCGCGATTTAACTATCTTAGGCTGTTCTAGCCAACAACCTACTCGTCACCGAAACCATGGAGCTTATCTCCTTAGATGGAATGGTGAAGGACTTCTTTTCGATCCAGGAGAAGGAACTCAACGTCAATTTATTTTTGCTAATATAGCTCCAACAGTTGTTACGAGGATGTTTGTGAGCCATTTTCATGGAGATCATTGTCTAGGATTGGGCTCGATGTTAATGCGTCTCAATCTCGATAAAGTCACCCATCCCATCCATTGCTACTTTCCTTCCAGTGGGCGCCGCTACTTTGAGAGACTTCAATATGGAACGATCTATCATGAGGCCACCCGTGTGATCAAACATCCGGTACATGAAGCTGGCCTATACAGTGATGATGAAAAATTTAAAATCGAAACAACCTACCTAAAACATGGCGTGGATTGTCTTGGATGGAGAATCACCGAACCCAATCAACGCAAATTTTGCAAAGAAAAGCTCGCTGCCCACAAGATTCGCGGACCAATGGTCCATGAACTTGAACAAAAAGGAGAGCTGATCGTTGAAGGAGAGCGCGTGACATTAGATGATGTAAGCTGGGTCCGAAAAGGAGATAGTTTTGTCTATATCAGCGACACAAGATTTTGCCAAGATGCTATTGATTTGGCCAAGAATGCTAAAGTGCTTTTATGCGAAAGTACCTATCTTGAATCTCATCAAGAGTTAGCTATAAAACATCAGCACATGACCGCGCGACAAGCAGCTACCCTCGCTAAAGAGGCTCACGCAGAGAAATTAATCCTCACCCATTTTTCTGCTCGCTACCTTGATTCGAGACTCTTTGAGGAAGAGGCGCGCCAAATTTTTCCAAATACTTATGCAGCCGAAGATCTCAAAGTGTTTTCTATTCTAAAATAAAGAAAACACAGACTGTCCTTTTACGAAGAAACCTCTACCTCTTCACACGACTTTACATCTGAAATTGCAGCTTTCAACATCTCTATCTTTGCACCATCAACCATTTGCAAAATCACTGAATTTTCGGAAACTTTACTCACAGTGCCCAAAATGCCCATCGCCGTCACTTTGTCTCCCTTTTTCAGGCTATTTCTTTGCTCTTCTGCCTTTTTACGACGCTTTTTCTCAGGACGCCACAGAATAAAATAGAAAAAGACAACAGCAATTCCTATCATCAACATGGTTTGTCCAAAACCTCCACGTACGGTAGCTCCCCCTTCGTCCGCAAATAACGGAGTCGTTAAAAGAGGCACCAAAAGAGCGGATAAAAATGGAATTAATTTTTTCATTCTTTTTACCTTAAGTTGGTTAAAACATTACCTTGACCATTGTACCTAAAATCTCTTTTTTTTTAAAACAACGATGTTTTCAATATGAGAAGTATGGGGAAATTGATCGATTGGACAAATCTCTTTTAAGTCATATCCTGATTCAATAAAATATTTTATATTCTCAGCTTGGGTCGCAGGATTACAAGAGATATAAACGATTTTTTCGACATCTAATTTTTTGACTTGAACAATCGCTTTAGGAGTCAGCCCAGCGCGCGGGGGATCAAGAATCACACATGTTGGTCTAGGTAATTCTTGTTGTTCTAACACTTCTTCCACAGTTCCCCTTAAGAGAGTGACATTATTCACTTGGTTATTAAAAATATTTTCCTTTCCATCAAATACAGCTTCAGGAATCAGTTCGATCCCAATTGCCTGTTTGACAAGAGGAGAAGCAAAAAGCGAAATAGTCCCTGTGCCGCAATAGAGATCATAAAGAATGTCATTTTTAGTTAATTTAGATAAGAAAAGAGCTTTTTTATAGATCAATTCAGATTGCAGAGTATTAGGTTGAAAAAAAGCGTTCCATCTGATTATAAAGTTGAGTTCTTTTTGATCTATCCCCTTCATTTTTTCTCGTATTATCCCTGGCCCAAATAGCAAAGTTGTTTCAAATCGGGTAGGAACTTTTTTTTGTGTGACCTGCCGAACAAGAATCAAGCTATCCTTGGGATGACAAAGAACAGTTTGAACGCTTTTAGTGAAGGAAGAGATGTGCGCTTGAGTAAGATCAAATTTTGAATTTCCTGAAATAGTTAGAATTCCCATTCGATCTCCAGTATTTGTTCCATTACGTATCGTGAGAGTACGCAAGGTTCCACTATCTTTAGGAGGAAAGTAGGCATCCACGTTTTCTTTTTTCCACCACAATCTCACAACATCTAGAAATGCAGGGACCCAAGGGGGAGAGATCAAACAAGTTTCAAGATTGACCACTCTTCCTCGTTTTTTTGATATGCGCAATCCAAGAAATTGCTCCCCTTCTTTTGATTGAGAAAAAGAAAATTCCATTTTATTTCTATAGTGCCAAGGGGATTCGCACCGGATAATAGAATTAAAAATTACCGCATCGCTCAGATAAGGCGCAAACACCCCTTCGACAAATTGCTGTTTTTGCGCAAGTTGATCCTCATAAACAGTAGTTTGAAAGCGGCAGCCTCCACAAACTCCAAAGTGAGGACACAAAAATTGAGTCATATAAAAAGAAGAAGGGCTTGAAATAATAGAACTCTCTACCATATCAAGCCCATTAAAAACTAGAAAAGAAAAAACTAGCGCTTTTTTTGAACTGCCTTCAATTTAGGCAGTTTAGCGGTAGCTCTACGTGCCGTTTTTCTTGCTGAAGTTGTTTTTTTCTCAGATGTCGCTTGTTTTTTTGCAGCTTTTTCTTTAAAGGCTGCCTTTTTCTTAGAGGCAGGCTTTGACTTAGAAGCGACCTTTTTCTTGGAGGCAGGCTTTAACTTAGAAGCTGCCTTTTTCTTGATAATCGCTTCCTTTTTAACTGCTGGCGTTTTTTCAAGTTTTCCAGCTTCGACCGATTCCTTTCGATAAAGTTTAGCTACTTTTTCGAACTTGATAGTACAAATTCTTACTCTTTGTGCAGCTGCCTTATTCCCAGCCTCTGCCTTTTCGAGATCTCCAGCGATACACTCAAGCAATTCGCGCATTTTTTGATACGAGTCTTTTAGAGTCATGAATGTCCTCCTCAATTTTTGAGCAATATGACAACCCCTATACTTATGCGGAGGAGCTATATTCGTGCAACTTTTTTCTCGAAGCCTGTTTAAAATCTTCAAAAGACGACTTTTTGTGAAAAAAGACCCAAAAAGCCGTTTTTTGAAAATTTTAAACAAGCTCTTACAAACCCTATGAAAGGGCGTTGTTGCCTAAATCAATTCAATTGGTATCCTAAGGAGATGAAAAAGTATCTCTCCCTTCTGTTTTTTTCTTTTTGTCCCCTCGTCATTCTTTCCTTTTCTCAAGAAAAAAATTTACAGTCACTTCACCAGGAAGCTGAACAGGCGATCAAGGACAAAGAATATGAGAAGGCAAAGAAAGCGTATGAGAAGTTGCTTAAAGAGGTGCGCCATTTCTCTTCCCTACAATCAGATAAATATCCCATCGATTGGACGACCTACGTTGATTGTATTTTGCGTCTTTCTTACATCTATCAGGTAGAGGAGGATTACGAAAAATGGGAATCTATGATTTTAGCTCTCATTGAAAAAGGGCCCCCTAAACATCAATTGGCTCAGCTTAAATTGAGTTTGGCCAGACTTAAATGTGTCCAAAATGACCCACAAACAGGCTTTATTCTCATGCAAGAAGCTTTGTTACTTTTGCCATCTAAAGAATGGTCGAAGGAAAATCGTTCATTCTTCTTGGGGCTCACCTCTATGCTTGATTCTCACTATGAATCTCTTGTAAAACAAGGAGAAGTCTACTTTGCCTCAGGACTGATTGATCTTGCTCTCCCCCTTTATAGAGAGGTATTAGATGGAATTGAAAGAGGGGTTTATCCTAAATCGACCCCGATTTTGGAAAAACAACTTAAATATCGAGTTGCTGAAGGAAATTTTTTACAAGCTGATTATGATCAAACCCTTTCGATCATCGAAAAATTACGATCAGAGAATCAAACTGACTCAATCGATCATGAAGCCCTTTACCTCAGAGCTCTTGTTTATCGGGAGAGGCAAGAATTTGAAAAGGCGACTCTTGCCCTCACCGAATATCTCAATGGAAAAGAAAAAGTTCTTCATTATAGAGAAGCTCTTTTAGAATTAGGCCTTCTCAGTTATCGAGAACAAAATTTCACAAAGGCAAAAAAGTATTTGTCTCTGGTCGCAGCAGGTGCTGATTCGATTGAAACTAAAGAAGTCATAGTTTCTTCTCTCTATTTGGCTCGCATTTACCTGAAGGAAAAACAATACAGAAAAGCAGATAGGCTTTTATCCACCCTTTTGAACACGTTGCCTAAAGGGCATTCTCTTATTTATGAAATTCACTATTTGATAGGTCTTGTGTTGCAAGAGGGATCAGAGTATCTGGATGCTGCCACCCACTTTGAACTCGCTCTTCCCTGTAAAAGTCTTGACTTGGAAGGCTACGTTGCTCCCTGGACCCCTGATGCCCTTTATCAACTTGGATGGTGCTACCTTAAACTAGCCGACGACCCCCTCAAGGGCGTCTCTGTTCAAGGGGCGTTTATTTCCAAAGCTGAATCTCTTTTTGAAATTCTAAAAGAAAGTTCTAAAAAAGAAGAGGCTCACCTCGCTTGCGCTAAACTTTTTTTACTAAAAATCTCATACCTCGCTGATCAAAAGGCCAGAGAAGATTTAGTTGCTCTCCTCACCCCACACCTGAAGACGTTCACTCAGGATGGGCAGGTGCAGGCGCTTCTCCTTCTAGCTGAAGGGGCAGATACCTATTCTGAAAAAGAAATCTTCTATGGTCAAGCAACACAAGACACGTACGTGACTTCATCCAACTATGCAGACGCATGGTATCAAAGAGGGCTTATACATTTCCAAGAAGGATTAAAGGTGAAAAAAAGCTCCTATTTCAAAGAAGCGGCCATCGCGTTTGAAAAATCTTTTTTTCTCTTTGAAGCAAAAAATTGCTCGATGGCTGCTCAAATTTTAAAACTTGAAGCGGAGGCAAACTATTTTCTTGATACTCGTGAATCGCGCTTCGACTCTCTTTCTATTTTGGAAAAGTTGCTTCATAGATATAATCAGCTTTACCTCTCACTTGAAGATCAGGCTCATACTCTCTATTTGAGGGGACTTGTTGCCTCTAAAATAACTACCCTCGATCACAGAGAAGATTATCTCTCTTTGGCAGAAGAATCTCTAAAAGGAGTGATTTCTTTTTTCCCGGAAACAGAGTACGCCGAAGGAAGCCTTTTTACCCTTGCCACCCTTTATTTTCATTTAGGGAAATGGGAAGAGGCATACTCCCATTTTCTGACTCTCGCGACATCCTATCCCAAAAGCGATCATGCTCCTTCAGCCTGGTTTTGGGTTGCTCACACAGCCAAGCAGTTAGGCAAACCTAGGGTGGAAAGCTTAACAGCCTTAGAAAATATCTACATGCTTTATCCAACTTCTGATTTGGCAGCAGAAGCTTATTTTGAACGTTATCCCATAAGCGCTTACGAAGCATGTGACAAACACAGCATGATGCATCTTCTCGATTTTCCTAACCGTTTTCAAAAGTCTCCTCTGCTTATCCCCGTCCACTACCTTTTAGGGCTCTATCATAAGAAACGGAATGAACCGAATTTAGCCAAAATCTCATTTGGAAAGAGTGCAGTTCTTTACAATGAAATGGAAGGAGAGCTCCCTCCGTATTGCTTTGAATTTAGAATCCGTTCTCTGCTTGAGACGGCAAAATTCTATCTCAATGAAGGAAAATTTCAAGGGATCGAGTTACTCTGTTTTTTAATCGAAGAACTAGAGACTTTTGGTGAGTTCTCTTCTATTTTTCAAGATTGTAGTCTAGCTCTCATCGAAGGACTCATCATTCTTGAGAAGATCCCTTTAGCCGAAAAAGCCCTTCATGTTACCCTCAATCATTTCGAGGAATCAAAGATTCGACGAGGATATTTTTTGGCAAAAACGTTTGAGTGCGGTGCAGAATTAAGTTCTTTTTACGAAAATTATGAGGCCGAAATTGATTATCTCAATTTGGCTGAAGAAGCTGGAAATTCTCATTTGCCACAAGAGGAACTTCTCAGGCTATATCTAAAACAAGCTAAATGCCTTGAAAAACTGGGGAAATATTCTGAAGCCATGCGCACTCTTTCAAAATTGATTAATGTAGATGCCCTGTCTCCCCTTGGAGCCCAAGCAATGTACCATCGAGCCCACTTATACGAGCTAGAAGGAAGAGAAGAATTGACCGTGCGTCAGCTTGAAGCGTGTGCTAAAAAAGGGGGAGAATGGGGAGAAAAGGCAAAAGAACTCTTACGGAGGCAGTATGGTATGCATCCCTCACGCAGTTGGATCCATTACGAGTGAAATTTTCACTCGTTATCTTTTGGATTGGAATATGATTTTTTTAATCATTGCTCTCTCTTCTTTGGTGGCGGTGACCATTTTCATTGAACGTTTGATCTTTCTCAAAAAATCTGAAATTGATACCAATCAATTTATATTAATTCTTCGAAAGGTGATTGAAGAAGGAAACATTGTGGAAGCGATTCGGATATGTGAAGAGACGGGAGGGAGCGTTGCCAATATTATTCGCTCTGGCCTTGTGCGGCATGATCGAAAACGCAACGAAATTGAACATGGAATGGAGATCTCAGGGCTTTCAGAAATCGCAAAACTCGAAAAAAATGCAAGGATTCTCTCCATCATTGCCCATATCACGCCCCTTATTGGGCTTTTGGGGACAGTTCTCGGTTTTATTCAGGCCTTTGGTGAAATGAGACAGACCGGCTTGATGGATATCTCGACCACCCGGGTGGGAGAGGCAATGGAATACGCTCTCTTTACCACAGCAGCTGGACTTGTTGTGGCCATCCCTTGCGTTGTGGGTTACAATTATCTTGTTTCAAGAATAAAAGGGATGGTCTTAGAAATGCAAACTACCTCATCAGAAATTGTGGATCTGCTCACTTATAAATGAAATTTTCACTCACTCTTAAACCCTCCACTGCTTTGATCGATCTAACTCCGCTCGTTGACGTTGTTTTTTTGATGCTTGTTTTTTTTATTATAACTTCCGATATCCTTCCATTAAAATCACTTAATATCCAAAATCCAGAAATCTCCCTTCCATCGGGAGCAAGGACAAGCCAAGTATTAGTGGTCATGGATGGAGAGAATGTGATCTATGTTGGAAACAAGAAGGAGATTATTGATTTAGGATCCTTCGAAGAAGCCCTCAAAAAAGAGATTGAAAAAAACCGTCTTCTCCATCCTGGAGGAGAGACAACTGTGGTGCTGAGCATTGACAAGCAAGTAGAATACGGATCTTTCCTACGCCTCTTTGCCATCGCCCAAAAGTGTCAGGCGGGGCTTCGCCTTGTTTATAGGGATACTAGCTTATGCTCAAATTAATAAAAAAAGGGAATTTTTTAGAGCTAGGATTTAGAAGAAAAGAGAAATTTTTCACCAAAGAATTCTTGATCGGATTTGGGACAGCTCTTCTTTTTCATTGTTTCTTGATCATCGTATTTCAAGTTGACAAGAGGGATCATGACGAGCTCACGAGTTTGCCTCCAACATTTGTGGATGTAGATAATAAAAGTCTTGTCTTTCCCATGTATCAAGCTATTCCAAATATTCATCTTAAAATTCACCTGCCTCAAGAGCCAAGATTTCCCAAATTCATCTCATCCTCTCCTTTGCCCAAGATTTCAATCGAGGAAAAAATTCAAAAGGTGCCTGATTTTTCTAGTCTTGAAAAAATTCCTTATACTTCATCGATTGATTATCTTGACTGTGAGGGAGTTCGATGATTCCGATATCGATCTCCACGGCCCTTTTGATTTACCTCGGGCTTGTCCTCACTGGTCTCTTTCTTACATTTTTTTTAGGACATCTCAAAAGTAAAAAAAGGGGAAGTCTCCCCCCCCTTTATCATTTTATTCAATGCGAATACTGCCATCACCCTTTCTTGGTGAAACCAGAAAAGAAAATTCATCGCTGCCCACGGTGTCAGTGCTTAATCACAACAGACTCTACCAGCTCGCATTTTCTCTAAAAACCTGTTTAGCGAATTCAAAAATCAAACCGAACATTTTGCTCTGAAACACGACGGTCTGTATTAATGATATCTTAATTATAT
>JAGRNW010000037.1 GCA_020440555.1 Chlamydiia bacterium
CTCTTGGATCTCTTTTTCGAAGCAAGATAATTCATTCATAAACCGAGCATCAACATCTTGAAGCTCTCCCCGAGGAGGCACTTTCCCAGAAGTATGATTTTGAACAAAAACAAGCACACGATTGACAAAATTTCCCAATTTTCCGACAAGTTCCACATTACAGCGCATTTCAAAGTCCTTCCAAGTAAACTCAGAATCGGCCGTTTCTGGTGCATTAGCCGCTAAAGTATAACGGATTTGATCGGGTTCAAAATGTTCAAAAAACTCCGATAACTCAATAAAACATCCATCAGATTTTGAAAACTGTTTACCTTCAAAATTTAAAAACTCATTTGCGACTAATTCATCAACAAGTTTGTAAGGTCGATTTTGTCCCATGATCATGGCAGGAAAAAAAATCGCATGAAAGGGAATATTATCTTTACCAATAAATTGAACATATCTTGTTTGAGGATCATACCAGTAGCGTTTCCATAATTCTCTGTCACCTTTATTTTTAGCCCATTCTTGAGTAGCAGAGATATAGCCAATTGGAGCATCAAACCACACATAAAAGACCTTCCCCTCCTTATCATGAGGAACAGGAACACCCCAGGAAAGGTCTCGAGTGATAGCGCGTGGTTTAATCTCTTTGATATAGGAAGAGGCAAAATGCATGGTATTGCTCTTCCACCCTTTTGTCTTTAAAAAATTAGTCAATCGTTCTTTGAAATGATCAAAAAGAAGATAGTAATGTTTTGTTTTGCGCGAAACAAGAGTAAAACCAGTGAGTTTAGAACGAGGATTTTTTAGATCAGTGGCTTCATAATTTGCTCCGCATCTTCCACATTCATCTCCTCGCGCTTCTTCATACCCACATCTGGGACATGTTCCGACTACATATCTGTCAGCTAAAAATCTATTTTCTTTTTCCGAAAAAAGCTGCTCTGCCTCTCGCTCTTCAATATGACCATTTTTTTTGAGATCCCAGAAGAATTCGGTCACCGTTGGGGCATGCTCAGAACAGGTGGTTTTTGAAAAATGATCAAAAGAAAATCCCAGTTTTTTAAAAAGGTCAGTATTCACCTGATGATAAAAAGAAGACTGTTCTTCTGGCGTCCTCCCAGCGAGTTCAGCACTCAAAGTAATTGCTACCCCATACTGGTCAGATCCACAAATATAAAGGACCTCTTTCCCTAACAATCTTTCAAAACGGGCATAGGCATCGGCTGGAAGGTAAGCTCCAGCGATATGACCAAAATGCAGAGAGCCATTGGAATAAGGAAGCGCCGAAGTAATCAGAACCTTTTGCCTCATATCAAACTGCCATAAATTTTTCTTCAGAGGGCTCTTTTTCCGTATTGTCAGAAAAAACCATCTTTTTTTCTTCCAAAGATCCGGGCAGATCCCGATTCTCAGCGATCGCATCCAAAACAATATTAGCAGGATTTTGAGAAAGTTCCTCTCCCTTTTGAACCAAAGTTTTTGCCATCTCTATGGCGTAATTCACAAGCGTAAAAGCATTTTCAAATCTCTCCCCTAGTTTTTGATTAGTCAATGCATTTTTAGTTGCCATTTATTTCTCCTATTTGTGTAATTTTAAGTTTTTTGTGTTCTTCAGCAATCACAATACTCCGTAAAACTTGGTATGAAATGTCAATTTTGTCATTGATGATCTGATAATCGTAGTTTTTTGCTTGATCAAGTTCCACTTTAGCTTGCATGAGTCGTTTCACCATCGTCTCTTCATCTTCTGTGCGCCGACGAATCAATCTTTTTTTGAGTTCCTGAAAATTCGGTGGAGCAATAAAAATAAAGATTGCATCGGTAGTTTCCATAAGCTGTTTGGCCCCCTGAATGTCGATCACCAAAATCACATGCTTCCCCGAGGATGTCAGTTTTTCCACCTCAGCTTTATTGGTTCCATAGTCATTGCCAAAAACCTTAGCATGCTCAAGAAATTCTCCATTGAATACTTTATTTTCAAATTCCTCTTTTGAAATAAACTGGTAGTGGTGTTCATCAATCTCTCCCGGACGAGGAAGTCGAGTCGTAGAGGAACAACTTTGGACAATTTGCTGAGGAAACTCATCGATTAGCATTTGCGTGAGAGTTGATTTACCTGTACCAGCCGGAGCACTGATCACAAACAAAAGTCCTTTTTGTAGATTACCTAACAATTTTTTGCTCACCACCTACTCCACATTTTGAACCTGCTCTCGGATTTTTTCCACCTCTCCTTTAGCCTCAATGATTAATTCTGAGATATTTGAAGAAAAGCCTTTCGATCCGATCGTGTGAAGCTCCCGAAGAAATTCCTGGATCAAAAATTCCATCGTTTTTCCACGAGTTTCATTCGCATGCATGAGCGGTTCTTGAAGAAGTCTGTCAAGCTGAGAAAGATGAGAACGAAAACGGACAATTTCTTCAGTATAATCAGATCGTTCTGCCATCAAAGCAATCTCCCTATAGATTTTTTCTTCAATTTCTGAAGTGAATTCAAACAATTCATCAAGTCTGCTTTTTATTTTTTCTCGGTATTTTTCTGGACCCATTGAAGCCTGCATTTCCATTTGAGAAATCAGAGAGATTAAATTTTTTGCCCTCTTACTGATATCATCACGCAGGTGACCCCCTTCAATTTGTTTCATTTTTTGCAGTTCAATAAGAGCACTATCTACCCCTTTCTTCAAGTAAGATAAGAATTTATCTTCATCAATTGAGGGCTCTTTGAACTCAAAAATTTCCCCTTCTTTAGCCAATAAAGAAAGGTTAAAATGATCTAAAAAAGAAAGATTTGTGACCGCCGCAATCTTTTCCCATCCACTTTTAATAGCCTTTGCAAGGTCTAAATTTGGTATCACTTGAATACAACCTTCCTTCTCACGCTTCCATTCAATAGAAACGGTAATCATCCCTCGTCCAATTTTCTCTTTAATCCAAAGACGGATCATAACGTCGAGCCGATTGAGAGATCGTGGAGTTTGAGTATGAATCTCAAGAAATCGACGATTGAGCGACTGAATCTCAACTGTAAATGTGCCATATGGCGAATCAATACAAGAACGACCATACCCCGTCATACTTTTGATAGGTGAGTTTTTCATAAATGAACACCTAGTTTTTTTGGAACAAAAGATCGACGATGAATAGGAGATGGACCAAATACCTCCAAAGCATGTCGATGTTCTTTTGTTCCATATCCCTTATTTTTATCAAAATGGTAATGAGGATAGGCGTGATGCCATTTTAGCATGATCTCATCCCGATAATGTTTGGCTAAAATCGAGGCTGCTGCAATGGAATAACATTTGGAATCTCCCTTAACAATACACTGAAAAGGAAAATCGATCCCTTTAACGCTTCCTCCATCGATCAAAACGAAATCAGGTTTAACTTTCAGTTGACCAAGCCCCGCTTGCATTGCTAAAAAAGTAGCTTCTAATATGTTTATTCGATCGATTGTTTCAGGATCTACAACTCCAATTCCGTAATCAACATCAGAGCTTTGTGTAAGCTTTGAAAAAAGATAAGCTCTTTTTTTAAAGGTTAGCTGTTTACTATCGTCAATACCTTCAAACCAGTGTTCATTCCTGATCACACAAGCTGCCGCAACCACAGGGCCAGCAAGAGGACCTCGACCCGCTTCATCAACTCCTGCAATCTGGTTAATTCCACTTTTTTTTAGTTGTCTCTCATAGAGTAGAAGTTGTGTAAGACGTTCCCGCTCACTTGGCTTCTGAGGCCTCAGTCGCCCGTTGTTCACCCGCCTCTCCATTCACTTTTGCTTCCAATTCGATTGCAACATCTTCTACTTCAATAGAAATTTCTTTGGTTCGAGATTCAAAGGGATCTTGTTCATCACGCTTAGCTTTTTTTCCCCCAATTTTTTCATGAATTTTGGCCGCTTTACCTGTTTTTCCACGCAAATAGTAGAGTTTGGCACGCCGAACATCCCCCTTTTTCACAATTTCGACCTGAGTAATGCGTGGGCTATGAAGGTAAAATACCCTCTCCATTCCTTCTCCGTAGGAGACACGATGGAGAGAAAATGTTTCAGAAAGCCCCTTTCCTTTTCGAGCGATCACAGTCCCCTGAAAAACCTGGATACGTTCTTTCTCTCCTTCAATAATTTTTGTTGAGACACGAATGGTATCTCCAACATGAAATTCGGCAACTTTTGTATTAAGCTGCTCTTGCTCTATTTGATTGATTATTTCATCACGATGCATCGTTTGTATTCTCCTCGCTCTTTGGAGACAAATTCCAATTGAGTATCCATAAAATACCTTCAAAATCTCGAAGGATCATTTTGTTATAAGAGGAATCTCTCCTTTTTTTTCTCTAAATTACTTAATTCTCATCACTTAGAACCTATCTTCACAGTTTCAAATGGCTAAACTTGTTAAAGTTAACACTGCTTTTGCGTCATTTCACTGAATCAAATTCAAACGCTTGCCTTGTTATACCCATTCCACTTCAAGAATTGGGATTTTGGCTGTGCCAAAGCCCCAATTCTTGAAGTGGAATGGGTATAAACTCCCGATTCTTCAAGTAATTTTGGTATAAGTCGGGACGCTTGGCTCGTGTTGTTTTTAAGCTCTCTTCCACCCGCCACTTGGCAATTTTTTTGTGGTCACCACTGATGAGTACCCTTGGCACCTCATTTCCTTCAAAAAAAGAAGGTCTCGTATAAACCGGAGGCTCCAATAACCCATTTACAAACGAATCGTCAACCGCAGATTCTTCACACCCCAATACACCTGGTAAAAGGCGAACGACTGCGTCCACCACTACAATAGCCGCAGCTTGTCCGCTTGTTAATACATAATCACCAATGCTAATCTCACAATCTATTTCCAATTCAATCGCCCGTTCATCGACCCCCTCGTAGTGGCCACACAAAAGAATCAAATGATCCAACGTTTTAAGTTCTCCACATTTTTTTGAAGTAAGAGTCTCTCCTTTAGGAGAAAGGTAAATCACACAACTCCCTTCCCTTCGACAGTGACGAATCGCTCTCACGATCGGGTCGGCCATCAGGACCATTCCTGGTCCCCCTCCATAGGGTCGATCATCGACTCTATGATGTTTATCTGTTGCAAAATCACGAATATTGACCTGATTGATCGTAACATGCCCCTTCTCCTGAGCCCTTTTGATGATACTTTCTTCGAAAGGACTATCGAAATAACTAGGAAAAAGAGAAAGGATATCAATTTTCATTTAGTCAAATCAAATGCTGATTAAGCGCGTTTTTTGGCTCTAGCTTTTCGCTTTTGACGGAGAGCTTCCACTTTGGCCTTCTTTCTCTCACATATCGTCTTGATCACTTCTGGATGCCCTCTTTTGACGATAGACTCCACCTTCTCAGACAAAATGGCCCCTTGCTTCAACCAATAGACAATTCTATCATGATCAAGTTTAAAAGGTTTTTCATCCGTTTTTCCAAGCGGATTGTACCAACCTAAATTTTCAATGTATTTTCCATCACGGGGATTACGTGAATCTGTTAGAACAATTCGATAAAAGGGACCATGAGTCCTTCCCTGTTTACGCATTCGTATTTTCAATGCCATTAAAATCCTCCTAGCTTTTCCATCATTTTCTTATTCGATGTGCTTTTAAAAAATTTTTTTGTTTGTTTGAATCCTTTTTTTAGCTTATTGACGTCGGCAAGAGTTGTTCCACTTCCAGCTGCAATCCGTTTGCTACGCCTATGATCGATTTCATCTCTTTCTTGCCTCTCTCGAGGCGTCATCGACAGAATGATCGATTCAATTTTATTAAATTCTTTCTGAGAAGAATCCATTTCGGGGAGTTTCATTCCCCCCATCCCGGGCAACATTTTCATCAATCCTTTGAGCGATCCCATTTTCTTAAATGCCTGCATTTGCTTAAGATAATCGTCGTAGGTAAAACTTGCTTTACGCATTTTTCTTTCAAGAACCTTCGCCTCTTCATCGCTCATATGTTCTTGCGCTTTCTTTACCAAATTAATGGTATCTCCCATCCCAAGAATACGGTCGGCCATGGACCTGGCATCAAAGAGTTGAAGATCATCGAGCTTTTCCCCGATCCCTTCAAACTTCAGCGGTTTCCCAGTCACCTCCTTGATCGAAATCGCAGCCCCAGCCCTGGCATCCCCATCAAGCATCGTTAAGATAGTTCCCGTAACGCCAATGGCTGCGTCAAACTCTCCCGCAGAAGTGACTGCATCCTGACCCGTCGCAGCATTGGCCACAAAAAGCACTTCGTGAGGACTCACCACTTTTTTGATTTCAGACAATTCTTTCATCAAAACAGCATCAATGTGCAAGCGCCCGGCCGTATCCAAGATCACTACATCAAATCGATGCTCTTGAGCGTAAATAAGAGCTGCCGCTGCCACTTTGACACTCTTTTTCTCCCCATCAAGAGAAAAAACAGAAACTCCAATCTGTTCTCCAAGTTTTTTGAGCTGCAAAACAGCCGCCGGTCGCTGTAAATCACAAGCAACAAGAAGCGTTTTTTTATTAAAATTTTTTTTTGATAAAAATTTGGCAAGTTTAGCAGCATGAGTGGTTTTACCTGCTCCTTGCAGCCCACAAAGCATGATCACTGCTGGTTTAGCGACTATAGCAAGAGTTGCCTCCCCACCCCCCATGAGAGCAACGAGCTCGTCATGAATCACCTTGATGAACTGCTCACCGGGCTTCACAGATTTAATCACCTCTTCACCCAGGACTTTTTCCTTGACACGTTTAACGAAATTTTTGGCCACCATGTAGTTAACATCAGCATCAAGCAGAGCCAAACGAACTTGCCTCACCGCATCAGAGATATTTTCTTCTGTGAGACACTTTTTCCCTGTCAGCCCGGAAAAAACACCCGTTAATTTTTCACTTAAAGCACTAAACATTCGTTAAATCACTTAAGAGTACAATTGGAGAATCATACTACCTCATTAAATGAATCTTTTTCAAGGAAAAAGAACCGATCATGCTTCGCATAATCGGTCGAAAAATTGCACTTTTTCCATCCTGTAGATTCAAATATTTTTTTAATATATCTTCCTTGTCCTGTTCCAATTTCCAACCAGCCTTTCCCTTTTGGAAAAAGAAATTTTTTAAGCCCTAAGGCTATCCTGCGATAAAATGACAATCCATCCTCTCCTCCAACTAAGGCTAGTTTTGGCTCAAAATTTCTGACGGACGGATTAAGCAAATTATATTCAGTTTCAGACACATAGGGAGGATTACTCACAAAATAATGGCACTGTTCATCGATAAACGGAGCGAAAAGATCACCTTGTCTAAAAAAAATTTGTACTTCATTTTGTCGAGCATTTAAAGAAGCACATTTAAGAGCTTCAGGACAAAGATCTGTAGCAATAATCTTTAACTTAGGAAATTTTTTTTTTAATGCAATGGCAATACACCCGCTTCCTGTACATACATCCCACAGAATTTTCCCCTCGAGATTTTCCTTCTTTAATTGAACACAAATACGGTCAATCAAAAGTTCCGTTTCCGGACGAGGAATCAAAACGGAGGGAACGATTTTAAGCTCTACGCCATAAAAAGAAACGGACCCTGTGAGATAAACAAAAGGTTCTCCCTGACTCCTTCTTTTTACTAATTTTTGAAATTCGTTGAATTCGATCTCTTCAAGGGGGCGCTCAAGCTGCAAGTAAAGATCAATCCGTTTGATTCCAAGCACGTGAGCTAATAAATCTTCAACATCCCTTTTTACAGACAAATCACGAGCAACTCGACTGAGTATCTCGCCGATTTGAAATCGCTTCACTGGATCAAATGTTGAGAATTGACCTTGCCAAACTTCTGATTCTTCAAGTTGCTTCGGTCTACTCAAGCGACTATCCATCTCTTATTCAGATAGTTGTTTTTGATAATAATGAGAAACAAGGGCTGTCGTAATGGGATCGAGCTCCCCTTCCAAAACGCGATCAAGAGAGTAAAGAGTGAGGTTGATCCGATGATCGGTCACACGATTTTGTGCGAAATTGTAGGTTCGAATCCGTTCTGAACGATCTCCACTCCCTACTTGAGATGCCCGCGTTGAAGCCTCTTCCTCTTCCCGTTTTTTTCGCTCCACTTCTGCAATACGAGCCTTGAGGAGGCGAAGAGCTTTATCCTTATTCTTGTGTTGCGAACGTTCATCTTGACAGCTGGCTACGAGCCCCGTAGGAATGTGGGTGATTCGGACAGCAGAATCGGTCACATTGACGTGTTGTCCTCCAGCTCCGGAGGCTCTGTAGGTATCGATTCGAAGATCTTTCTCTACAATATTCACCTCCTCTTCTTCACTCGGTTCTAAAAGGACTGCCACCGTAATGGCTGAAGTGTGAATTCTTCCCTGAGTTTCGGTAGCAGGAACTCTCTGAACCCGATGAGTTCCTGCCTCATACTGCATGAAACGACGAACATTTTTCCCACTCATCACCATGATATATTCTCTATATCCCCCCACCTCATTAGAACTAGCTCCAAGCACTTCATAATTCCACCCTCGCTTTTCAGCATAGAGGTGATACATTCTCACGCAATCTCCCACAAACAAAGACGCTTCATCACCTCCAGTTCCCGCACGAAGCTCGACAATCACATTTCTAGAATCGTTAGGATCCGGAGGGACAAGCAGAGTCTTCAAATCATCCTCAAGCTTAGAAACACTCTTTTGAATTTGAAGAACATCCTCTCGAAAAAGAAGGCGCATCTCTTCATGCGTTTCTATTTTGAGAAGTTCTTCATTTTCAGAAAGTTGTTTGTATGCTTTTTCCAAGCAAGAATACACTTCCTTAATCTCTGTCAAGTAAGCATGTTCTTGAGTAAGCTTACGATAAAGAATTTGGTCATTTACAACAGAAGAGGAGGACAACTCATTTTCAACTTCCTCGAGACGAGCAAGCAACTGGGAAATTTTTTTTTCCAACTACTTCTTTGCCTTTTTGCTTTTGCTCTTTTGAGACTTTTCTTTATCTTCTGGCAGTTTTTTAGGCTTCTCATTGACAGCGTAACGCTTCAAAAATTTGTCCACTCGACCTTCGGTATCAATAAACTTATTACTACCTGTAAAAAATGGATGAGAAGCAGACGAAACCGACACATAAACAACGGGGTATTCCTTCCCTTCATAAACCTCTGTCTGATTGCTTTTAACGGAACTTCCACAAAGGAATTTCACTCCATTGGAAGAATCGACAAAAAGAACTTGTTGATAAGGAGGATGAATATCTTTTTTCATAGGATGATCTCCACTGATTCGCGTTTAAAAAGGGGTAAATTTATCTCCTTCTAATGAAAAAAACAAGAAAAATATCCCGCTGCTCTTTATAATTAGGCTCATGAGGTGGTTCCTTTTTTTAACTTTGCTCACCGTTTTTTCTTCAATTCTTTGTTTTGGAGAGCAGCTTAGACTCGTTCATCTGATGCAAGAAGCTACCCCTGGCAGTTATCTTGTCACTTTTCAAAACAAAAATTTTACATTCATTCATATTTACGACAAAAATGATCGTTACTTAACCCTTGAGGAGATTTCCATCCCCGCTTCACGGATCAAAGGAGGGATGGATTGGAAGCAGTGGTTTGAGACCGGAGGGATGGGTCACACCTCATGGATTATGTCTCACCTCAATCTTAATACCGGCCACTTTGAAGCAGCTTATTCATTTACAAAACGAGGCTGGATCGATATCAAAGAGGCCGACCATTACATGTCTACGCTTCTCAATCTGACATTTTACTCGATTTCTGAAGATTGTCGACGAAAAATTGGCCCTCCGCCGGGCTACGGCAAACAAGATGAAAGACCCGTTTGGCACCCACGACTTGTAGTGGATGGAATCCTCCTTTCTGATGTAAACTTCAAGGGATGGAAAACACGCTGGCCCAATGATCGCTCGGATTTGTCTAAGAAAAAAATTGAAATTTATCTCCCTGAAAAAATGGAAGCATGTACTTATCCCACCTTTTTCCCTTATTGGATTGAAGTAGAAGGAAAGCTAGCTTCGGGTCGCCTTAGAGTGATCGACTCGGGACAGTGGGCTAAGTCTCCTATGCCACAAATATTTATCTAAGAATCTGTCTTCACAGTCAAAATCAGGGAACTTTTTGACTGTGAAGACAGATTCTAAAATTATACGTTACGCTAGCGTTACGAGGAGAGATGGTATGGCAAGTTGTTTATTAAAGATTTTTTTTATTAATCAGCAAAAAAACAGTCTTACTGATTCTCAATTTCTTGATGGAGAGATTCATAAAAAAAATAATAAAATCAAACAGATTACAACAAAAATTTTTGGTTGTTTGCATAAAAAAGACTCTGTTTCTGAAGGTCATGACGCAGAACTGGAGCCTAATCAATCAAACGCTTTCCTTGGTGAGCGCAGAAGCAAATTAAAAAGGGCGGGCATGATCACCTTTTTTGTTGTCACTTTGCTTGGAAGTTTCATACTGATCCCTGCAGGGGTGGGGATTGCAGGAATTATTTTGCCAGAAAGTGGCCTCGCTGTTATTTCTTCAACTCTCACAAATGCAGGAATTTTTGCTCTCATCGGGGTGGGTGGAATGTCTGCCTTTCTCTTTTTTATTGGAGGGATCGTGACCTTTGTGTATATCTATACCCACTTCACTTCAAGAATTGGAATTTTGTCTGTGCCAAAGCCCCGAGTTTGAAGTGGAATGAGTATATTATATTTCAAAAATTAAAAACTCACAGGCGTAAAAAATTTGACAAAAACGGTACTCAAAATATGATCTCGTCAAGCAAAGCCAGTCAGCAATGTGCTTATAAACAACTCATCAACAAATGTTGTCAAAAAAATAACTACCTTACAGTAAGAGTCTTAATTGTTTTTTCTTTAGATGGTTTAATGGTGTTATAAACAAGTTATAAACAATTTTTCAACACTCTGAATTTAATGAACGATTGCATCGAGGGCGCCTCTGTTCTTACCATCCTGAGGATGACACATCCTTCATTTGAGTTTTTCAATACAATTAGATAGACTTCATTCCTTATGTCAAAGCCGAGAAAAATATTAAAAAAGGGAATCGCCTTCTATAAAAAGAAGGGAAAATTCTTGACTGAAAGCGAAAAAAAAGAGCTTGAAACCCTTCTGGAGAAGCTTGATCAAGCAATCCTATCCGGGGAGAGAGACACTATCAAAAAAGATGCTCAGAAACTCGAGCTATTTTCGGAGCCTCGTTATAAAAAAAACTTTTTAGACCATTTTCTCGAGTTGATTTATGCCCTCATTTTTGCCATTGTAATCGCCTTTGTTGTTCGACAATTTTGGTTTGAACTCTACGAAGTCCCAACAGGATCCATGCGCCCTTCCATTGAAGAGCTTGATCGATTAATCGTTTCAAAAACAGCTTTTGGAATAAAAATTCCCTTTAAGCAGGGGCTCTGGCTTTATTCCCCTGAACGCGTCAAACGCAATGGGATGATCGTTTTTTCTGCCCAAGATCTTGATATTCACGATACGCGTACTGTTTATTTCCTTTTGTTTCCCGGATACAAACAATTTGTGAAACGGTGTTTAGGAAAACCTGGGGATACCCTTTATTTTTACGGGGGGAGAATTTATGGAGTGGATAAAAAGGGACACTCAATTCTCGAAATGGCCAGTGAAAAAGATTTAGAAAAAATTGGGCTGAATAAGATTGAACACATTCCTGTCATCACTTTTGATGGAAAATACCAACTTAAAGATCCTCTGTCAAATGGGATTTACCTTGATTCAACTATTATGCAAATGAATAGCCCCGTGGCACGCATGGAGATTCAAAAGGGAGGAAAGATTAACGGGCAATTTTTTAATGGGAATGTATGGACAAGGGATGATGTGGCTGCTCTAAAAAAGTCTCGCACAGTTCCTGTGAGTTACAGCGATCTTTGGGGAATTGGAAATTATGCGATGTGCCGCCTCCTCAATCGAAGTGAATTGCATTCTTATCTAGGAGAATCTCCTTCTGATCATGCTCCTCTTTATCTAGAGCTTAGACATACTCCTAATACGACTTTTCCCAAGCCCTTGATCAGACATGATGAACGGGGACGTGTTCACGCGATGCCCACCCCATTCACCTCTGTAATTCCTTTGAACGAAGATCATCTCAACACCCTTTTTTCTAACCTCTACACCTCGCGTTTTGTAGTAAAAAATGGAAAAGCCTACCGGTATCAAAAAGGAGGGAAAAATCCCCAACCAGGACAGTTCGATCCCAGCTTTGAAGGGGTGCCCAATGGGATCTATGAGTTTTATTACGGAAAAGGATACCGAATCTATTTTGGAGGGATAGTATCAAAGCTCCCATCCAATCACCCCCTTTATGATAAAACCTCTGAAAATATTCAAAGACTTTATAATTTGGGTGTGGGACTAAATACCCTATATACCCCTATGGCCACTAACCAGCCCTATAATCCTCAACGTTTCGCTTACTTTCGGGATGGGGAATTATTCACAATGGGGGCTCCCTTGTTAAGGAAAGAAGATCCAACTTTAAAAGCCTTTGTGAAAAGTGAACTCAATAAACAGAGAAATTCATCAGAAGAAGAGCCCTATATCGCCTTTGTCGATCATGGTCCTCCCCTACTAGAGGACGGTGAAATAGACGTGGAATTTATCAAAGCTTTTGGGCTTAAAATGCCTGAAAATGGAATTTTGGCTTTGGGGGATAATTATGCCAACAGCAGCGATAGCCGGGATTTTGGTCCTATTCCCGAAAATAACTTGCGTGGAACACCCTCGTTTATTTTTTGGCCATTTGGAAGACGGTTTGGCACTCTACCTCAGCCCGCCTATCCATGGTTCACATGGCCTAATATGATCGTGTGGGTGATAGCTGGTAGTGTGATTGTGGCTGTGATTGTGATCTCTATTCGTAACCGGCGCCGCCCCCTGTTCAGAAAAAAATAAACACTTTATCGAGACTCCATTATACAGAGCATATGACATTGGAAAATAAATTTTAACTTATTCGCGAGTCCTTCCAACTGCTCCCGCAATTAATTTTTTGAACTCCAAGAAGAGACACGGATAATAAAAAACAAAAACAAACCCATTGGCTCCTCGATCGGACCTCCCAACGATCATAACTTCTTTATTAACCTGAGTTTTGGGTTGTCTTCCTCGGATTCAGAGGAGTTTGCTCCGCAAATCTTGGGATTTTCAGACGAA
>JAGRNW010000038.1 GCA_020440555.1 Chlamydiia bacterium
GTTGACGTTGTTGTTGTTGTTGTTGTTGTTGTTGTTGTTATTATTGACGTTCTTGTTGTTGTTGACGTTGTTGTTGTTGTTGTTGTTGTTGACGTTGTTGTTGTTGTTGTTGTTGTTGTTGTCGCTGCCGTCGCTGCCGTCGCTAACGCTGCCGTCGCTGCCGTCGCTGCCGTTGTTGTTGTTGTTGTTGTTGACGTTGTTGTTGTTGTTGTCGCTGCCGTTGACGTTTTCAGGGGCGGTTACATTTCGTGCATATTTTTTAATCCACAGAAGTGAGATTACCAATCCACCCAAAATTATAATACCGCTAACGAAAAGTATTGCAGAAGATCCTGGCAAGGATAGGGCACTTAATGCATTAAAAGGGCCTACAGGAACACCTAAACTCGCTAGTAAGGCTAGTGTTCCTACTGCAAGCGAAATTGTAGCGAGAGCGACAACAGTTACAACCACCGCTTTACAGATAGGGTTAGAATGATATTTCTTTGGATTTAGATGACCAATAGTGTCGTTTGTTTGGTATTTAATTGGTTCACTTTTATTAGACATAATATTCTCGCATATTTTTTTTAATTTCAAAAAGATTGTACATTATTTGGTTTTTAAATTGCAATAAAAAATCGTTTTTTTAAATAAATTCTATTTGATTAACAAGAAATTCATATCTCTTAAAATCTAAATTTTTGAATCACATAAAGTGAAAATGTTAAAGTCGGGAGATAAGCACGGTACGAGGGAAAGACAAAACACGTGGGACGTTTCATAAGCTTTGCGACTTTTATCAAAAAGATTTAATCTAAAATCATAAAGAAAATTTAAACAAAACGCCTTGAGGTCTACCTGGCGTTTAAGTAAAGAAGAGAGCAGTTACAGGGAAAATCCTTCACCAAGATAGTGAATACGTGCCTCTTCGCTTGAAACCAACTCATTTACATTTCCTGATAACAGAATCCCACCATTTCTCATTAAATAGGCGCGATCCACAATCGAAAAAATCTCTCGGGCGTTATGGTCGGTGATCAATACACTAATATTTTTTCCTGCCAAATGACGGATCATCTCTTTCACGTCAGCTATAGCTAGGGGATCAATGTTTGCAAAGGGTTCATCAAGCAAAAGAAATGAAGGTTTTTTTACAAGGGATCGAGTGATTTCAAGACGTCTTCTCTCTCCTCCAGATAGTGAAGAAGCTCTCTTTTTGGCAAGAGACTCTAAATGAAGTTCTGCTAAAAGTTCATGCAAATGGTCGCGTTCTTTTTGTCTAGACAGTTTTAAAGTTTCTAAAATACAAAGAATATTCTCTTCAACGGTCAGATTACGAAAAATGGAAGGCTCTTGAGCGAGATATCCCATTCCCATTGAAGCTCTTTTGTGAATGGGGTAGGTTGTGATATCTTCGCCTTTGAAAATCACCCGTCCCTTATCCGGACGAATCAGCCCCATTGTCATATAAAAAGCTGTTGTTTTTCCCGCACCATTGGGGCCTAAAAGTCCTACAATCTCGCCTGATGAAACTGAAAACGAAAGGCCATCAACGATCCTTTTCCCCGAGTAACTTTTTTCTAGTTTCTCAACTTTTAAAATAGGAGGATTCATGACAAAGAAAAACTCTTTTTAATTTTATTGAATTCTTCTTGGGCCAAAACAAATTTTACAGCACCAAATCCTTGAATCGATTCTTTTCCGGTTATGGTATTCCTTTTTGCTTCGATCCTTTTTGCAGCGAGCTGAATTTTTCTTTGTTCATCAAAAAACAGAACTTGTCTATCTTCTCGTCCCTCTAAAAGTATTTTTTCCGTTTTTGGATCAATGATCGCACAATCGGCCAGGGCAAATCTGAATCCTTCGTTTGTTTTCTCTTTCATCTGTACGTGCCCCATTAAAGTCACTTTTTGGGGAGATAATTTTTCATTCTCTCCCTTTTCATAGTCAATTAAAACTTTGTCAGCGAAGATTTGCTCCTTCTCATCTTGATAAAAAACTTGTTTCTTTCCTTCAAACAGTGAGGTGAGAGCAATTAAATCCAAGGCGACACGTTCACATAGAAGATGTTTTCCATCGGTTAGCGTGACTTTAACCTCTCCGCTGAGTTCAACAAAGGAGAAGTTGATTGGGTTTTCCTTTTTTTCAGTTTTTTGCAAAATAGCTTCTTTGGCTACTGCTTTGCCCAATTTATTTTCGATGATCACCTCTCCTGAGAGATAAATCTTAGAGCCATCATAAGAGGCTTTGTTTGCCATAACTGTTGTTGCTTCATTGTAATATTCAGTTTGATCCCCAAAACCATGGATTGTTCCAATAAAAATGAAAAGCAATAGAAGTGTTATGGGTTGTTTTATCATCACTCTTTTTTGGGATCAAAGGTTGCTTTGAAATGATCGGCGTTCATCTGGACGCTGCTTCCGGTAATCGTGATGATCATCGTATCAGCGATACCATTCATAAGAGGAGGAGAAGTTGGGGGAGTGTCAGGCAGATCCTGTCCATCGATTTGGTATTTCCAAAACTTGACTTCATTTGCAACAAGGAGTTGAGTGGTGTAGTTATAGGTAGCCTTTTCAGCTTCAAAATACCGAAGTTCTTGTTTGTGATCATCTATCAGAGTTTCTTGCATCAAACAAGAAACATTTTTCATCTCTTCAATCACATCTATTTTCCCTTTCTCTGGAAAGAGAAATAAAGAGGAGCGCTGACTTGTGAGTCGACCTTTTAGTCGTCCATTTTGGTTGATCCAAAATTCTTTGGTCACTCCCTCACGCATCTGATGAGAGCACTGAGAGGCTAGACTTCCTTCCTGCAATTGAGGCTGGCTGCTCTCAACAAGGGTCCGATAGGCCATCCGATCTTTCTCGCGAACATGAGATATCTGCACCCCAGCTACAGCTGAAGCCAAAAAAAATGTCAGTACGAAAAGCATTATTATACGTGACTTTGACACAGTCCCCTCATGACTTGATCAAGTCTTTCCCATTCGTACAAAAGAGATTTTAGGGTTTCAAAACTTAAAACAGTGGCAGAATCGCATTTGGCTTCTTTGGGATTTGGATGCGATTCTGCATAAATACCGTGACAACCAGCGCCGATAGCGGCTCGTGAAAGGGCTGGAATAAATTCCCTTTGCCCAGAAGAGGTAGTTCCAAGTCCAGCTGGAAGTTGAACCGAATGGGTTGCATCGTAAAGAATGGGATAACCAAATTTTTCCATGATAGGGATCCCTCTCATATCGCTCACTAAATTATTATATCCAAAACAGGTTCCCCGTTCAGTGAGCCAGATCTTGTGATTTCCAGTCGACTCTATTTTTAAGATCGCCTGTTTCATATCCCATGGAGCCATGAATTGCCCTTTTTTAATATTGATACATGTTCCTGTTTTTCCAGCAGCGATGAGCAGATCGGTTTGACGACACAAAAAAGCAGGAATTTGGATCACGTCACACACCTCAGCGGCATCAATGGCCTCCTCGGGAGAATGGACATCAGTGAAAACTGGAATTTCAAACTCTTTTTTCACCTTTTCTAAGATTTTAAGTCCTGTTTGAAGGCCTGGCCCCCTAAAACTTTTGATTGAGCTTCGATTGGCTTTGTCGTAGCTCGCTTTAAAAATGAAATCAAAGGCAAATTTCTCAAATAACCTTTTGAGTGTTTCTGCACATTCTAATGTATGTTTTTCACTTTCAATGACGCAAGGACCCGTGACAACTAAAAAAGGTTTGTTTAAATTTCTCATTTTAATCTCTCTAAATCTAAATAAATCACTTTCTTTTATCTAGAACATAATAAATTCCTCATGATTGAAAATCAAGCAAATCTCCTAATTTATTTAATCATAAATTTGTATCAACCAAAGTTTTAGCTTGACGTTAAACATTTGTAATTTTAATTTAATTTTTTTGTTAATCCAAAATAACTACAGTAGGTTGTAATGGAAAAATTTAAATTAGATGTTGAAAGCCAAAAGAATTGGAATAATAACGGGTATTTACATCTCAAAAATGTTCTTTCGTCGACGGAGATTGAGTCGATGGTGGGAGCTGTGGATCAAATTTTAAAAGAGTATTCAGGGAATAAAGAAAAATTTGAGAATACAGAGACAAAGCCCTCCTTTTTAGGTAATCACGGAGCCGAATTTTTTAACATCCTACAGGCAATTGAACACACTGAGGCCTTTGATGTTCTTCTTGATCATCCTAAAGTCTTTGATAAAATTGTGGCTCTTGTGGGTCCTTATTTGCAAGTACTAGGAGTGGATGTGTTTATTCGCAAACCTAATCAATCTCTTTCAGATCTCTGTCGTTTTCACACAGACGGAGGGCCCGCCTTACAACAATTTCAACCCGTTGAAGGCATGCCAATTTTACAACTTAAGGTTCAATTTTTTCTTACGGATGTTCCTGGCGAAAATTGGGGCAATTTCACTTTGATACCAAAGAGCCATAAAGTTCCTGTAAATGATTATCATCCAAATTGTTTGATTCCTTCGTGTAACGCCTATGTTGAAAAAGGAGAAATGCCTCCTGATGCTAAGCAATTGATTGTCGAGGCAGGAGATGTTTCGATTCATCCCTGGTCTTTGTGGCATGCTGTAGCCCCTAATCGCTCCGATTGTGTGCGCAAAAGTGTGAGTGTTAGATATGGGCAATTTTGGTGCCGTCCTTACTTCAAGGAGCTCTCTTCAACTGTTCGTTCACGAGTATCTCCAAGGCAATTAAGGTTGCTTGGTGATTTGGGCAAGGATCCTCAACCAAACGCATTTTATACACCCCAAAATCAACGTGAACTGATGGGGGTCTGTTAATGGAAAAAATCAATAAAATTGTCGTGTTTACAGATTGTTATGATATTGCTTACAACGAAATCTATGTTGTCCTAAGTAACGCCTTGAAAGAGAATGGTGTTTTAGATGTCACGCTGGATCCTCCGGTTGCCATAAAGCCATTTTCGATTGTGAATGCCTCTTTTTCTATTCGTCTTTTGGCGGATCATTATCCGTGCGGAACTCTTTTTCTTGTCATCATGAATGCCACATCTAAAAATCCTGCGCGCATTTTTGGAAAGACCAAACATGGAATCACCTTTGTGGGAAATAACTCTGGGTACTTTGGCTGGCTCATCGAAGATTTTGGATTAGAATTTCTTTATGAAAATCAGATCTGTCGATCAAAAGATGGTCGTTCATTTGGAGGAAAATACGTCCAAGTTCCTACAGCCGCTAAGTTAGTCGCCGGAGCCGTTCCCCAAGCATTAGGATTGAAAAGAGAATCTTCCTTTTTGTATCGGTATCCTATAGCAGAGGGAACTGTGGTGCATTGCGATAACTTTGGTTTGATGAAGATCAAAGCTCCTCCGCCAAAGGGAATTAAAGATCAACAAAAACTGAAGATTCTCATCAATGGACGAGCTTCCGTTGAGGGGTTGTTTTCAAAGAATTTAAAAACATCTGCTGATGGGACATGGGTTGTCTTTCAAGGGAGCTCATTAGGAGGATTGCCAGAACTAGGGAAAGTGAGATCAAAGCATTCTGCCGATGCACTTGGTGTGCAAGAGGGGGATCAAGTGACGTGGGAAGAGGTGAAGGGATGATCAAAGTGATTTATTTTGACCTAGGTGGTGTTCTTTTCGAAAACGGAACAAAAAATGCCATCGAATTTTTGGTTCAAACATTCTCTATCAACCGTCGTTCTTTAAAGAAGATTTTTTATGGCCCTCTCTCTTGGGATTTACGAGCCGGTAAAATTGACTCCCAAAGCTACTGGGAAAAGATGAGTGATCAATATCCATCTATTTGCAATGTCTTGGATATTAAAAAGATTTGGTACTCCTTTTTTCGGTTGAATCCAACTGTCTGGGAGTTTACGAAGATACTTTGTAAGCAATATCCTTTGGGAATTTTTTCTGGAAACATTGAAGATAGAGTCAACTATTTGGAGAGTAAGTTTCAATTTAAATCACTATTCACTTATGAAATTTACTCTTATATTTATGGTCTGAATAAATTAAACGAAAAACTTTTTCGGATTGCAGTAGATATGTGTAAGTGTGATCCGAGCGAAATTCTTTTTATTGATGATGGGCAAGATTGTCTTAATATTGCAAAACAGCTAGGAGCTCACACGTTTCTCTATCAAGGAGATCTAAAATTTGGCTTAGAACAGTATGGAATACAACTCTCTACTCATTAAAAGCTTCGATTTTTTTGAACTCTATTTGCACCCTAATCAATGTTACTTAGGCAGGACCTACCTATGGATCAAAAGAGAGGGTGTGATCAATTTTTTTGAGATCAATCAACAAGAAAGGGAGGAGTTGTATCAATTGGGACAATCTGTGACGGAGACAATCGATCGCTTGTTTGCTCCAAACCTTTTCAATTATGCTTCTCTTGGCAATGTGTGTCCCTCTCTCCATATCCATATTGTCCCACGGTATCAGACTAAGCGTTTTTTTGGTGGTATCGAGTTTATTGATGACCGTTATGGACAAAACTATGCTCCCTATGACAAGGGATTTACTCTTCCAACTTTGGTAAGAGAAGAATTGATAATCACTATAAGAGGTGCACTATGCAACACAACAAAAAGGTCGCATTAAAAAATCTTCTTTTTAGTAAAAAGCTGGAATTTTTGATGGAAGCCCACAACGGAATTTCCGCAAAAATCGTTGAGAAAACGGGATTCAAAGGGATCTGGGCCAGTGGCCTGACTATGTCAGCCTCGCTTGGTGTGCGGGATAATAATGAATTATCGGCTTCCCAAGTGCTCGATATGTTAGAGTATATGGCCGATTCGACCACACTTCCCATTTTAGTGGATGGCGATACAGGACATGGAAATTTTAACAATGTTAGACGGTTTATTCAAGGGCTTGAAAAACGAGGAATTGCCGGAGTTTGCATCGAAGATAAGGAGTTTCCTAAAAAGAATTCATTTCAAGAAGGCAGGCAGGGACTTGCTTCAATTGCAGAATTTGTGGGTAAAATTAAGGCGGCCAAGGATACTCATCAAGATCCCAATTTTGTTATAGTGGCTAGGTTAGAATCCTTTGTTGTTGGAGAGGGAAATATTTTAGAAAGAGCGTATGCTTACAGAGAGGCTGGAGCTGATGCTCTTGTCGTCCATAGTAAAAAAAACACCGCAGAGGACATTCTCTCTTTTATGAAGGATTGGAATCATGAATGTCCTATCATTGTAATCCCCACAAAATACTATTCAACTCCCACAGATCTCTATCGAAAACTTAATATTAGCATGGTGATTTGGGCTAACCATACTTTTCGTTCTTCAATTCGTGCCATGGAGGAGGTGACTCGGAGAATTTACCATGAGGAATCCCTTAATTCGATCGAATCTGAAGTCGCCTCAGTAAAAGAAATTTTTGATTATCAGAATTTAAAGGAACTTGAAGAAGCTGAGGCGAAATATTTCAGTGGATTAGAAATTGATTCCCCGATTCATACCGCTTTAAGCCTAAATTGAAGACCATCATTGCCACTCCCAAAAAAGGGAGAGAAGCGAGCCAGGTGGCGACGAATTTTAATACAGTGAAATGTTTAAGGAGTTCAACAGGCAGATAACCAATCACGCCAGCTGGCAAACAAGTGAATATCATGATCTTCAACATTCCTGTATAAATATTGGGTGGATACATTGTCAAAATGGCAACAGCATCACAATACTGCTTGGCCAAATGCTCAATGGGGCCCAACCAAAAGGCCATGCTGTGTGTGATGACTCCCACTGCAGTGAATACAAGTGAGGCGAGAATCATTGAACTCAAAAGGAGAAAAATAGAAATAGGTTCTCTAAATCCACCGATGAAGATCAAAATAAAGGCAGTGATGAGATCTCCCCATCCTTTTGCTACACATCGACTTCCTAAAATATGAAGAAGAGGAGATCGGGGACAGGTGAGGAAGATGTCGAGCTCACCATTGATAATCATGCGACACAGATATTTGACTCCCCCAAAAAAAACAAGCATGATCCCATAGCCTCCCGTCCCAATTAAAAAAAGAGCTGTCATATCTTGAACATCCCATCCATTGATTTCTGTGAATTGATCGAAAAACAGCCACCAAAGAGAAAAGAAAAGGAAGTTATTGAAGATCATTAAAAAAAATTCGAATAGAAATAATCCACGCATCCTCAGAGAGGAGCGCAGGCTGATCAGGATCAAGCTAAAAAAAAATTTCATTTATCCTCCGTGGGTCATAAATTGTCTTTGAATTTTTTTATAAGTGAGAGTGAGGAGAATAAGACTTAAACTTCCCCAGCCAATTAATGCGCAGGCAACTGATAGACAGGCACGAGTTGGATCAAAAAGACAGAGGCTTCTTTCTCCTAAAAGCCAGGGGAAGGGAGTTAAAGAGGAGGCTGTTTGCAGCCAATTTGGGTAGAGCGAAAGAGGGATAAAAAGTCCTCCTAAAATAAAAGAAAATTTTTGCCAGATCCAGTGCATGGGACTCACTTCATGGAGCCAAAATGCGAACAGTCCAATATAAAGATGAAAAAGAAGGGAAGTGACCGCAGCGCTTATCCCTAAAAGGATGGTCAAAGTAAAAGAGAGGAAGGTAAAGGGAAATGTTTTTGTCATGAAGGTGGTAAAAGAAAATGCGATGCCCCCAAGCGCCGCGAGTTGAAATAGAAGTGTCCCCAACCCTTGAAAGAACTTAAATTTCAAATAGGAAATGGGTTTTGTAAGTAGATAAATCATGTGCCCATCCCGAAATTCTTGCTCAATTTCAATGTGGATAGAAGGGACAGAAAGAAGAATCCATTCATTAAGAGTGATGTACCAAAGCAATTCATGCGTCTTCAAGGGAAGCGAGGAGGTCGTGAACGAGACAACCTTCCAAAGATGAGAAAAGATCAGCAAACAGGTGATTAAAAGGGTACTTAAACCCAAGAGAGATTTGTAGGATTTGATCCCTTGTAAAAAGAAGAGCTTTGAAAGAAATAAATAGAACATCAGTCGAGCGTTTTATAAATATCAAACAAGCACTCCTCCAGAGACAAGTTTTGGGCGCGGCGGAGTTCTTCCATTTTTTTGTCGATCAGTAGTTTCCCTTTTTCGAGAACGATCACACGGTCCGTGAGTTGTTCTACATCGGTCATATCATGTGAGGTTAAGATCAGAGTCGTATGGAATTGAGTTGAAAAATGTTGGAGTAGATTCCGAATCATCAGCTTTGCATTGATGTCGAGTCCAATCGTGGGTTCATCAAGAAACAAAATAGCAGGTTGATGCAATAGGCTGGCGACGATTTCGCATCGCATTCTTTGACCCAGCGAAAGCTGCCTCACAGGTTTATTTAAAAACGCAGAGAGATTGAATAAAGAAATGAGCTCATCGCGCCATACACGATAAGCCCTAGGATCCAAACGATAGACTTTGGTTAAAAAGTCGAAAGTATCTGCAGCAGGAAGATGCTGCCAAAGTTGGGATTTTTGACCAAAAATTGTTCCAATGGAGTGACCCAATTGTTTTCTTTGACGTGAGGGGACAAGGCCCAATACCTCAACAGTTCCAGAAGTTGGGTGCAATATTCCAGTTAACATCTTGATCGTTGTCGATTTTCCAGCTCCATTGAGACCAATAAGTCCAACTTTTTCCCCTTTTGCGATTTCAAAATTGAGACGATCAACAGCAAGATAGTATTTAATTTTGGGGGCAATCAGTTGACGTAACTTCGAAAAAAAACCAACTGTGGGTTCAGAAACAGGAAAAGAACGTGATAATGCGTTTGCTATAATAGCGGAGGTCATGGCAACCACAGTTGGTTCATGCTGGGAATTAAATGTTCATAAAAGGATTCAATAAAAGAATAGGCTCTGATGATGAGGTGTTCTATTTTTTCGCTATTTGTTGAGATTGTTGGCCAATCTATTTTTGTTTCTGTGAGGACATTTAAAAAAGAGGAATCCATTAAGGGAAATATCTTTTGAAAATCGGCACTTTTGATGTCCTCAACTTCCTTTCCGGTTAGGATGTACATGGAATCTCTGATCATGTGTCTCGTCCTTCGAAGGAGATGGAGTACAAATGTTCTAATATCTTCTTTGTCATTAAAAACGATGAATCGACGTCTTAAGTCATGAATCAGATAGGCCAAATTGGTCGTGCAATCAAGTTTAAGGGCCTTTTCTAAAGAAATGAAATGAGTTTTTAATTCAAATAAGGGACGCCCTTCGAGGGTATTGGAGTAATAAATAGGCTTGGTTCCATGATGATGCAAAGGACTTAAAAAATCTTGCGTACTCACCACAGTGATGCTCACTTTGTCAGGGAATAAATCAATGAGTTGTCGATAGAGATTCCTGATCTCACAAAGGCGATCGTAATTGATTTCATGGAGAATCACAGAAAAGTCAAGATCGCTCCATCCTCGTGTGGCAGTGAGATGAGATCCACTTCCTCTTAAAAGAAGTCGATGAACTTTTTTGATTTTTTCAGCTTCATTAAAAAAAAAATCGATGGCTTCTGCCTGTAACTCGTCTGGATTTATTTGTTTAAACATTTGTGTCTCGTGAAAAGTTCTTCAAGTTGTGGCGAAATCTCGATTCCTTTTTGAAGGAATTTTTGGATGCTCTCATGAGAATAACTCCCCGGAATTCTAAAGGCACTTTTTTGAGTGCTAATGAATGAGACAAGTTCTTTTGTTTTATCCTCAAATCGACGCATCTCAGTAAAGGCTTCGATATTGAGGGCCAAAAAAAGATCTCCTTTATTTGGTTTTTGGCGCATATCTCGTGTGCCTGTTACGTTAGGGTTGATCTCCCCACCGATAAGATGACCTGCCAAAACGCTGATGAGAAGGGAGAGAAGATTGCCTTTAATTCCTCCATCCATTGATTGCAGCCCCCCCATGAGAGCTTCTTCAGGGGATGTGGTGACACTTCCATGTCGATCTACCGCCCAATCTGAAGGAATGGATATGTTTTTTTCTAAATATTCGTAAATCGTCCCTCTTGCAACCCTTGAAGTTGCAAAATCAGCCGTGATGGGATAGGGATGATAAGGGATAGAGTAGGAGAATGGATTTGTTCCAAATGTTTTTTTATTTCCCCCTTTTAATACAACAGCAGCTGATGAGGTTGACATCACAATGCCTAGAAATTTAGAAGCGCTAGCAAGTTCTGCGTAGTAAGAGAGGATTCCAAGATGAGAGGCATTGATCACGCCTACCATCCCCAGCCCACTTATCTTGGCTTTTGCAATGGCGAGTTCCATAGCTTGTTTTCCAACGGGATATCCAAGCGAGTGTCGCGCATCGATTACAGCCGTTGAAAGGTGGTCTTTAATGAGACAGGAAGCTGCACGAGGCTTGATGGTCGCCTTGGTTATTCCGTCAAGAATTTGAAAAATACGATGGATTCCATGGTTTTTATATCCTCTGAGATCTCCTTCAACCAATATTTCGGAGGTGATTTTAGCCGCTTTGTTGGGGACTCCATAGGCATTTAGGATGGTTTGTAAATAGAGATGAAGTTCATCAATTCCAATGTTCATAGCTCTTTCATTCAGAATTTTTGATAGGTTAATGTTAAGAGGACTTGATTGCAACGCCGATTGTATACTCATTCCACTTCAAGAATTGGTTTTTGGCACAGCCAAAAACCAATTCTTGAAGTGGAATGAGTATAAATTCTTGCTAGGCATTTTTTATTTTGCGCTATTTGTATGTCTCCATTACCCTGCGCTGCAAAACTATGGTTTGGAGGGCTCTCATGTTGATGGCATTGCATCTTATGCTCGTTCTATTTTTTTGTTTGTTTTCTTTTTGCCTGCACGGTGTTCTTCCAACAATTGTGGCGATTGAAGGGATGGCGGGTGCAGGAAAAACAACGTCCCTGCTGCAGTTGGTTTCTCTTTGGAAGGAGAAAGTGGTGATGCTTTCTGAACTCTCTCCTGAGCCCAACTCAAAATGGCAAAACGATTCAACGGATGTCCAGGGAGATATCTATCATCAGATGTGGATGAACCGTTTTGCCATTTTGGAACAATTAGGGGATGAGGAGGCTTGTTTTCTTCTAGATCGAAGCTATATCACTAATTTGGCATTTGCCTATGCCTTTGATAAATTGACGGATAGAGAGGATTACTATTCAAAACATCGTGCTCTTTTAGAAAGAGATAGAGATATTAATACTGATTTTGACCTTGTCATTGTCCTTGATGGAACTCCCGACATTTGTTTAGAACGAAGGCATCGTATGAATGATGAAATTCCTTGGCCAGGCGAAGAACTCAAATTTTTATATGCCTATCGAGAATTTTATCAAAACGAACTTCCCAAACTCCGACAGGCGAACGTTCTTTATTTAAACACTGATGCATTGACTCAGGAGGAGACTCTTTCATTTTTTAAACAAGCGATTACTCCTTATCTTTCCAATGGTCATTTTGAAGTTTTAAACGTGAGTGAAGATGACAAGAAAAAACTTTTAGCCTTTGGTGAAAAAAACAGACTGGGAACGGTGCATTCTCAACCCGTTTATGTCTTAGGTTATCCTACTCTGTATTTTAGAAAGCATAGCGTCCAACTCGATGAAAAGGGGGATCTTCATCTATTTAATAATCGACGTCTTGAAACCATTGTATTGTTCCGTCATTCACACATGCCCATCAAATAGCCCTCTTTCTGCAGGGTCTTTTGATTAAAAAGACTTGATAGCAATAAAGAAAAGGCCAATCCCAATTTCTTGAATATCTAAGCGACCAGCATGTAAATAAGAGCATAATTGTTTATCGTTATTAATATTTTCGAGAAAATCGTGAGCACTATAAAATGATTCCAAAAATTTTCTTCGCGAACCATAGAATCATACATGTCGGTCCCTCACACTTTGAAAAATACACAAGTTGATAATAGACATCTTGCATAAGTCAGTTTCGTGCCCGTGAGCGTGCCCGTGCCGGTGCCCGAAAAAATTATATTTTACAC
>JAGRNW010000039.1:0-7116 GCA_020440555.1 Chlamydiia bacterium
TTGGAAAAATAGATGCTGATACGATCCATGCAGCAATGAGAGAAGTCAAAACGGCAGATGTTGACTCATGGGCAGCTGAGCAAATAGGACCCACGTTATTATCGAGACGAAAAAAGGCTTTTGGATCACGGCATCGAAAAAAGAAAAGGAAAAAATTTACACGAGAATTAGCTGGAGTTTCTCTGGAGAAAGCCGCATAATTTTATTAAATTTGTCTCACCCCACCCCAGAGCTATCCTATTTATATCCATTCCACTTCAAGAATTGATTTTCGACAACCCAAAACTCAGGTTAATATGGAGCATTTGCTGATTTAAAACCGAACTGAGATTTCACAATCAAAATTGGCGCCTTTTTGACTGAAGACAGGTTCTCAACCAGCTCTACCAAGCAGTTTAGTGTGAATTTCATCATGCCCTTCAATGGGCTCTAAATGCGTGATGAATTCAAGGGGATCCTCGATCGCTTCTTCAAGCCTTTTTTCGATTTTTGTTGCCACCTCATGAGCTTCACTAATTGAAAGTGTTTTAGGAAAGAGAAGATGGGTTTCGATCAACAAACGGTTCCCTCCATTGCGGTACCGAAGTCGATGAAATTCAATTCTAAACTCCACCGAGAGAGACGTGAGCAATCTTTCCAGTTTCTTGACAAGAATAGGATCGATTCGATCCATCAACCCACTCACTGCATTTCGAATGAGTTTAGTTCCTGTCCATAGAATGTTGAGACCGATCGCAATCGCAATTAAGGGATCTAAGATCAGCCAACCAGTGAGGCGAGTGAGAACAAGAGCAATGATTACCCCCAAACTCGTGAAACAATCGGTTAAAATATGCTTCCCATCAGCTTCCAGTACAAGGGAACAATATTTCTTACCCCTTAGCACCAAATAGATTCCTAAAAAACCATTCAATGTTGTGGCAACGACAACAAATAACATTCCAAGATCGATATGCTTTAATTCAATACCATGAATAAGTTTAAAAATAGCCTGATAAACAATAAAGATAGCAGCAATCAGAATGAGGGCCCCTTCAAAACCTGCGGAAAAAAAAGCGATGCGATCATGTCCATAGGCGTGATCCCGATCGGCTGGTTTAAGACTCAACCACATGCTGTAAACAGCAAATCCAACTGCAAAAACATGAACAATAGACTCTGCCGCATCGGATAAGATCGCTGAGGAATCAGTGATAAAATAGGCATAAGTTTTCATGACCAACATAAAGATTCCCACACAAAAAGAAATCCGCATTGCCCGATTCATTTTTTTCTTGTCTGAAAGAGTATATTCCATTTTAGAACCTGTTCTTGCAATTCAAATTCGAGGTTTTTTCAAAGTCAAAATTTTTCATTTTCTAGCCACCCAAGTATAGGCATAATTCGAAAAAAAAATTCTATTTAAAAAAATGTTAGCTACATCTTAATATCCACTTAACAGCTTACGAGAGGCAAAATGTTGGCCAGCCGAATTGAGATCATTCTTTTAGAATAATTCATAAGAGATCGTGCCACGTCATGATCTTCGTATCTTGTCTCCATTTTTCCTCTTATGAGTAATTTTTTCATGACGTGAGTTAGTAAGAATGCCTTGTGTTAAAAATTTATTTTTTTTTTGGAGAAAGATGATATGACAGTTGCTGAAACGCTCATAGATACACAAAATTATGATTACAAAAAAAATCCGTTCTTCTTGCGCAGAAATGTAAAATTAAAACAATGTTGTTGCATCTCTGTCGATACCGGCTCGACAATTGTCTTGGTTCTTTCAATCATTTCCATCATTGGAGGAGCACTGGCTTTTACTGGAACAATTTCTTTTATCTCTGGAGCAATCGGATTTTGGATGATAGTGGGAGGAAGTTCCATATTTGCCATTTCTCTTGCCGCTTTAATCGCCTTCACCGTTGGTTCCATTAAGTCCTGTTCAGGCAGAACATAAAAATGTGGGCGATCAGAAACTATACCCATTCCACTTCAAGAATTGGTTTTTGGCAATGCAAAAGTTCCCGCGATTGAACGATCATAAACAACCCAATATTAGAAATATGGGGTTATTTATTTTTTAGAGTGCGGTTGACAAGCCATCTATTTAAAATTAAAAATAAAATCATTGAAATTCCCCATTGAAAGATGAGAGATCCGATACTGTAGAGACGAAAAGGATTCCAGAAATCCTTGATGCCACTCTCACTTACGCTACGGTAGAAAGTCCAGATCAATAGAATAACAGCCTGCGTTGGAACAAGAAAAGCAATCATAAAATTGTAGATCCGCCCTATTTTGAAATCGCTTTTCGAAGAGTTAACCGCAACTAATCGATAACGGTTAACTCCGTAGCGGATCACTCCAATCGCAATAAATAAACCGTTAACAATTAAACCACTACTCCATACCCAATCTTGGTTATCGAAGAAAGCCATCGAAAGAGCAGATGGAGCTCCTAAAAGAATGGCCAAAATGCCTGTTATCCAGATAGCGGTGTTGCGTGGGATGCCTAGTTCGTTGAACACTTGAGCTGTCAGTTGATACATAGACATCACTGAACTCAATGCAGCAAAGGAAAAGGCTAAAAAGAAGATTGCGGAAAACCCGAGATGGATAATGGGCCCTCCAGGCAGTTGTTCAAAAATTTTAGGGATGTAAATAAAAGTGAGACCCGTATTGGTGCTTGCGACTCCATGTTTGAGTTCTTCAATTCCCCAGAGATGTTCAAGAGAAAAAACAGCAGAAAAAATTGTGATTCCCATGATCAAAGAAATGGCATTATTCGAAACAGCGGTGATACACCCATTGACAGTAACGCTTTCTTTTTTTTGAATATAACCTGCGTAGATTAAAAGAAGTCCCCAGCCGGCACCGGTATCCCAGGCGTTCTGAATCAAAGCTTCAATCCATACTCGATAGTTTAAAAGATCCTCCATATGAGGCGTGAAAAGATATTTGATTCCTTCCCAAGCGCCTGGAAGTGTCACGGCTCGAATGCAGATAATGAAAATCATGACTAAAAGAGAAGGAATTAAAATTTTATTTGTTTTTTCAATTCCTTTGACGATCCCTTTGTAGATTATCCAGCAAGCGGTTCCGACGGCAAGCACATGGGCGTATAATGGTTGATAACTATGGATAAAAGATTGCCAGACGGCATAGTGGTCAGGATTGCGGGTGAGAACTCCAGTGATACTATAAAGAAAGTAAACGAACCCCCAGCCGATGACAATGGAATAATAAAAAAGAATTCCTGTCGTTACAGTGGCAATGAAGGCTCCCATCCATCCTATAGACTTTCCTCCTGTTAATGCGAGAGCTCCGATAGGTGCTTTTCGGGTCAGTTTTCCCATCGCGATCTCCGTGATAACAAGAGGGATTGACCAGATAAATAAAAAAACCGTCCAGGGAATCATGAAAGATCCTCCACCATTTTGAGCCACAATGCGGGAAAAACGCCAAATATTTCCTGCTCCCACCGCGACTCCAATCATTGAAAGGATCAGACCCCACCGAGAGGAGAAAAATTCTTCTTTTTTTTCTGAGTTGGTCATTTAAAAAACTATTGAAATGATAATAGTTTTTCGAAGATACCAGATCAACATTTTTAATTACAAGAGAAAATTAATAAGTTTGTTTTTGATATTTTTTATGATTTTCTCTTGACTTTCAAAAGAAAATAAGGCATCAAGATAGATTGTTTTTTTAAGATCTGGAATGCATGAAAAACAAAATAAAGGTTGCTCCGTCGATTCTCGCGGGAGATTTTGGTCGACTAGCTGATGAGGCAAAAAGGTGTGAAGACGCGGGCGCAGATCTCCTTCATCTTGACGTGATGGATGGGCATTTTGTCCCTAATTTAACAATGGGACCTAAGGCGATTGCAGCGATTAATCGAGCTACGAACCTTTTTTTGGATGTCCATATCATGGTTTATAATCCCTTTAACTACATTGAAAGGCTGATTGAATCAGGGGCTGATCGCATTGTTTTTCATTTTGAGGCAACCGAGGATGTGGAAGAGACTTTGCAATATATCCAAAAGTGCAACGTGGAGGCCGGCCTTGCATTTTGTCCTGAAACCTCGAACGAATTTATTCCAAAATTTTTAACTAAAGCAGACTACCTTCTTTTAATGACTGTTCACCCCGGTTTTGGAGGGCAGGCGTTTAAATATGATGTTTTAAAAAAAATTGAATTTACCCGCAAATTGATTGACGAACAGAGAATACGTTACAAAGGACAAATTGTTTCTCAGGATAAAATACAAAATATTCCTCCCTATGAAATTGGTGTGGATGGTGGAATTACTGATGAAACGGGGGCTCTTTGTGTGGAAGCTGGGGCTAATGTTCTAATTGCAGGTACGTATCTTTTTACTCAACCCAATTTATCTAAAGGCATTGAAAAAATGAGGGCGATTGAATGTCCAAAATGATAACTAGCAATCAAATCATACCTGGAATGACATTAGTCGTTGATGGGAAACTTTTTCGAGTTGAGTCAAGTGTTAAGGTCACAATGACTCGAGGACAGCCCTTTATCAAGGCTCAACTACGCAATCTTTTGACAGAAGAGATGATCGAGAAAAATTTTAAATTGGGACAAGAGGTGAAGGAGGTTTCCTTGGAGGAAAGGCGACTTGAATATCTCTACCTAGAAGGAAAAAACTACCTCTTTTTGGATATTGGCAACCTTGATCAAGTAGAGGTTCCCGTCGATGTTATTGGGGATAAAGTGCATTTTTTAAAAGAAGGAGTCGAACTTCAAGCTTGTTTTTATGGAGAAACAATTTTTTCTGTTGAGCTTCCTCAGTTTTTAGAATTAATGGTGGCTAAAACAGAGGGGGAGACAGCTCTTTCCAGTACAACAAAGAAAGCTGTATTGGAAACGGGAGCTGTGATTGAGGTCCCTCCTTTTATCGAAGCGGGGGATGTTATTAAAGTTGACACCCGTCAAAAAGAATATATTCAACGGATATAAATGAATCATGGATCTTAAGCAAATTGAAAAGTTGATGGCTGCAATGGGCCGTAATGAGATAAAGCGGGTAGTCTTAAAAAAAGAGGGGTTTGAACTTGAATTAGAAAAAGAGGTGTCGACCAATGTGCCGATGTCTTCTTCGGTTGCTGCTGATTTCCAATTAGAACCTTCTTTTCAGCAACAGGAGATTGTCTCCAACCCGTCAATCAAAGGGGGGTGTTTTATCACCTCTCCCATGGTAGGGACCTTTTATACTTCTTCTTCTCCTAATGATCCTCCCTACATTAAAGTGGGTGACAAAGTGGATAGTGGAACACTTGTTTGTATCATTGAGGCGATGAAGGTGATGAATGAAGTAAAGGCTGGTATGAATGGAGAGATTGCTGAGATCTTGGTGAATAATGGAGATCCAGTTGAGTTTGGAACACAAATTTTTCGAGTTGTGTGATGAAGAAAGTATTGATTGCTAATCGTTCAGAAATCGCTGTAAGAGTGATCCGTGCTTGTCGTGATCTTGGGATTGCGACGGTGGCGGTCTATTCTCAGGCCGATTATGATGCTCTTCATGTTTTTCACGCGGATGAAGCGATCTGTATTGGCGAGGCCCCTGCTGCAAAATCTTATCTAAAAACGGCTAATATTCTCTCTGCTTGTGAGATTACGGGGGCAGATGCTGTCCATCCTGGTTATGGATTTTTGAGTGAAAATGCAGGATTTGCTTCCATCTGCGAAAGTTGTGGTTTAACTTTCATTGGCCCCACAGCCGAAGCGATCTCATTACTCGGGGATAAAGCCCAAGCAAAATCTATTGCTAAGGAAGCTAGCTGTCCGGTAATTCCCGGATCGGATGGAACCATTGAAGATGTGGAGGAGGCTGCGAGAATCGCTGAAAAAATTGGGTTTCCTGTCTTTATTAAAGCATCAGCAGGTGGTGGAGGAAGGGGCATTCGGATTGCTCAAAATAGAGAAGAGTTTTCTCGTCTTTTTTTTGCTGCGCGAACGGAGGCGGAATCTAGTTTTAATAATCCGGCTGTTTACCTTGAAAAGATGATCGTTAATCCTCGCCATATTGAAGTACAAATTTTGGCTGATCATCATGGGAATATTGTGCATTTAGGGGAGAGAGATTGTTCGATTCAACGTCGTCGACAAAAATTGATAGAAGAGGCTCCCAGTCCGGAATTGACTCCTGAGCTACGCGAACAAATGGGGTCGGCGGCAGTTCGGATTGCGCAAGCGGCCAAATATACCTCTGCGGGTACTGTAGAATTTTTACTTGATGCTAATAAGAACTTTTATTTTATGGAGATGAACACGCGAATTCAAGTGGAACATACAGTGACCGAAGAATTGGTGGGAATAGATCTTGTTTCTTGGCAAATTAGAATTGCAAGAGGAGAGCAGCTTCCTTTCAAACAAAGTGATATTCAGTACGATGGGCACGTGATTCAATGTCGTATCAATGCGGAAAATCCGGCCACAAATTTTTCTCCCTCTCCGGGAGAACTTAAATATTATCTTCCTCCAGGGGGACCGCATGTGCGTGTTGATAGTGCATGTTACCCTGGTTACAAAATTTCTCCTCACTATGATTCGATGATCGCTAAGTTGATTGTTAAGGGATCAAATAGAGAAGAAGCGATCAAACGGATGAGAAGGGCTCTTGGAGAATTTATGATTGAGGGTCCCTTTTCAACTATTCCCTTTCATAAATATGTCATGTTCTGGAACCGTTTTAAGGCTAGTGACTATGATATCAAGACGATAGACGATCTCATGGAGCAAAACTATTCATTTGAAATTGACTCTGCTGAGTGATCAGTGTGAGAAATGCAGGTTGGCAGGGGATCACTGAGAAGAGTCGCCAAGATCGAATGTTGGTTGGTCCCCCTTAGCTTTAAAGTGACTTTCTATCTTATCTGCTACTTCATCAGGATGATCAGTGATCGTGAAAAGCTGAAAATCAGATTCATCCAAATTTTTCTCACTTAAAGGGATATCTTTTAGCCACTGTTCTAACCCTGACCAATATTTCTTTCCTATTAAAAAAATAGGAACCTTTCGAATCTTTTTGGTCTGGATCAAGGTTAGCGTTTCAAAAAGTTCATCTAAGGTGCCAAATCCTCCTGGAAGAAAAACAAATGC
>JAGRNW010000039.1:7126-12724 GCA_020440555.1 Chlamydiia bacterium
ATCTTACAAACATCACTTTTCGAACAAAAAAATAGCGAAAATTCATCCGATATTTTTGGTCAATAAACGGGTTTGATTCTCCTTCAAACGGAAGAGGAATATTGATTCCGCACGATTTCCCTTTTGCTTCCTGGGCTCCTTTATTGGCAGCCTCCATGATTCCTGGCCCCCCGCCAGTGATGATAGCAAACCCTTTCTCAGCAATTTTCTTTGCTACCGTCGAACCTAGAACATAATAAGGATGATCAGGGCAACTTCTTGCCGAACCGAAAATGGACACAGAAGGACCAATATCGGTCATCGTCTCAAAGCCATCCACAAACTCTGAAAGAATTCTAAACACCCTCCAAGCATCAAAATGAGACTTAGGTTTTTTTTGCTCCATATGACCTCTTATATTCTGGAATCTATACCTTAACTTAAGTATAAACACAAATATGAAACTGCTACAACTGACAGCATTTAAACAGATAATTTTTGGCCTGCCGCTGATGATCAGTGGAGTTCTTTTAGGGATCTACTCGCACCCCGAGGCTGTCGAATTCAACTTCAAGAGGGGAGTGCTTATCTTTCTTGCTTTTCTCTTTGCAAGAAGCAGCGGAATGACATTCAACCAACTGATTGACAGAAAGATCGATGAAAAAAATCTCCGCACACAAAATCGTCTCATTCCTTCTGGAGGTTTAAGTCCTAGAAACGCTGCATTAGTTGCTTGGACGACTCTCATTGCCTTTATCCTTTGCTGTCAAATGCTCGGAAAAACATGTTTTTTCCTTTCTTTTTTTGCTGCCTTCTTACTGATCTTTTATTCTTTTACAAAACGATTCACTTCTCTTTGCCATTTTGTCCTAGGTTGCGTCCACCTTCTCTCACCTTTAATGGCAGCAGCTGCTTGTACTCATCACCTTTCCTTCCCAGCTTTTGTTTTGGGAATAGCCTCTTTTTGCCTCATCAGCGGCAATGACATCATCTATGCTATTCAAGATGTTACTTTTGATAAAGGGCACCTCCTTCATAGCATTCCTGTGCGAATCGGAGAAGCAGAAAGCATCAAGCTCGCCACTATCCTCCACGTTGCCACTTGCCTCCTTTTAGGTTGCCTGGGACTTTCGATCAGCTCTGTTTTTTTAACTTTATCACTTCCTTTATTGACGGGTTTTATTTTATGGAGTACGAGAAAATTTTTGTTTAAAAAAGATGTTTTTCATTTTTTCTTTTGGTCTAATGCCCTTGTATCGTCTATCATTCTCCTTTTGATCCTGATCGTGATTATCCCCATTCCACTTCGAAAATTGGGGTGTCGATTGCGCCAAAGCTCTGGGTTTGAACGATTGTAAGAGGTCTCATATTTTTTTTATTGTATCACTTACGATCGTTTAAGTGTGGAAACTTTCGCGTTGTCGAAATCACAATTTTTGAGGTGGGATGGGTATATATGAAAAGAATGGTTGTAGGAGTCTCCGGAGCCTCTGGCATTGTTTTAGCCTATAAATTGCTGCGTGTTCTTGCAGAAAAAGGTTATCACATTGATTGTGTGATGAGCAAACATGCTCTTTATGCCGCATCTCTTGAAATGGGCAAAGAGTATGCCTCTTCAGCCAAATTTATTGAACCTCTTAATACTGTCACTGTTCATAGCAATCAAGATGTGGGGTGTTCGATTTGTAGCGGATCTTTTCCCTCACTGGGGATGGTCATCATTCCTTGTAGCATGGGCACCGTTGCTGCGATCGCTTGCGGTCTTGCCGATAATGCCTTGCGCCGAGCTGCCGACGTCACTTTGAAAGAGAGACGTCCCTTGGTCATTGTTCCCAGAGAATGCCCCCTTTCATCATTACATTTAGAAAATCTTTTGCGTCTCTCGAATTTAGGAGCTACGATTGTTCCGCCCATTCCTGCATGGTATACACAACCTAAGAGCGTTGATGATATTGAAAATTTTATTGTCGGAAGGGTGCTAGATGCACTAAAAATCGATCATGCCCTCTATCCTAGGTGGGGGGAGGACCAATTGTCGTCGATTTTTGCTGCCCATTGATCACTTCATGTAAATTCTCGATGGCGATAAAAGCCTCAGGATCTTCACTATGAACCAATACCTTGAGTTCAGCCAATTGTAGTCGCTCTACAACAATGTAAAGAATTTCTCGAGCATCTCCGCTATAGCCTCCTCGTCCAAACATCACAGTGAGGCCGACCCCTAATTTTTCCATTAAAATTTTGCCAAGCCTATGAGGGTCTGAAGAAATGATCATCACTGATTTTGTTTCATCAAAGCCTACAATAACAATATCCATCACTTTTGTGGCGACAACATAGACAAAAAGAGATTGAAAAGCAGAATGCCAATTCTGATAAATCAATCCAGCAAGAGCGAAGATAAAAATATTAACAACCAAAACAACCTGTCCGACCGTAAATCCCATTTTTCGGTTGATGATGATACCCATAATTTCGGTGCCGTCGGTGGAGCCTCCATTGCGAATGATAAGGCCAATGCCAGCGCCGATAATAAAACCTCCAATGACGATGACTTCAAGTTGATCTCCATGAAAAGCAAAGGGTTTAAAATGAAGCCAAGTCGGGACATAGGTGAATCCAGCAATACAAATGGAAAAGATGATCAAGGCAGTGACCATCTCAAGGACAAATCCTTTACCAATACGCTTGTAAGCGAGAAAGACAAATGGAATATTAAAAACAACAAGAGCATAGGGGAGATAGCTTTTGCCAAATACATGAGAAAAAATCATGGCAAGTCCCACGATGCCACCGTCAATGAGATAATTAGGGATCAAAAAGACTTCCAAACCTAACGCGGCTAAAAAACCTCCTAAAACAAACCAAGGAAGACTCTTGAGATAAAATTTTCCAAAACTGGAACGTGTGGGAACTTTAGCTATCATAAAACTTTTAAAAGAACGCGGGAGACGGGGCTCGAACCCGCAACTTCCGCCGTGACAGGGCGGTGCTCTAACCAATTGAACTACTCCCGCATCTTATGCATAAATGGGCGCAAAAGGATTTGAACCTATGACCGCCTGTGTGTAAAACAGGTGCTCTACCGCTGAGCTATACGCCCATGCAAAAGAAGGACGAAGAGTATGCTATTGTAGCTTTTTTCACAATGAAAAAATTAGATGGAGATTTTTCCATTTTTTTTTAACAGAAAAGCTTCAAATTCCTCCTTACGGTTCTCAAGTTCGCGGAGGCATGTGAGTTCATGGGCGTGGATGGGCACTGCAGTGAGATACCCCTCCCTTAAGTAGGAGATATCACAGTCTCCTTCTTCATCGAGTTCTTCTGGTTTGCCTCCCAGCCAATAAGTAGGTCCATGCTCGGTATGAAGATGCAGTTGAGGATCCTCTGACCAACGTCCCTTTCCTTGACGGGTTAATTTAAATCCTTTGACCAAATCTTGGGCTGCATGAGGAAAATTAACGTTGAGAAAACATCCTGACTCGAGAGGATGGTTTAAAAGATAGTTAACGAGAGTGGCAATATATTTTCTGGCTACGTGGAAGTTTGGTGCCTTCCCATCTTCACAGGAAAAGGCAATACCCGGAATTCCTCGAAGGACACCCTCGATTACAGCGCCAACTGTCCCAGAGTGGAGGACATTACGGCCAGCATTAGAACCCGCATTAACGCCTGAAACGATCATATCGGGGATAAAATCAAAAATCACTCGTATACCCATTTTCACACAATCAGCAGGAGATCCATCTATTGACCAGGCAGGAGTGTTTTTATTCCAACTGATTTTTTTGAGTTGAATGGGACGATCCCACGTGATTGATACACCAGCCCCTGATTTTTCAGTGGCTGGAGCGGCGATCACTAAATCGGCAAAATCAGCTTCTCTGAGGGCCTCGTAGAGGTGATGCAGTCCGGGTGCATTAATGCCGTCATCATTTGTAAGAAGAATTTTCAGACGTTTTTTCATAACATGATACTTCCTTTGTTTGAGTTTATCTATACCCATTCTACTTCAAGAATTGGGCTTTGGCTCAGCCGAAATCCCAATTCTTGAAGTAGAATGCATAGATTTCGATTCTTTAAGTTGTTTTGAACTGGCTTTGTCGGAACCATAAATCAAGCTCGCATGAGAAAGGTTTTGGCGAATATTGGGGAATAGTCCTTCCAGATGACTGATGGCCTGGTCCACTTTTTTTCGCATCGAGCGTTGTCCGTAAGGGCACTGACAGGTCGTGCGAATAAATCCGTAATCTTTTGCAAATTGACGGATCTCTTCTTCACTCGCTAAAATAAGAGGACGGATGATAGTTATTTCGTAATCGATCATAAAAATTTTGGGAAGAAGACCAGTCACTTCTCCTTTATGAAGCATATTGAGCAAAAGAGTTTGAGCATTATCATCTCGATGATGACCGAATGCTATAGTTTTGATGCCTTCTTCTTTTGCGGCATCGAAGAGTAGACGTCTTCGAAGACGCGAGCAAGGATAGCAAGAAAGATTTTTTTCTTTGATAGAGGATTCTTTGATGATCAGTGGAATGTTTAACTTTTGACAGATAATTTTTAAAAATCCCCATTCAATTCCGGCTCCACATGAAAAAGCTCCTCTGACATGAAGGGCATAAAGCTTAAAAGGGGGAAATCCTTTGCCAGAAATTGCATGAAGAAAAAAAAGAAGAGCGAGACTATCTTTCCCTCCGCTCAGGGCAACAGCAAGTTTAGCCTCACCATCGAGCATTTCATACTCAAAAAGCGCCTTGCGACAGACACTTTCAAGGTGACGTCCTAACTTTTTCCAGGGAGGCTTGGCAACAGGGATATCCATAAGGTGGCCAAGTTTACCACAGCGGAGTGTTTTTATTGGACATAAGAGAATAAAAAAGATAGAATGAGCTCACTTTTTATGTTTTTTTGATGGATAGAAATGATAGATAAAAAGGTGGGGCGCAACGATGCTTGCCCTTGCGGCTCTGGCAAAAAATATAAGCAGTGTTGCCTTAAAAAACAGGATGAGGCGCGTAAAACCTACACTTCATCTGGGAAAAGAAAATTCAAAGCCAAGGTCCTTACTCCAAGCTCAGAAATAGCTGGTTCTGTTTTTCAGCAGGCTGGAACCTCTTCTCAGGGTCAAGTTTCTACAATGGAGAATCTAAAATTTAAGCTCACTGGTCACGATTTTCGTGTCGAGGGTCCCTCTGAGAAGAAATCACCCTTTTTTGGTCAGCAAGCCCAAGAAGAGAAAAAACCCACCCCTCGAAAGTCAGCAACATCGATCCCACAAGGGGAGTTTGAAACGACCCAGGAGGATTTTCGGGAAAAGGATGATGAAAAAAACTGATTTACGAATTGTGATGAGTTTGTTATAACCCCTTTTCTTCCTAGGCTGGTGTAGCTCAATTGGTAGAGCATCCGACTTGTAATCGGACGGTTGAGGGTTCAAGTCCTTTCGCCAGCAATTTCTAAAAAGGGGGTGTCGCATAGCGGCAATTGCAAGGGACTGTAAATCCCTCGACTTCGGTCTTCGCCAGTTCGAGTCTGGCCGCCCCCATTTCCTTGGACCCTTGTTAGCTTCAGCAAACAAATTAAGCGATTCGGGCAAGATTATAGGTAGTTTTTTTG
>JAGRNW010000003.1 GCA_020440555.1 Chlamydiia bacterium
TTTGTGTCAAAAAAAATTAATGTTTCATTTTCAAATACTTGGAAAATAAAGAGCAAAAAAAAGGGGGAACTTCCGTTGTATTGCAGACACTCGATAGAAAACCGCGGAACTTCCGTTAAAAAGCATAAAGAGGTGCAAGCAAACTCACTGAATCCGAGGGAGAAAAACCCAAAACTCAGGTTTATAGTTTCGTTTCAAATACTCTTGATAAAAGTCTCAATTAAAAGTTTATTCTCATCCCCTGCTGGGGATAGATGAGTTGAATCCCAAGATCATTCGTGGTGTTAAGTTCAAGGCGGATGATGGTGCGCGCATCAGGAGAAGCGGCAAGTTCAGCTTTCATATGAGTGACTACCACTTTCAATCCATTCAATGCATCAAAAGGCACCTTTGCTTTTAGCAGATGCAACTCTTCAAAAAATAATTGTGTATCAAGATGGCCATAAAGCTGCTTGTGAGCAGGATGTTTAGGAAAGGAACACTCAAGAAGCATCCCTTTTAATTTTCCCGCTGCAAGAAGGGGAGCGATTCTGTTCCAAATTGTGTCGAGATAATTGACTTTTTCTAATTTATCCGAGCCAGTATCTCCAAAATAAAGAAGATATTCATCATTGTATTCGATCAAGAAAGCTGTTGAAGGATACTTGTGATGGGAGAGGTGGAAGGGCTCAACTTTCATTTTTGTATCAGGAATCAAAGTTTGCTCTCCCACTGTAAGTCGAAGATACTTATAAAGGGGAACTTGAGGAGAGTTCCCCTCGTTACCATAGTTGGGCCATACTTTCCAATTAAACAAATGATCTCGAATCACATCAATTGTTGTATCAAGACCAAGAATAGTTTTAGGGGCATCATTCTGAGAATTAACCACCAACCCTGCAATATGATCAAGATGAGGATGAGAGATTACATAGGATTTGATTTGATGAATGAAAATATCTTCAGCCTGAGAAAGTTTTTTCCCATCCTCCGTTTCAATATCAGCAAAAGCCTGCTGTTCAACGGCTTTAAAGATTCCGCTGAGAAGAGTGCCCGCATCTAGAGCAATAAAATTGGCTGAAGTTGAGGGTGCCAAAAGATAGCCTGAAAGGTTATTTTCTGCAGGACCACCAGAACATCCCAAGACAATAAGCCTAAAACCCATCGTATTTATCCTTGCAGTCTTCTTTCAATCCGGGTGCATTGATCAGAGATTTCTTGAGGAAGATGAGGGCCGAATAAAGAAAAATATTTCCGGGCTCCTTTGATCTCTTGGAGCCATTCCTCTTTTGAAACCTTCAGCAGGGAGGCCATAGCATTTTTATGAAGATTGAGACCAGATAAATCAAGAGCTGCTTGAGAGGGGAGAATTCCAATGGGAGTTTCTTCTCCTTTTCCTTTGCCATCTATTCGTTCGAAGATCCATTTGAGGATACGCACATTCTGACCGAACCCTGGCCAGAGGAATTCATGATCTTCTCCTTTTCGGAACCAGTTGACTGAATAGATACGAGGGAGTTTGTCGGGAGTGGTTTTTGTTCCCATGTAAAGCCAATGTGCAAAGTAATCTCCCATATTGTAACCGCAAAACGGAAGCATTGCGAATGGATCATGCCTGAGTTCTCCTACTTTGCCAGTAGCAGCTGCCGTTTTTTCCGAGTTAACCATACATCCCATCAATACTCCATGGTTCCAATCAAGAGCCTCAAACACAAGAGGAGTCGTTGTGGAGCGCCTCCCTCCAAAAATGAGAGCAGAGATCGGAACACCCTCAGGGTCTTCCCAGTTAGAATCCATAACAGGACATTGATTTGCAGGAGCTGTGAACCGTGAATTAGGATGAGCAGCAGGGTTAGGAGAATCCGGTGACCACTTCTGCCCCAACCAATTTGTTAACAGGGGAGGTGTCTCCTTTGTCATTCCCTCCCACCAAATGTCTTGGTCAGGTGTCAAAGCTACATTGGTGAAAATCGAATTGCGGGAACAAGTGACCATTGCATTGGGATTTGATTCCTCTGATGTTCCTGGTGCAACACCAAAAAATCCGGACTCGGGATTGATCGCATAAAGACGACCATTATCGGCAAATTTCATCCAAGCGATATCATCACCCACTGTTTCGATGCTCCAGCCAGGAAGCACAGATTGCATCATCGCAAGATTTGTTTTGCCACAGGCACTAGGAAAGGCTGCAGCGATATATTTTTTTCTCCCTTCCGGATTGGTAAGTCCCAGAATCAACATATGTTCTGCCATCCATCCATCATCACGTCCCATGCGAGAGGCGATGCGAAGGGCAAAGCATTTTTTTCCAAGAAGAGCATTCCCTCCATATCCGCTTCCAAATGACCAGATGCTCCTTTCTTCAGGAAAATGAACAATTCTTGTTTCTTCGGGACGACAAGGCCAAGGAACATCTTTTTCCCCAATTTTTAAAGGAGATCCAACAGAATGAAGACCTTTAATGAAAGGACCATCTTCCAAAATGGCTAACACATCTTCCCCCATACGGGTCATGATTCGCATATTGACGACAATATAAGGAGAATCAGTGATTTCAATTCCAATATGAGAGATACTAGATCCAAGGGGACCCATACTATAGGGAATGACGTAAAGAGTACGCCCCCTCATGCATCCACGAAATAGCTTTGTCAATGTCTCTTTCATTTCATTAGGATCTGCCCAATGATTGGTGGGACCTGCTTCTTCTTTTGTTTTAGAGCAAATGAATGTTCGGTCCTCTACACGAGCAACGTCCTTAGGGTTAGAGCGAGCTAAAAAACTATTTGGGCGTTTTTCATCATTAAGCGGAATGAATGTGCCATTTTTTACCATTTCTTTGCAGAGGGAAGCTGCTTCGAGTTCGCTTCCATTACAAAAATGCACTCGATTCGGTTGACAAAGTTCGACAACTTCTTCGATCCATTGCTTTAATTGTTGATTGAATAAGGTTTCAATTCGTAACATTTTTAAATCATCGCCTTTCGTTTTTTGAACTTATCAAGGTGTTCTAAAGCCTTTCCTGTTCCTAAACAAACAGCAAGGAGAGGATGAGGCGCTTGGATCACAGGAAGACCTGTATCTTTTGTGAGCGCCTTATCGAGTCCCTTGATGAGTGCGCCTCCACCTGCTAAAACCATCCCCCGTTCAACCAGATCGGCAGAAAGCTCGGGAGGACACTTTTCCAAAGTGAGACGAACGCATTCGACAATTTGTTGAATCGGTTCGGCAAGGCATTCTCGGATCTCTACAGAATTAATACGTTTTGTCACAGGTAAACCTGCCACTTGGTCTCGTCCCTTGACCTCCATTTCAAGCTCCTTATCTCCAAGAGGAAAGGCGGAACCGATCGTGATTTTAATTTCTTCAGCTGTCCTTGGTCCAATCATTAAGTTATAAGTGCGGCGCATATAGTTAATGATGCACTCATCAAACTCATCACCGGCAATTCTCAATGAGCGAGATTCAACAATCCCTCCAAGAGAAATGATAGCTATTTCTGTTGTACCACCTCCGATATCAATAATCATTGATGCTGCGGGGTCATGGACAGGGAGGTCAACACCGATCGCTGCGGCCATTGGTTCTTCTATTAAGATGACCTCTTGAGCACCAGCGTGAAGGGCTGAATCTTCAACGGCTCTTTTTTCAACTCCGGTGATCCCAGAGGGGACAGCGATGAGGATTTTTGGTCGAAAAAGACTCCGTGTGGGAGTCACTTTTTTGATTAACGCTTTGAGCATTCCCTCAGCAATCTCAAAGTCGGCGATTACTCCATCTTTCATGGGACGGACTGCATGGATTTTTCGAGGGGTTTTTCCAAGCATTGCTTTGGCTTTGTGCCCCACCGCCAGAACATCGTTTGTCACAGAGTCGATCGCAACAACCGAAGGTTCACTTAAAACAATTCCCTTACCTCGTACAAAAACCAACGTATTGGCTGTCCCCAAATCAATCCCAATATCATTGGAGAAAAATCCAAAAAACTTGTCGAGTCGATGAAAGGGGAGCTTTCTGATTTTTAGGGTTTCAATAATTGATTTTAACCCTGATAAAGATTTACTCATAAAACTTTTCCATTATTCATACCTGTAATAATTCCAATACCTCTTCCCATGTGAGCTTAGTATAAGCTTCATCGTCACACGAGACGACCTTTTTCACGAGCTCTTTTTTTCTGTTTTGCAAGCTAAGGATTTTTTCTTCAATTGTGTCGAGAGTAATAAGCTTATAGGAAGAAACTGATCTTGTTTGTCCGATTCTGTGAACTCGATCTGTTGCTTGATTCTCAACAGCTGGATTCCACCACATATCGTAGTGAATCACAGTATCGGCTCCCACAAGGTTAAGCCCCGATCCCCCCGCCTTTAATGAAACGAGAAATACAGGTATTTCAGAACTTTCATTAAATTTATTGACGATTTGAATTCGATTTTTACTCGATCCATCAAGATAGGAGAATTTAATTCCCCTTGTCTGAAGATCATCTCGCATGATAGAAAGCATGCGCGTATATTGACTAAAAATCACCGTTTTATGTCCGCTTTCGATGAGAGAAAGAAGGAGCTCGATCAACATATCATATTTAGCAGAATCCCCCTCTTCCACAGCTTCCTTGGCAAAGATGGCAGGATGGCAACAGATCTGTTTTAACCGAGTGAGAGTTGCAAGAACGTGGATTTGAACCTTATCAAATCCCTCTTTTTGAACGAGTCGAGAGAGCTCCTCTTTGGCCGATGCGGCGTAGGATTGATAGAGTTTTTTTTGTTCATCGCTGAGATGACAATGGTAGACAATTTCAGACACAGGGGGAAGGTCATCCAATACATCCTCTTTCATTCGACGAAGAATGAAAGGGCCTATTTTTTTTCTTAGATTTTCGAGATTCGTCACTTCTTGAGAACTGTACACGCCACAGTTACGGATATATTTTTCGACAAATCGATCGTAGCTAGAAAGAAGTCCTGGCATTAAAAAATCAAACAATGACCAGAGTTCTTCTAAAGAATTTTCGATCGGCGTTCCAGTGAGAATCAGTTTGTGGGTAGCTCTGATTTGTTTCACCGACTTCGCATTCCGAGTTCCTCGATTTTTGATGTGTTGCGCTTCATCGAGAATCACATAATTAAAGGTATATTCCTCATAGGTTTCGATATCTTTTTGTAATAGATTATAAGAAGTGATGAGCACATCATCCTCTTTGGCCGATTTAATGAGTTTTTTTCTCGTCTGAGGAACACCATCTACGACCAATACTTTTAAAGAGGGGTTAAATTTAGAAAATTCCTCTTTCCAATTATAGACGAGCGATGTTGGACAAACAACTAAAGAAAGGCTCCTTTTATCCTCACGCATGGCCTGCGTTATGGCCGTGATAGCTTGCACCGTTTTTCCAAGCCCCATATCATCAGCCAAAATCCCACCAAGATACATGGTTCTGATCCGCTCAAGCCATTTAACCCCTTCAATTTGATAGTTACGAAGACTGGCATTGATCTGAGACGGAATTTCAGAAGCATGCATCGGTTTATCCCCCATCATCTGCTTTTGGATCTCTCTAAGCTTGGAAGATAGAGAAAATTTGACTGGAAGGCCTTTGAATTGATCAGGAGTCAGTGTAGTTAAGCTCCAGAGGGGAGATGAACTTCTGTGAGTAGAAAGCGTTTTAATCCCAATTTCGTCAAAAAGTTGAACAATGGGCCCTAACTTTTCGAGGTCCAACACAAGAATGCGAGGCAGTTTTCCTCCTTTTCCCCTCTTGCTGGCAGCATTTTGAGAAGAAAGCTCCAGATAGGTTTTATTGGCGGCTAGGCATTCCCATAAACGATCAACCGCCACTCCCTCAAGATAACCATTAACTTTGAAATCAACCTCATAATGAGAAATCATTTTTCCTTCTTTGAGTCTAAGTTCGAAGGAAGTCTCGTCATAGATGAATTGCTCGGAGAGATTTTCTGGACAATCAAAATCGACTCTGTCGGAATATTTAGGGATTATTTCGGTCATAAATTCAACGATCTTTTTCTCACTTTTGACCTTGAATAGCCCTTCTGTCTCGTTGTAAACAAAGTCTTGAAAAATCGCTTCTAAAAGCTTTTTTTCTTCCACAAGATTTCTGGCGAGTATCCCATCTTTGGTCTCAAAAAGAGAAAGATGATTGTACTTGAGTTCACTAAAGGCAGCAGGAACTTCGGCATCCCCATAGAGAAAATAGAAAGAGGCTTCAAGTTCTCCATTAAGATAGTGCATTTTACACTTGGCTTTAAGAGGTTCGACATAAGGAAGCGTGACAATTTTTTTGATTTTACCCGGATTTTTTACGGTGGCATATGAACGCAAAACGGGCATCCCATTTTCGATGAATGTTCCAAATAGAGGTTCTGGAATGGTACAATGTTCGAAAGCTTTGATCTCACGCAAATGAATACGATGGATTTTGTCTAAAAATCGATAATAAGTATTTTGATAGATGATGCCAGGCCTGGTTGATTCAAAAAGAATTCCTTCGCCGGGAGAAACATTGATATCATCGAGAACAATCATCGGTTTGAGTAACATCGTAGGAGCTGGAGTTTCGATTGTATCGATCTCAAACTCGATTTTGGCTGGAATGGTTGCAAAACAAACAGGCTCTTCAAGATTGCCACAATAAAGAGAAGGAAGGGGCAACGATTCTTTGATTCTTCCAAGTGGTGGAGACGAGCCTGTCACAAATTCATAGCTTTTAGCTAAAATGGCCCCGAGGATTTCCTTGTCAAGCTCTGCAACTCGAAGATATTTTTCTTCCGGACTGCCATAGAATTTCGCATGATCGGCGATCAGTTTTAAAATCTCCCATTCGTTGCTGCTGAACGAACGAGGAGTGAAGAGATATTTTTTTCCTGAAATTTTAATAGGTTCATGGTATTTAACAGCATCGATGAAGGCCTTGAGATTAGGTAAAGAGAGAGGCTTTGAACGGGAAGGGAGACGGAGTACCAGTTGGATTTGAATAGGGTTTTCTGCAGTAAAAATTTCTAAATCATTACCTATAAAAATCACAGCCAACTGAGCATGATCCTCCTCAAGAGGATCTTCCGGAAGAAAGAAAGGAGAAGAACCAAGCACCTTGGCTGCTTGGATATATTCTGCAAGTATTTCTTTTTGAAAGGCATGTCCATATCGCTCTTTTTCTTTTGTAACTGCCTCCTCAATGGTTTTCTGCAATTCTTCTTTTTCTTCTTCTTCTAATTTTTCCAAAGGGTCATCAGTCTCCTTCGAATAGTTGACAACAATCTTGTTCAGGTGTTTCTCTAAATAGAAGATCAGTGCGGCGATGTGTTGACAGTCATAGGTATAGGTACAGTCGCAGTTAGAATCAACGGCAGCAGATTCGTTCCTATCGATCTCAAACTCACACTCGTAAGTATTTTCAAAAGTTCCCTGCACCTTAGCGGCAAGACGAATAGTTCCAGAATCAAGATAAATGATCTTGGCGCTGATTCCATTTTCTTTTTCGAAGAGTTCCTTTCCTTCTTTTAAAACTGAAGAGGAAAAGTCTTGTTTGAGTTTACGAAAATTGAGCATCTATCGCTATCCAGTTAACAACTCCTTCTGTTTTTACTTTAGTTTTGAGGACAAAGCAATGAAAAAATCACCTTGTTTTTTAGTTTTGCAATTCCCTCTGAAAGTTATCCTTTTAATGACTCATATCACATCCTGAAAATTGGGACAAAAAAAAAGCCGAAGGGCGCTTTGCCCTTCGGCTTTTTTAGTCACATCATCTCAAAGATTAGAAGGTAACCTTTGCACGGACAAACAATCCATCAAAACCGAGGCTTTGCATGTTACGATTGATAGTAATCGTCTCGCCTTGGTTAATATAGTCTACGAAATCAGACACATTAAACCAATGTTGGAACTCATACCCAATCGCTAGACTGAGATCAGCGCACCAGCAATCAGAAAAGATATTATCCCATGAGAAACCAAAACGGTAATTAAAGACACTGACCATTCTCCAGCAATTATCTTCACAAAGCTTAGCTCTTACATCATTTACTCCGCCTGTATCAATGGTTGTATAACAAGTACGTCGATCAAATTTTCCTAAAAGAACATCGTAAGAAAATTCTCCAAAGAAACTTAGGCAGCACCAAAGATCATAAGATGCTCCGAAACCAAGATCCACTCCATATGCAGACATATCAACCTTTTCTTTCACACGAACACCCCCCGTTGAGAATGGAGTGATACTTGTTGAGTAGTCAGTATTGTACTTTTGATCAATGTAAGCAATCTTTAGTCCGCCAAAAAAGTAGGGATCGATGCAATTGCACCAATTTGGACGATAACCAGCAAGCAAATCAACAACATTGTAGTCGAGCTCATACTTGCCTCGTGCATAAGCAAGAGCACCCTGAGTGACTTGTCCAAAATCACCAACAATTCGTGTCCCCGCTAGACCACCAGCAGAGTTTGTAGTTTTACTTGATTGACAATTTCTGTAGTAAGTATAACGAAAATCAAAATACAGATCGCACCAATCCTTAAGAATTCCTACTCTAAAACCACTTTGGTAGTCAGGACAAACATGAGAAACTTTACCAATTGAATCTGCTTGATTCCAAGGCACTGCGTAATCAAGATCTGCTCTTCGGGTATTCCAATAAAGATAGTCTGCATAGACTCCCCAATCAGAACAAAAAGAAGGACAACAATCGTCATAACAACAATCATTCGATGGACAAGGAGAACAATTCGTCCCCGCTCTCAGACTTCCACATAGCACTAGCGGAAGCAACAAACAAAAAAGAGAAATTTTTTTCAATGACATATGGCAACCTACCATTTTTAGTTCAATACCCCCACGTATATGATATAGGTGGAATTTTGTAAATAGAATTTGATGTTATTTTCATAATTTTTTATCCTCTCGTTTTATGAAACCAAGAGCTTCGCTCGTTTATCTCGCACGCCCCAAAAAGTTTGAGAAACTGAATGATTTAAAAAAGAGTCTGGTTCATCTTGACCGTCATTTTAACGAAGCACACAACTACCCCATTACTATCTTTCATGAAGATTATGAACAAAAGGAGTTTGATGCTATTCGATCTACCTCTTCTTCAACTATCGAATTCATCAAGCTCCCCAATTTTCTAGAGCTTCCTTCTTATCCAGGTTTGACTCAAGAACAAGTAGAAAGATGGATCAGCGGAGAGGACTTTGGAAGGCCTAAGGCTCCATTGGGTTATCGACACATGTGTCGTTTTTATGCTTATCCAATTTTTCATCATGAAGCTCTTGCTTCTTACGATTATTACTGGCGTTTTGACGATGATTCTTATCTACTAGGAGACGTAAAAGAAGACCCTTTTGCTTTCATGGAAAAGCATGGGTATGTTTATGGATATCGATCCGTTGAGTATGAAAATTTGAGTGCGGATGGGATTGGCCTCGACAGGCTTTGGAAGTTGACCAAGCAGTTTGCTAAAAAACACCGCTTATCACTCAAACAAGTTAAAAAAAGGGTAGCCAATTGGAAGGGGCGCTACACAGGAATCTATTATTACAATAACTTTGAAATCAACAAGATTTCCTTTTGGCGAGAGAGTTCTTTATATACAGAGTATTTCAAAATGTTAGATCGTTCGCTTGGTTTTTTCCAATTTCGATGGGGAGATTCTAGTGTACGGATCCTAGCAGCCAATCTATTACTCAAGAAATCTCAGATTCATCATTTTGATGACATCCCCTATAGACATAATCATCACTATTCCCTACTAAGAAGCGAGGAAGTGCGATACGTAAAACATGAAAATCCTGATGATCTTCTCTCTGTTCTTTCGAACCTTTAGAAGGTCTAGTGAATTTCATTTAATGAAATTTTCAGTCGAAGCAAATGACCAAAGGTCATTTACAAGACTGAAAAGCACAAGAGATGCAAGCAAACTTCCTGAAGATGAGGAAGTAAAACCCAAAACTCAGGATAGGAGAATAAAAAAATGTATAGTCTTTTGAACACATTGTTGTTTGTTTTTATTTTTTCTTCTCTTTTTGGCAAACAACAGAGGGAACAACAGCCCGAATTTTCTTCTGGCTGGAAAGGCAAAAACCCTGTTTATACGCATCAAGCGATGGTAACAACTGCCAATCCCTTTGCCACCAAAGTCGGTGTCGCGATTCTCAAAAAGGGGGGGAATGCAATCGACGCACTCATAGGAATCCAAGCTGTTTTAACTTTGGTTGAACCCCAATCTTCTGGAATCGGAGGAGGTGCATTTCTACTTTACTTTGCAAAAGAAACAGGAAAAATTGTTGCTTACGATGGTCGAGAAACAGCCCCGCTTGCTGCTCATGAAACTTTTTTGACCGCTACGGGAGAAACCCCAGTGATAGGAGGACAGTCTGTAGGAGTTCCAGGTGTTCTAAAAATGCTAAACTGGGCCCATAGAAAATATGGAAAACTCCCCTGGAAAGAGCTCTTTGCCCCAGCCATTGAGCTTGCAGAAAACGGATTCCCCATTTCAGAAAGGCTCGCGATTCTCATTCAAAAAACACCTGGCCTTGATACTTTTCAAACAACTCGAGATTACTTTTTCACGAAAAATGGAGAACCGAAACCTGCTGGAATAATTTTGCAAAATCCCCGACTAGCTAAGACATTAAGACTCATTGCTGACAAGGGAATCTCTCCTTTCTATCACGGAAAAATCGCCGAGGAGATCGTCGATGCCGTTCGTCATGCATCTGTCAATCCTGGACGACTCACTCTCAAAGATCTCGCTCAGTACCGCCCCATCATCCGGCGTCCCTTGTGTTTTGCTTATAAAAACTATTGGATCGCCACAATGCCCCCACCCTCATCCGGCGGCATCACCCTTGCTCAAATCATGGGAATGCTCGAGGATAAAGATTTGTATCAACTTTCTATGGATGCCCCAAAATTTATTAGTCTTTTTTGTCAAGCCTCCCAACTCGCTTATGCTGATAGAAACACCTATCTTGCTGACCCTGCCTTTTTTGAGGTTCCGGAAACTGCGTTGATCTCTAAAACCTATCTCAAGCACCGAGCCAAACAAATCGACCCTTCTCATCCAATTTTTCATGTGAAGCCGGGCAAATGGCCTTGCCTTACTATGATTTCTACTGCATGCCCTCAACCAAATGGGGATGTGCTAGAGCTTCCTTCAACAACACACATTTCGATTGTGGATCAATTTGGAAATGGAGCGTCGATGACATCAAGTGTTGAAAATGCTTTTGGATCGACCCTGATGGTAGGTGGTTTTTTACTCAACAATCAACTCACAGATTTTTCATCTATCTCCACCGAAAAAGGAAAGGAGGTAGCCAATCGCATGGAACCAGGGAAAAGACCTCTGTCGTCAATGACTCCTACCTTTGTTTTTCATCAGGGAGGGGAAGAACTTTTTTTATCTTTGGGTTCAGCCGGGGGATCTCGCATCATTGAATACGTTGCCCAAGCTCTATTTGGCGTTCTCGATTTTGGGTTAAATATTCAAGAAGCCCTCTGTTTTCCCCATTTTGCTTCGATCACGCCGATCATTGAATTAGAGCAAGGAACCTTTATCGTAAATCAAAAGAGTGTGTTAGAGAAAATGGGATACGAAGTCAAGGTGACTCCTCTCAATAGTGGAAGTTGTGGAATTGAAGTGACCTCTCATGCATTAATTGGAGGGGTAGACCCCCGCCGAGAGGGACTCGCTTCCGGTTTTTAACCTGAGTTTTAAAAACCTGTCTTCCTCGCATTCAGAGAAGTTTGTGTCACAGATTTTGCGTAAGGCGAGTCATTAATCCCAGACAGACGACCCGTCTTCTGAGAAATTATCTTTTTGATCAACCCCTCTTCCCCGTAAAGCACTACCCGTTTCCGCGCTCGTGTCACCGCCGTATAGAGCATTTCTCGGCCAAACAACTCCGATCCCTCTGGCAGTAAAACATGCACTTCATCATACTCGCTTCCCTGACTCTTGTGTACCGACAAAAAATACGCCTCTTCATAGGAGGGTAACAACACCAGTGGCAGAGGTTCTTTCCCAAGAAAATAGGCCCGGTCTCCTTCAATCAATCCAAAATCTCCATTATAAAAATCCATTTGAGGTTCATTTTCACGAATCAAAATAGGAATAATTCCTTGTCTCGGAATTTGTCTGGATAACGCACTCACGCCATAGGGACCCCGCCTAAGAGGAGTCAAATAACGTGTTCTTTCAAACGCCTCAAAGGCTTCTTCGATAGAAGTTGGGCATTTGACTTTCTTTGCTAAGATTTCTTTTTTAGGAATAGGTTGAAAATCAAGAACTTGAGGATACTTCTTCACAAAAGGGAGCACTTGCTCACTTTTACCTTCTTTGATGAGTTTAGCAAGCAAAATGATCTCGTGAAGCTCTGTTCTGTGACAAGTTTTCAAAAAAACCCCCTCTCGTTTGGCCAGATCGGCAAAAAGATTTCCAGAAGAAACGGGAGGAAGTTGATCAGGATCTCCTAAAATTACCAAACGAGCCCCCGTTTTTACGGCTGTAAGAAGATGTGCAAAAAGACGAGCATCGATCATCGACCCTTCATCCACCACCACCAGATCGGCTGTAAGATAAGGTATTTGTGGGAAAGGATGATAAACTTTTAAGATCGAATGCAGGGTTCCGATGGTGAGTCGATGTGACTGAGATGAAAGTCGATTGCGAATTCCCTGGGCCGCCTTTCCTGTTGGGGCCGCTACCACCACCTCTTGATCCAAACAAGCTTCAATTAAAGTGGATGCAAGATGCGTTTTGCCAGTTCCTGGCCCTCCACACACAAAAGTGACCGTTTGCTTTTCAATGATGTCGAAACATTTGCCTTGTTCTGTAGATAGCTGTGAAGCGGAAAGGCGGAGCGGACGACCTGGTTCTTTACTTTTCAGTCGAGCCAATTGAACCATGACTTTCTTTTCTCCTATAAAATTGCGCGTAAAGTACCAGAGTCCTTTTTCATGAACTACAAAGTCGGATGTGGCCTGTCCTTTTTCAACTTCCTCTCTTAACACTGAATCTGAAATCTCATCCGTTGAAAAACAAAGATGCCCTTCCCTTGATGATTTGAAAAGAAAGGCAAGAAAAAGTTGCTCCTCTTTATTTTTCCCCATTCTTTGAGCAAATTCAACATCGATTGGAGAGAGAATATCCGCTGCTAAAAGATTGGCTAGGCGATCCACATCACTCCCCCTTCAGGTAATCCCCGCAAAAAAACATAGTAGCTCCCTCCAAATTGATCGGAAGAGAAAAGAGCGAGATATTTTAGTAAAGCCTCCCGATAGATTTTTTCTTGTAAAAAATAATCATGCCGCTCCATTGTTTCCATCATCATTTCTTGAGAATACGAGGATAAAAGATTGGATTTCCAATCAATCAGATAATAGTTTCCTTGATATTCAAAAAAAAGATCGATCACCCCTTTTAAAGGTTGTCCAGCGTCTGAAATATATAAAACTTCCATCTCACGCAATATTTTATTAGGTTCCACTTGATTTAATGAAAACCCTCCTAGGTTCGCATGGAGGGCTGCGTAACAAAGATGAACGATGTGGTCGATATAGAGGAGATAAGAAGTCTGGGAGACAAAAGGTAGGATTAATGTTTTAAGTTCTTGTGGAGATTGGCAAATAAAAGCCGTGTTAAAATCAAGTGTTTCCAAGATATGGTGAAGCAATAATCCTGTTTTTACTCCTGAAGGAAGCTCTCCTTCTTTAAGACTTGAAGGGTCACTCTTCTCTAAAGAGAATTCTGAAATTGTCGAAAAAGAATGAATTCTACGCATGGGAAATAGATCGTTGAAGAAAACATCTTCTCGCTTATCTGTCTGCACGGGTGGGATGTAAATGCGATCGACCTTTTCTGGACACGATGAGAGACTAAGTTGGGAATGTTCATGAACTAAATCTGCTAATGAAGCAGAAGCGTGCGCATGAATAAGCTTACTTAAAAATAAATTGGCTATTGATTCGTCAGCCTGATCATCGATGGGAAAATAAAGTCTCTTTCTTGCACGCGTGATTGCTACATAAAAGAGGCGCATCCTCTCTGCTTCAAGCTCTTCTTTTCCAAGATGTGCCATGTCTGGATCCCCGATAGGAGGGATCAGAGTTTTTCTGGAAGTCAAACTCAATGTTTTTGCTGAGGAAGGAGAAGAAATAAGTCCCAATGGAAAGACAATATCATATTCAAGCCCCTTGCTTGTGTGAATAGTTTGAACTTGCACAGCTTCTTGAGAGTACTGTTGCCGTCGCTTCAGCTCTTCTTTTTCAGGGTCTTGTTTTTTAAGCGATTCTAGGTAAGGAAGGTAACCATCGAGAAAAGAAACGTGAGCAGAGGTTAGTTCAATGAGTTGAAGAAGATCGAAAAAGAGAGGACTGGCTCGGTCAAGATGGGAAGACCATAACATAAAAAACGGAAGAATTCCTTCGTTTTCAAGACACTCTTTGTAGAGATAAAATGTCTTAATTGTTTCTCGTTTCTTCTCCCCTGAATGAATCACTTCTTTTAACTCAGATTCATTTTGAAAAAAAAGAGGACCTCCCAAAACCCGAAGGAGAAGAGAGAGATCTTTGGGATTAAGGGTAGCCTCAACTATTTCGATTAAGAGATCAAGAGCCTCTGATTCAATAAGGGAAGAAGTCCTTTTTAAAGAAACGGGAAGTCTGCCCTTACAAAAAGTTAAAAATCGATTTGCTTGAAATCGATCGCTCACTAAAACTGCACATTCACTTAAAGAAATCTGTTGTTCTTGGTTTAAAGTGAGAATCTCTTGAACGATAAAAGTGAAGAGAGATCTTTCACCTCTCTCATCAGCAACAAAAAAATGAAGAGAACCCCTTTCATCATCGAAAAGAGAAGGACCAGCCTTGGGATTAGGATAGACTTCAGGAAACCCAAGATAGCGTTTTTCTTGAGGAAGATAGAAAAGATTAGTGATCGGCATTAGAAGCCTATTTAAAGCCTTAATGAGCTCTTTCGTACTGCGATAATTCACATTCAAACTGAGGAGAGATTCATCATCAAAACATTGTTTTGCTTTAAGATAAGTGTAAATGTCTGCCCCACGAAACCGATAAATTGCTTGTTTAGGATCCCCAACTAAATAAAGAAGTCCCTTATATTTTTTGTCACAAAAAAGATGGGAAAAAATTTCCCATTGTAATTCATCAGTATCTTGAAATTCGTCGATCAAAACAGCCTGATATTGCTTTTGAATTTGTTCTGATACCTTTTCTTGTTTGACAAGCTGGGAACATTTGATGACTAAATCTTCAAAAAAGAAGAGCTCCTCCTCTTTGAGAGTGACATCTAAAGACTTTTTGATCTCCCCTGCTAACGTAGCCAAAATGGTAAGAGGATCGACTCCTTGCGCAAGTAAGCATAAAATTTTCCTGAGCGAAGAATCGAGTGCATGATAACTCTTTTTAACTCTATTTTCCTGCGCCATCATGATGAGAAGAGGCTCTCCTTTTTCCAAAAATTGGGCTGCAGCAACAGAAAACTTCTCGGTTGTGGCAAGAGAAACACAAGCGTCAATTGCTTCTAGTACGGATTGCTTTGGCTCTTTTTGTCGATTGATCAACCCTTTATAATGAAAAACTGCCTCTAAGAGATAAGCTTTTAATTCCTCAGCTGAAAAATTAAGCTGAAAGACTTTCTGTCTAAGCTCAGCTTCAAAACTTGCAAAAGTGAGCCCCTTTTCAATTTCCTTTCTAGAAGAGAGAATAGATACAATTTTTTTTATAAAACTATCAAAATCTCCCCGAAAAATCCCAAGGACCTTCTCAAATTGAATGGGCAGTAAAAGAGAAGGAGAAAGGTGTTGGCGTAAAAAATCTTTGCAAGCAGATTCCATTTCCTCAGCTGCTGATCGTTCGATCGGTAAATCGAGACTCACACAAGCATCGATCGCAAATTCTTGAAGTAATCTACCACAAAAACTGTGGATGGTGTAAACCCCTAAGGCGTCGAATGAAAAGAGAGCCGATCGAAAATTTCGAACCGCTCGCTCTTTCCCGTTTTGAATGAGGGCATGCACCCACGGGGAGGTGGGCTTTTCGTTTTTAATCTCAAGATAGATACGTGAAACTGTTTCTCTGATCCGATTTTTTAAAGTCCAAGTAGCCGCTTTGGTAAAAGTGACCACCAAAATTTTTTCAAGAGGGACCTCCTCTTCTCCGATCAAACGCGCCACAAGCATTTCAATCGCAAAACTTTTTCCAGTTCCAGCCGAGGCTTCGATAAATGCAGAACTGCCGAGGGGGGATGAGGCAGACAAAACATCAAAACCAGGCATCTATCATATCTCCGTAAAGCCACTTGGTTAAACCGTGATATTCCTCTATCAGTTGCATGGAATCTGCGTCCCATCCCCGTCGACTGAGCCACTTCATGGCGGGGTCAAAAGAAACGCTTTGCGATATCGCCAAAGCGAGTTTTTTTTCATCTTTTTTAATCAGAGGAGCGACCCATGCAGGAAGAAAAAGATAAGGGTGCTTTTTTGTTCTAATGGAAAATTCTAATAATTTTCGTAATAATGGGAAGGGATCGTTAAAAAAGGGGCTGCATACTTTATGATCCCTCCCAAAAATCAACTCTTTTGAACCAAAAGATGGCAATGCAGAGAAGATTAAAAAATTTGGCCAAGCTGCGACGGCCTCTTTAACCCCTTTTTTTTCAGAAATATATAACCCTTCTGAAGTGATGGGACCGACTTTGCCTACAATTGACACGACACACCGAGGTGACAGCTCAATTTTAAGGGGGGGAAAAAGCCAGTGGTTGGGAGAAATCTTCTCCGGTTGAATAGCTATTTCTGATAGCTCACCGACGATCATTTTTTCAGAATGAGGAATTTTTAATCCCTCCACCTCCTTTCGCAGCTTAAATTCTGCATAGTCACCAAAAGGTCCCACAGGGAACATTCCCCTTCTTTTGGCCTCTTCTTTGACCTTTTCTTGGTCGAAAAGGAGGAGATCTTTACGCATTTTTGCCAAAAGGTAGGGTGTTAAAACAAATTCTTCTTCTTCTTTGATCTCTTTTTTGTCTTTGAAGTGAATGTGCAACGTTTCCTTAAAATAATGACGAATAGGAGAGCGAGAAAGCCAAGTGAGTTCTTGAAGAGTGAACCGATAATCCCCTTCTAATTGCATAAGATGGTCATTTTTCTGTAAAAATGCTCTCTTAGATTTAGGGTTTCCTGTTCCGATAGGTCCTGGAGGAAAAATTCTTTCTTTAATGATTTGGCCATACCGATCAGCGACAATTGATTGAAGTTCTGAAACGAGAGGAGAAGGGGGAATTAAAGTCCCATCGACTGGATTTTGTCCCACATAACTGATCAACAATCGAGATCTTGCCGAAAGGAGCGCCTCTAAAAAAAGATATTTATCAAAGTCAGATTGGGTGGGATAATAATCAGCTTCTTCTTGATCCAAGAGATCAAGAGAAAAAAAAGTGTCTGTACGTGGAAAGGAATGATCCATTCCCAGCAAACAAATCACCTTGGCTGGTATGGAACGCATAGGAAACATCGACGAAAAGGTAACACATCCCAAAAGATTTCGTCCAACGGTTACACTCTCTTTGCCCAGCTCTTTTTCTACTAAGGGGAACAGGACGTTGAAAGGAAGCGGAGGGTAGTCTCCTCCGAGTTCTTCAAGTTTTTTAATTTCATCAGGAAGAAACTCAAAATAAGTTTCAACTAAATGAACAAGTCTCTCCCGCCACTCAGTGAGTGTTTTTCTCGTTCCATCAAAAAAGGGGGTGAGATCTTGTTCTAAATGTTTGAGAATCAGGATTAATTTTTCAAGAAGATCGACATGAGTGATATCAATCACAACCTGGTCTTCCCAGGTGCACAGAAGGAGAAATAATTTATCAATCCCATCCCTCCAGCTACATTTTTGATCACCAGACTCAAGACCCCATCTAATCCCCGTCTCTTGTACCCACTTCCGAATAAGACTCACTTCTTCGTCGGTAATTCCCTGCTTCTGTCGAAACAAGGGATGATCAAATAGCTCTAAAATAGCCAAGCTACTCCATTTTCGCTTGGAAAGCGAAAGGAGGATAAACAGACCGGCCACTGTTTGATTTTTTTTTCCAGACGGAAGATCGGTGATCTTGTAATGTTTAAAATGCGCTTTAATAAAGGGCTCATAAAGCGCAATATCTTTAGCTAATACGAGAACTTCCCCTGGATTTTCCCCCTGCAACCTTTCAGCAAGATTTTCGATCTCACGGTGGAGGGTCGAGTGGCTATGAATTTCAATGGAATCATCGTTTGGGCAGATCTTAGAATGTGATTCCAGAAGAAGGATATCTCTTTGAATGAGACCTAAAAGCGTAGGTTTTATTTTTTCATCGTACAGCTCATGGGTAGGATATTCTCTCTCTTCCACCTGATACGCAAATTTTTTTCCGATCTTTCCTAAATTAGCTAAAAGAGGGTGAGCTTCATCCAAAGATTCTAGCAAAGCTAACAAAGAGGCTGAACTCACTTCTTTTTTTTTATAACGGGCAACAAGCCACCTTTTCCCTTTTTCAGAAACAGAGTCTGTCCAAAAGATTTCACAGGGAGAAAAATGATACAAAAAAACAGGAACCTTCGTGGCGATTTTTTCAAAAAGAGAAAAATAGGGACGAGGAAGATGACTGAAAGAGAAAAGATGGATCGAGAAGTCGAAAGGAAATTTTTCTTTAAAGGCCGCCGATGCAATTTCTTCGGAAAGTGGAATCTTTTTTTCAAAGAGAGTTTTGTAAATGGATTCTTGCCAATTTTTTGGTTCCTTCATCCATTTCTTCACCATTTCCTCCCCGTAAAGAGGATAGCGTAAAAAAAGAGGAGCCAACCTAGAGGCTAACCCAAATAGACGTTCTTCTTTTTTTTTCTGCGACCCCTGATTCAAATACGTTTTCAGAGGATTGAAAAGAGGGTCGGTCGACGTGAGTTTCCCTGAGAGAATCTCAAAAAGTTTTAATATGAGAAGCGTCTCCGTATCCGAGCGAGTCAAGGGTTTTTCAAATAAAATGGCCGTGAGCTTGGAGATACCATGAGATAAAAAAGAAAAATTTATCCCAGCTGAAATTTTAATTCCTTCATCACTTGCAAGTCTCCAAGAGAGCCATTCCTCCATCTGCATCGAGGGGACTAGAACCCATCTTTGAGAAAATGGAGAAGAATTTAAAAAGAGATTTGCTCGAATTGCTGTATATAAATTTTCAAGTTTATTGCTGAGATAGACCTGAACTTGCTTTTGGAAGGGAATATGAGGTAAACTGCCTCGCATGACTTTGTTTTCACACAAACTATTATCACCCATTTCTTGTCTCAATTTGACTCAATTTTTTTCGGCCTTAAATGATAATATCTATAAATTACTGCTTATCTTCATGCTCATTCATGTTAAAGGTTCAGAACATAGCAACACCATTCTGGCTTTAGCCGGCGCCATCTTTGTCATCCCTTTTTTACTTTTTGCTTCAACAGCGGGATCGCTGGCTGATCGCTATTCAAAAAAAACCCTCGTATTTGTAACCCGCATTGCCGAGCTCTGCATTGTTTTCATTGGTGTGATCGCCTTTGCCCTCAAATCAGCTTTTTTGGGTTATAGTGTCCTTTTTTTGATGGCTACACAAAGTTCAATTTTCTCACCCGCGAAATATGGCATTATTCCAGAGATCGTTAAAAAACAGAAGATTTCTCATTATAATGGAGTGATCACAGCAACGACCTATCTTGCCATTATCATTGGTACATTTTTAGGTTCATTTTTAACTGATATCACCGCTAAAAATTTTATCTTAGCCTCCTTCTCGACAGTGATCATCGCCATTTGTGGATTCTTATTTAGTTTTGGAATCCCTAAAACAAAACCTCAGGCGAGAGAGAAAAAAGTGTCGACCAAATTTTTATCCGATATCTATAGAAGCCTCCGCAAATCTCTTGAGACACGTTACCTCTTTTTTGTTCTTATCTTTGGGGCCTATTTTCTTTTCTTGGGTTCCTACACACAACTAAATATTATTCCCTATGCCATGCAATCCCTTGGTCTCTCCGAGATCGAAGGAGGATATCTTTTTTTAATGACCGCCATAGGGATCGGAATTGGTTCTTTTTTGGCTGGTCGATTGAGTGGGAGGGATGCAGAGTTGGGGTTTATCCCTTTGTCTGCTTTAGGCATTACTTTTTTAACACTCTTTTTGTTTATCTTCTCCTTTTCTCTTCCCTTTGTTGTTTTACTTCTCGTTTTAATGGGTTTTCTTGGCGGATTTTATATCGTTCCAGTGGATGCCTTCATCCAAACGGCCAGTCCTGATGAAGATCGTGGCGCAAATGTAGCTACTAGTAATTTTTTGAGTTTTACTGGAGTTGTTCTGTCTTCAGGGCTCCTTGCTCTCTTAGGAAATGGTTTTGGACTCACCGCCGCTCAAGGATTTTTGGTGATCGGTATGATCACATTTTTGCTTACAATCATTCTCTGCCTTGCGATGGCCGATCAAGTTCTTCGTTTAATCGTGTCTTCAGGAGCCCATTTTTTTTGGAAACTTACAATTAAAGGGAGAAAAAATCTTCGTTTACTCCCCCCCGCCCTGTTAATTGGGGAAAGAACATCTTGGCTTGATACCATTATTGTCATGGCCACCCTTCCTCGAATGATCAGATACATCGTTCCCATCTATGGTCGGTTTGTGAAGGGGCGTTCTTTTATTTACCGTCTGCTTAGGCTTATTCCCATCGACATCAAACATTTTTCCCTTCTAGGAGATGAGACCCTGGAAGAGGTAAAAAAAGAACTCAAAAAAGGACATTCTGTCTGTTTGATGTTACCCGTGGAACTTGCTACAGAAGAACTCAACGAGTGGGAAGCAAAAATTGAGAGCCTTTTGGAAAGGGCTGATTTTTCGATCATTCCGATTCATATTATTAGAACTCCTCCAAAAGAGAACGCAACCCTCTATCAACAACTCAAGACTCTCTTTGATTTTCCCATCACAGTTGCATACGGTAACAAGCAAGAGTATACCCATTCCACTTCATGATTTACTGTAACCAACCCTTACGTTTGAAATAAAGGTAAGGGAAAACAGCACTTAATATCATGAATACCAAGGCTAAAGGATATCCAGCAGCAACCTTTAATTCAGGCATGAAAGCAAAATTCATCCCGTAGATGCTTGCTAATAGTGTAGGAGGAAGAAAAATCACGGCAACCACTGAAAAGATTTTGACAGTCGCATTCTGTTCGATATTGATGAGTCCCAAAGTGGCATCAAGCAGAAAATTTATTTTATTCACTTGAAAAGCAATATGGTCCATGATGGAGTTTACATCCTGCTGCAAGATCGTGAGAGAATCTTCATAATGAGCTACAGTTTCTTCATCAAATACTTTTCCCCTAATAAACTTAAGAAGTCGGTTGATATTATCTACACTAAGGCGTGCATTGGAATTAAGATCTCCTTTTTTTCCGATATGGGAAAGAATTTCTTTCATGGCTCTCTGTCTATCATTTTTAGAATGATTGAGACAAAAAATCTCTTTTGATACAAAATCAACCTCATTTCCAATTTCTTCAACGATATCGGCGATCCTATCAACAATCATTTCAAGAAGTGATAAAAATAAAGCTGCTGGAGAAAGTTCTTTTTTAAAGTTTTTTTCAGCCTTTTTCGAAAAAGTGAGAAATGGCTTGGGATCCACGTAGCGAATCGTGACGAGTTCATGTTCTCTTAAGATAAAAGTAACAGGGGAAGAAATGGGATTTTGAGAATCTGAGCTGGCGATCAAATTAACAGTCATGTAAAAAGAACGATCTTCTTGAAAAAACCGACTCGATGTTTCAATGGCGTGCATTTCATCGAGTGTTGGAATCTTCAGAGCTAAACAGTTTTCGACCCGAGCGATCTCCTCTGGCTGTGGGTTATACAAATCATACCATACACCTTTCACATCGATAGTATCACCAGAGGCGACAATTTTTATTTCCCTAAGAGGTGAAAAAACACGCAGCATGAATGTCTGAACCGGTGATTTTGAGTAGAATTCTCAAACCTATCACAGAAAAATATACCTCACAAGAGTTCTTTCTTTTTTGTTCCTTGATTTTTACTTCTTTAACTTAAAGTGGTTGTCTGATAAAGTCACCGGGGTCATGAAGAATTTCATTCGTTCCACTCTTTTTGTTCTATTGCTTTCTAGTTTTCCCCTTTTTTGTGAGGAGGAGGATGAAAGTGGTGATAAGGTTCCCAGCGTAGCTCAGGTTGTGAAAGACAACGAGCTCATTGCAGCCTCCAGCAATCTAGGCCCCTCAGCTGTTGGGTTTCCTCCTGATGTTGACTTTGGTCCTCAAGATGAGGATTTGATCGATCCACGCGTTCTACGGGATTTTATAGAAAGTCGAGGCCTGATCCGAGCACGAAAATGTGATGGATGTTTGACAATTGCAGGGGATGTCCGTGTGCGATGGCTTGCCCAAGCTGAAACGGTGAATGGAACCCGCGTCCGAGGCTCCGGCTCTGACGTAGCTCGCAACACTTATCGCAGTGAAGTGAATCTCTTTTTTGACTATGTTGCCCCTAAGAGTTGGGTCTCGACCAAACTCAAGTGGGCCCAATTTGATGGTCAGGATGGGGGAACGATGACCAAAGTTTCAGTAGATCGAGCTTTTTTAGGATATGATGTTTACCATAATGGAGATACCGATTTTTACATCGAAGCGGGTCGTAGCAAACTCAATTCCATCTACGATTCCAGAGTTCAGTTTGCCGCTAACTTTGATGGTATTCATATCTACTATACAACCCAATTTCCTGAGGTATGTGAATTTATAGTCCATGGAGGCCCTTTTCTCGTCGATAGTTTTACAAACGATTATGCTTGGGTTGCTGAATTAGAATTTTTGGGATTGGGAGGCACAGGTTTTTCAGCCAAATATAGTTATACCGACTGGTTGAAAAAGGGATCCACTCTCGATTATGGTAATCTCGCCAACTCGGGTAAAACCAATATCAAAAACAATCCTCGTTACAAATTTAGAGTGTCTCAGGTTCTTTTGGGATACCAATGTAAGCCCTCATGGCTGTGGTGTAAAACTCTCAACCTCTTTGGGGCCACACTGATAAATCATGCAGCGGAGCCCTCTAAGACTTCCGACTGGAAAAAACTCAATCGAGCGTGGTATGTAGGTTTTGTTTTAGGACGTTTGTGTAAAGCATGTGATTGGTCTCTTGAGTTTAACTACCAAGCTGTGGGAGCCCAGGCAGTGCCAGAGTTCGACCTTTTAGGAATTGGACACGGAAACGCTGCAGACACTCTTTTTTCCGATGCGATTTTACAAGATTTTTTTCCCGCGCGAGCGCGTGGTTTTACCAACTATAGAGGGTATGCGGTGCAATATTTGTTTGCGATGACAGAAAGTTTATCCTTGAAAGCCCTATTTCAGAGAACAGTTCCTCTGAATAAGAATGTGGGGGGAAATTTTCGGTTTAAGTATTTTGAACTCGCAGCCATCTACGCTTTTTAACTCAAGTTATTAAAGACCATATTCGTGAGGGAAAGTGTAGAGTCCCCATTGCTTATGCTCGGTTCCATTGACCCATTTCTTCCAAATTGACATTGGCCTTCCCTCACATCCGCTTGTATCAAAACGCCACAACTCCACTTTTCCTGTTCCAGGGCCTACCATAAATCCGAATAAATTCCTCACCCAATTCGTATCAGCAAATAGCATGGGACGGGGAGAACTAAGTCCTTCCTTTTGCATGACCTTCACAATTTTCTTATGAAAGGGAATCCGACTCGCTGTCTCATCAAGAGTTAACACCAGCAAAGCCTTAGCTATATTTCTTAATTCCACGGATGTTAATATTTTGTACCGCCCTATGCTCTCTTCCAGTTTCTCAAACTCAGAAAAAATCCTTTCATAAAAGGATTTGTCCACTTCATCTATGTTAGAAAAAATCAATTCCAATCTCTCTCTAAGCTGATATTCGGGAAAGAGGGGAAGCTGATTAAATAAGATTGCATCCAACTCTTCTGCAAAATAAGCCAAAGAAGACTGGGTCCACCTCTCATAACTAAGGGCTTCCAAGACATGTTCTCGGTAATCCTGAGGATTAAGTGAAAAAGAAAAAGGTCCTACAGCTTTTTCAAAAAAATGATGATAAGCAGGTGGAATTGCTTTTAAGATCTCTTGGTTAAGTCGATCCAACATTCGGGTATCCAAAAGGAGCCCATGATAAAAATTCACGGCAGGAGCTGACCAAGTATCTCGAATCCAAGTATAAGTGTATTCATCAGATTGCCATCCATCAACAAAAGGTTTTCTTCCGGGCTGAATCAAAAAAGCATGAGTAGGAGAAAAAGCCAAAAGAGGTCTTGTTTCGTTATCAAGATATTTTTTTTTAATTTTTTGAGGAAGATCCTTCATTGTATCAAGCAGAAAAGCAAGGAGCTCTGTTTCATTTTCCACCCATCTACTCTCCTCATGCGGTGTCCCCGTCATTCCCCAGTAAGAACTCACAAGAGTGTTCATTGTTCCTCCCGAGGTGTAGGCCCAAGGCTTTCTTTGAACCTTATCTAAATTTTTTAAAGGTTGCTTCACAAGGGGTTCACCATAGGCTTCAGCCAATCGATAAATGGAATGTTCTAAAAAATCCTCTCTTTTAATCAGAGACACAGCTCCTGTTACCAATTCCCCGATTAGAGGCTCGATTCCTTCTGTTTCTGGGAGATGGGAAAGTTCTCCTTCGGTTGCGATAAAAAAAGCACTGAGAGCCTCGACATATTCAGCCGCATTGTTAATCATTGTCCAAGCAGAAGTATTGCTTCGTCCATGCTTATATAAAAGACGAAAGCCAGCAGGACTATCATCGTAAAGGCCCGTTTCAACATCCAGCATTGAAGCATCATACACCTCTTGAAAAAACTCTCTGAATTTATTTTGGTAAAACGCTCCCAAAAAAGGAGCCAGGGATCCCACGCGTCGACCTCTATCATAAGCTTCGTCCCGAAAATTTAAAACTCGATTGAGTTCGTGCATCCTCATACGGTATTCAGCGTGGATCCACTGAGCTTCTCGATCATCTTTGGCATTTTTTAAACGCCCTTCCAATGTTTTTACTTGGGCAAAAAGATGGTCATAGTTCGATTGATTCTCTTCGATCTCATGATTGGCCTGATCCACTTGCCGCTTGAGTATCTCATGGATCAAACTCCCAATGCCCAAAACAGAATCGGTATTGAGCCCCAAACTTGCATGCAAATTCCATCTGGCAAAATCAGCCTTTGTTTCGGCAAATGAAGCCACAGTGAATTCCCAGCTCTTGAGCAAAGCGTTATCAGTGATCGCTTTAAAACTTTCTTTTGCTTTTCCAAGTGCCATGAAATAGGCTGAACATGACTCCCTTTTGTTCGAGCGAGGACGTTTGTGCAAAATTGTCATAGGGGACAAGAAAAAATCCTTCGGACGATGAGCATATTGCTCAATATCTTTATCAGTGATTCCATAGTGAGTTTTTAAAATCGAATCGATTACTTTCTCGGCCGTCAGAAGGGCAAACGGTTCCTCTTGTTGCGCACGGAGAGGAGTTTTGGCAAGGTAATCATAGAGTTCATGCATTTTCTCTTCCTCTGTGATCGATGAGCTGATGAGCCCAGCACCACTTAAAGCCGCGATCAACCCAGGCGCCTTGGCAAGCCTCTTCCACGGCTTTGGTCCAAGAGTCGCAAGATAAAAAGGACGTCGAAGATCCCCCAAGCCCCAACTTTGACTTAAAGGAACCACATGTTCAATTCCATAAAAAGTACGCGATAACCTCCCTGTGGCAATCAGCTCTCCCATATCAAGAAAAAATTGCTCAGGCAAACACTGCTGGATTAAGATGGCCGGGGCTGTGGCAAAGCAGGAACCCACATTTTGTCTAAGAGAAGTGAAAAGAGCAGCAAGAGCAGCCCTTCGTGTATCCACGTCCGTGAGCAACACTCCTGGTGAAAGTCCTAAAGTCTCCCGTATCAAAGTCTCAACTAAAGGATTGTTCATGGGTTTTGAAATTTGCTTGAGACGGATGCGTATCAATTTATTTTCAGCAAAAGCATTGAGCATATTAAGAAGATGCTGTTTTCTCTCATCATCGTGAAAAGCATGGGTCCCAAGGGAATAGAGGCGGTCTTTCACCGTTTCTTTGGCGATCTTGATTTTTTTATCACTTATTTCTCCGTTGTCATCAACAAGAAATTGGGCGAGGATCTGAGCCTCTCTTCTATTTCTCCAAGACCAACTATCTTGAATATAGGTAATATCAAGATCATGACTTATCTTCGCATGTTCTTTCGAATAGAGCTCCTCTAATCCAACAGGAACTTTGATTTCATCATTCAAAGTTTTGACAAATGTCTCTTCCAAAAAAAGGGGGTCATCTAACGCTCTCAAGGCTCTTCCTCTATTCTCATTGCCAGAATTGTGATATCATCCATTTGCGGAGCTCCTTTCTTGAAAGCTCTCACCTCATTGGTGAGTCCTGTCACGACCTCTTTGGCTGTTTTCCATGCCCTTTGTTGAAGAAGACTCTGCAAATAAGAAAACGTGAATTTCTGATTTTTACGATTAACCGCATCAGTTAATCCGTCCGTATAGAAAAGAACAACATCGCCAGGATACAGATCAACCCGTTCTGATTCAAGTTTAGATAGTTCTTTAAGTCCCATCGCCATCCCTGTGTGAGAAAGGGTGATCAAATGTCCATTTGCCCGTCTTACGATCCCGGGGACATGACCACAAGAATAATAATCAAACCAATGAGTGTCTGGATGATAGATCCCCATTAAAACGGTCACAAACATCCCTGTATCCCCAGTATCATTAAGAAAAAGATTGTTGGATTTCTCCATCAATTTCGCTACATCCTCGTATCGAGTTGCGTAAGCTCTCAAAATACTTCTCAATCCAAGAGCGTAAATGCAAGAAGAGACCCCTTTTCCTGCAGCATCGGCAATCGTAAGGATGAGTTCCTCCTTGGACTGAGAATGAAAGCTGGGACGAGAAAACACATCATAGAAATCTCCACTCACCTCTTGGGCAGGAATGTAAGCTTCAGCAATCTCGACTCCTTTAATCGAAGTGATCTTTTCAGGAAAAAGATTTCTCTGAACTTCCTGTCCAATCGCGAGCTCCTTGCGATAGGTTTCTTTCATCACGCGCTCGTCTCCCGCGTCCTTAGTATTTTTAAGAAGAGTTTCCAAGGTTTGATTAAAAATATTTCCTAGAATATTGATTTCAAAACCGAGAGGCTCTGGTTTGAAACGGACTTCATAATCCCCTCCACCGACACGTCCCATCAAATGAGAAAGCTGTCTAAGCGGCCGACTCATCCACAAGGTGATCCAGTAAGTGATCCCTCCTCCAGCAATCAAGATAAAACCATAGATGGAATAGATGATCACAAAATGACGAATTGCCTCTCCAAAAATCAATGATTTGGGGGAATAGGCGACCAGTGAGATTCCTGCCCTAGGACTAGCAGCACGGTACCCAATTTGAACCTGACCATCAAAGAGAAACTGAAAGTAGGAAGAGTCCTCATCTTTGATAATCGGAATGATTTGACTTGCTAAAGGATAATCCCCTAATTGACCCGAATTGATGATCTCTTCTCGCCTTACGTAAGAGATAGGTTTAAAAATCTGCCTTTCAAATCGAGGATCGGTGGCAGCAAAAACAATCCCTTCTGAATCGACAAGAGCAAATTGAATCTCTCTCTTTTCTCCCCCTTTTTCAAGCATTGGTTTGATCCGTTCCTCAATATTGGATCCCACCATGACAATCCCGAGGGGGGTTTTGTTCTGAGAATAAATCGCTCGCGCAACAAACAAGGTAGGGACAAGTTTTTTTTCCTTATCCGAATAGATGTAACGAAAAAAATCCCCCTGTCCCCAAAGGATGACATCTTTTAGTTGCACATAACTCAAAAATTCTCTTCCGATCTCCTCTTGATGAGTTGATGCAAGCACATGGTAATTGACATCAGAACTCACATCAAGAATATAAATTGTATATTCAAGATTCAAAACATCAAGACCTAAAAGCTGCTGCTGTACCGTTTTCAAGTCCTTATCATTTAAAGCTTTTTCTATAGCCAAAAGATAAGAAAGTTCATCAAGCAAAACAAATTTGACCGGTTCGAGTTCCGTGATTGAATACGCGCGATAATTGGCCAATTCTTGCAGTTCTTCCTTTGCATCTTCAATCGAAACTTCGTAAGTATGCTGAAAAAATAAAAAAGAATCGATGAGTAGGGGAAGCGCCAAAATGATAAAACTCATCGCAAGAACCCGCATCGGAAAAGATTTTCTTAACATCTAAAGCACCTTTATCACCAGCAACGTGATATCATCATGCTGAGGGGCCCCTCCCGCAAATGCGTGCACATGCGCAACAATACGACGGGCAATCACGGAGGCCGTGTGATCTCCTTCTTCTTTTAAAATCTCCCGCAGCCGCTCCTCAGAAAATTGAACAAACTGTTGATTATGAGCCTCAGTGATGCCATCCGTATAGAAGAGAACAACATCTCCACCTTCTAGCGTCACTGTATCTGAAATTGCCGAGTCTAAAAATTCAACCCCCATCGCCATATTCTGATTTTTCATATCCTGAATTTGGCCATTTTTTCTTCGTATAATCCCTGGATTATGCCCAAAAGAAGAGTAACTTAATGTTTTTGTTTTGAGATCGAAGATTCCAACGAGCATGGTCACAAACATCCCTGAATCACTGGTGTCTTTGCAAAAAAGATTATTCGTTGCAAGCATCACATCTTCCACTTTCTCATACTCATGATAAAACGCTCTTAGCAAACTTCTGACACCGACAGAGTAAAAACACGCCTGAACTCCCTTTCCAGAAGCATCGGCAATGGTAAAATATATTTTACTTTTTTCTTTTTCATAATGAACACCATAAAAATCTCCTCCCACGTCTTTTGCAGGGATATAAATCTCCCCTATGTCAATATCAAGTCCAGGAAACTCATGAAACAACTGAGGAAGAAGATTTCTTTGAACCTCCTGACCAATGAGGAGTTCTTTGGAGAGAGTTTCTTTTTTGATCCGCTCTTTTTCGGCAACCGCTCGTTCGGCGAGAAGAGCATCCACCATGTCATTGAAAATATCTCCAAGGAGGTTAATTTCAAACCCCCATTGATCATACCTATAGCGAGAAGAAAGATTCCCCCTTTGGATCTCGATCATTGTCGAAGAGAGTTTTTTAAGTGGCCGTGCCATTAACCGCGTCATCATATAGGCGATCAATCCCCCTATAATGAGAATAGCTGCATAACTTCCATAAATGGCAACAAATTCGTGAAGAGGAGCAGCATAAATGGCATTTTTCGCCGAGTAAACAAGAAGAGAGTAATCTGTGGTAGCTATTTTGTGTATATAACCAATCTGTCGCTTCCTATTCCAAGTAAATTCAAAGAAAGGGTACCCAATTTTATAAGAGACTTTTAAATTCGATTTGGGAAGAAGGAACTCAGCAAAAGGAGCTTCTGAAATCAACCGATCCCGATGAGTTTCAGACATGGGCTCAAAATATTGATATTGCAAGGAGGGGTCGCTAGAAGCAAAGATCACAGTGTCTGGAAGAAGAAAAGCAAAATTGACCGCATACAGATCCGTATCTGGTTGCAAAAATTTGTCAAGTTTTTGAGTAATTTCTTGAGAAACAATGATCACTCCAAGGGGTTTTGATTCTTTTTCTTTTGAATACACCACCCTCCCTACAATAAGAACGGGAACGGGTTGGGGGGTTCGATACTCGTAAGAAATATAGGTGAAATACCCCCGCTGGCGCGCTTCGGGGGAAAAAATATTCGAAAGCATGATAAGATTTGTGTCATTGCGCCCAATCAAAAAGGGATTAGAGGAATCGACAACAATAAACTCTTTGTTAGATGTAATCTTGATGAAAGAAATTCCCGCAAAACCTCCTTTATTTTTCATTTCTAATAATTTCTCTTGAGTCTTAGGATCAGATTGTTGGGGAAAAGCTTCTCTTAAATTAAAGGCATATTCAATTAGAACTAATAGGGGGCGTTTGATGGGTTGAATTTGGGAAAGAGGCATCTCTCTGGTTTTAGCCAGCTCAACGAGACGCCCTTTCGCATCTGAAATAGCATTCCGGTAACTTTTTTGAACAATGACAAAGGAGTCCACTAAAAGGGGAAGAGCGAGTAATATAAAGCTAATAGCAAGCAAACGAAAAGCAAGTGATTTGCGAAATGGAATCATGGTGTTACATATCCGTATAAATTTGCATCATATGAAAGTAGATAAATGATCTCTAGTCTTTACAATCCAATTGTCAAACATCTCGTTAAATTGAGACAAAATCACGACTACCGAGAGGAGCAGGATTCTATCTTAATCTGTGGAGCCACTCTCATTGATGAGTTGTCAAAAACATTTACCCCCAAACTCGTTCTTACTAAAAAAGAGGTGACGGAAGAGATTCTGCAAAAAATCTCTGGACTCAAAACTTTTAGTGATGCCGTTGCCGAGTTTTCTCTCCCAAAACCCAAGCAAATTGAAAAGCAGAAGTGGATCTTAGTTTTTGATGCAGTTTCAGATCCAGGAAATATGGGGACCCTTCTTCGAACAGCTCTCGCCTTCGGTTGGGAAGCAGCTTATTTTCTCGATCACACCGTCGACCCTTTTAATGATAAAGTGATTCGCTCCTCAAGGGGTGCCCTTTTTTATCTTCCCTTTTCCCATGGAACACTTGATGACCTTAAAAAATTCTCGCACCATCACAATCTTCCCATTTTAGTGGCTGATACAAGAGGTAAGCCTCTCTTGAAAAGCCAGCCCAAAAAAGGAGCTTTACTAGTGGTTAGTAATGAAGCTCATGGTCCCTGCAAAAAGCTGAGCCATCTTGGAGAAACGATTTCCATTCCTATGACAAATAATGTGGAATCGCTCAATGTCGGGGTGGCAGGATCCATTTTACTCTATCACCTCAAGCATGCCCATGAGAGATGATCCCGATCATTACTTGACACGAAAGGAGCGTCGACATGAAAAAAAACGTGCAGGGGCCAAAGATCGTTCCAAATTTAAAAAAACAGATCGTGATAAAAGAGAAAAAAAAACTGCCCTTGATATGCATGCTCGTCTAAAGAAAAAAGAACTTAAAAGAGGCCGTGTCCTCGCTATTACCCCCGAAGGGACAGAAGTTGATCTTGAAGGGGAAAAAGCGCTTGTCACTCTTCGGGGAAGTTTGAAAAAAGAGCAAGGGAAACAGAAAAATCTCCTTATCGTAGGAGATTTTGTGTGGATTGAACCCGACTATGCAATCGCTCACGTGGAACAGCGACGGTCGGTTCTTTCTCGTAGAGGGCATATTCACTCTCACAGACAACAGTTAATCGCAGCAAATATTGACCAGGTGTTGATCACAGTCTCTGTGGCTTCCCCTCCTTTAAAACCTTCTCTTGTTGATCGTTATATTATAGCTGCTCTTAAAGGAAAGATGGACTTAGTGATTGTGGTGAATAAAATTGATCTTCTCAAAGAAAAAAAAGAAGAGAGATTTTTTTTTGATGCCTTTGTCAATCTCTACAGTGCGCTTGGATTTCGCGTGTTGGGAGTGAGCGCAGAGAAGAACCAAGGACTGACTGCACTCAAAAAGGAAATGACGGGGAAGGCTTCTGTTTTTTCTGGTCAATCAGGAGTGGGAAAATCTTCTCTTATTAATGCTATAACGGGTCTCGGTCTAGCTACAAAAGAGGTGATCAAGAAAACTCAGAAAGGGGCCCATACAACAGCGCAGGCACAACTGATCCCCTTAACATTTGGAGGATGGTGCATTGACACACCGGGGATACGAAGTTTTGGAATATGGGATTTAGAAAGAAGAGATTTGGTGGTTTACTTTCCAGAAATCACGGAGGGAGCAAAAGAATGTCGCTATCCTAATTGTACCCATTTGCACGAACCTGGGTGCCATGTTCAAAAAATGGTGGAATCAGGAGCAATTTCTGCACTGCGATTTGCTTCCTACAAAAAACTAATCCATGAACTCTAGCTCAAATGCGTGGTATTGTTATCATCTCGACTTTAGTCAAGAACCTGTGTCATTACTTTTGAAAAAATTTAAATCTAATAAAAAAGTTTTGGACTATTTACAAAGATATCGTTTGGCATAATGAAGACGAGAACGGGATGTTCCATAGGGTATATTCAACTTTTGTGAAATATCTCTATGAGATTTTCCTTCAAAAACGTACATTCTAAACACTGTTTGATGTGCCAACGAAAGATTGGATAGTTTTTCCTCAATAAATTCTTTGATTTCTTCCAAATTTTCCCCTTTGGCTGAAAAAAGCCTCAGAAGTCGTTGATGCTCTTTTCCTCTGATTTTTTTTATTTTGTTTTCCTCTCGTTCTCGTTTTTTAAGAACATTGAGAGAACAATTTTTTGCGATTGCGTACAACCAGGTATAGAATTTTGCTTCCCCTCGAAACTCATGCAAATGATGAAAAGCATGTAAAAAAGTTTCTTGAGTTAAATCTTCAGCAAGCTCTTGATCATGAATAATCCCATAGCAAAGATGGTAAATCCCTGGCCGATAACAAGTCATGAGAGAGGTGAATGCTTTTTCATCACCTTTTTGCGCAGAGAGTAATAATTGTTTTTCAGATTCAGGAGAAAGTCTTTCCATTTTGGATGATTTGTTTTAGAGTCAAACATCATGATGAGAATAAAAGAGGTTTTTGACCATGAAAAAAACAACGATCGCCGGCATACATGCTCATGAAATTCTCGATTCTCGGGGAATGCCTACCCTTCAAGTCACCATGTGGTCAGAGTGTGGTCAGTTCGTTTGTGCAGGCGTTCCTTCGGGAGCTTCCACCGGAAAAAATGAAGCACTGGAACTCCGGGACGGAGTAAAAGAAAGATATTTTGGGAAAGGCGTTTTAAAAGCCGTGGCCCATGTGAATGAGAAAATCAGCAAACTACTCCTTGGGAAATCCCCCCTCAATCAAGCAGAACTCGATCATTTGATGATTGAAACAGATGGAACAAAAAATAAAAGTAAGTTGGGAGCCAATGCTATTTTGGGAGCCTCCCTGGCCATAGCAAAGCTGGGGGCAAAAGTTTCAGGATTACCCCTGTATCGGTATCTTGGAGGAAGCTGTGCTTGTGTTCTTCCTTGTCCTATGATGAATATTATCAACGGTGGAGTACATGCCGATAGCGGACTTGATTTTCAAGAAATGATGATTCGCCCCCACGGAGCTCCCTCTTTTTCAGAAGCTCTTAGATGGGGGGTCGAAGTGTTTTATGCTCTGAAAGAACTTTTAAAAAAAGGAGGACACGTTACAGCCGTTGGCGATGAAGGAGGATTTGCTCCCCGATTGAAATCTCATGAAGAAGCTCTTGATCTGATCTTAAAAGCGATAGAAAAAGCGGGGTATAAACCTGGAATAGAAATCTCACTAGCCCTCGACTGTGCTGCCTCTGAATTTTTTAATAAAACGACCAAAAAATATGGAAAAAGGACAATCAGCCAGCAGGCGGCCTATCTCTCAAAGTTATGCGAAAACTATCCTATCGATTCAATCGAGGATGGGATGTCTGAAAATGATTGGGAAGGCTGGAAAAAACTCACTGAAAATCTCGGAAAACACGTGCAGCTTGTCGGAGATGATCTTTTTGTCACCAATACTGAATTTGTCAAACGAGGTTTTCGAGAAGGAGTCGCAAATTCCGTGTTGATTAAACCCAATCAAATCGGAACCCTTACAGAAACTCTTAATTGCATAAGACTATCTAGTTGTCATGGTTATACAACGATTTTATCTCATAGATCTGGAGAAACAGCGGATACCGTTATTGCCGATCTTGCTGTAGCAACCAATGCGGGCCAAATCAAAACAGGGTCTCTTTGCCGTAGCGAACGCATTGTAAAATATAATCGATTACTTGAGATTGAGTCTGAACTTGGCCCCATGGCCAAGTTCAGAGATATACCCATTCCACTTCAAGAATTGGGTATAAACTCAAGGACCTTTAGGCAAGCACCGTCTGCATCCGCACTTTTTTTTGCTTGAATCAGCCGAAGACTGATTTAGGCAACAATGCCGACTTAGAGTATTGATCGCAATTCCTAATACGCAAACGCCCAATCCTATCAAACTAATGATAATTACCATCACACCCCTCCCCCTAAATAAAGAGACTAATATTTTATTGTTAATTCAATATAAATAAATAAAAAGTAATTCACTTTTTTTGTAAAATTACAATTATAGTTTTAACCAAGAAAGAAATTAAAATTATGTCTCATACAGTAGCATTATTTGGTGAAGCTGAACTAGGAAGCTTCAAAACAGCTTATTTTTGTGATTCTCTTTCGCAACTTTCGGATATCTTCGGAGAAGCTCCTTCCGACAGTTTAGGTTTGGAGTTTGCCGTACAAGCGCTTTTATATAATCGAGGACTGGTCTTTTTCCGCGTTCATGAAGAGGGATTCAGCGTACAGGACTATCTCCTCGGACTTAATTTTTTAGAAAATAAAAACTATATCCAACACCTCTCGGCCATCTGCCTACCAGGTGTGGGATGCAAAGAAATCATCAAAGCAACGGAACCCGTTTGCGAACTGCATAAAAGTCTTTTGATTTTAACCGAGAGAGATCTTTATGATCATCTGACAGCTAGTTAGCCGACACAGCAAAATACTCGATCAACCCTTCTTGCGTTGCTTTCATCGATTTTGCCCCCGGCCTCCAGTTAGCGGGACAAACTTCTCCATAATTTTCAAAAAAAATAAGCGCATCAATCATGCGCAGGGCTTCATCGACAGAGCGACCAAGGGGAAGATCATTCACTACCTGATGACGGACAATCCCCTCTCTATCGATCAAAAAGAGGCCGCGATAAGCAATCCCCTCGTCTTCTTTTAAAACATCGTAACTTTTAGCCATTTGCTTGTTGAGATCGGAGACTAGGGGATAACGGACTCCCTCAATGCCCCCCTTTATGCGAGGAGTATTGAGCCAAGCAACATGAGAAAAATGGCTATCAACTGAGCAGCCCACAACTTGAGCCCTCCGTTCTTCAAATTGGGAAAGCTTCTCCTGAAAAGCGTGGAGCTCTGTTGGACAGACAAATGTAAAATCGAGCGGGTAGAAAAAAAGAACAACATATTGCCCCTTTAGAGAAGAAAGCGAAAAATTGTTTTTAATTTTCCCGTCAATCACTGCTTTTAGATTGAAGTCGGGGGCTTTTTTACCTACTAACACAGCCATAGCAACCACCTTTTTATTATTTCGATCTTCATTTCGCACTGGAGAGGATTCGAACCTCTGACCGCCCGGTTCGTAGCCGGGTACTCTATCCAGCTGAGCTACCAGTGCAATAGAACCAAACCAGTCTACCTAAGAAATCTCTTTGTGGTCAAGGTTTCGAAAATGGTATACACATTCTCAAGTAGCTCGGACATGCCTATGCGTACGAAAATTTGGAAGATTCAAGGTGTCATATGAACATTGTGATTATAGGAGCGGGGGATATTGGCCTCCATTTGGCCTCCATTTTTTCGAAGGTTGAGTATGGAGTGACCCTCATTGATAACAACTCTGATAAGCTTGAGCGAGCTTCCCGCGACCTCGACGTAGCAATCAAGCACGGATCGGCCACCGATTGGGAACTGTTGGAAGAACTTTTAGAACTCTCACCTGACTTTTTGATCGCATTGACCAGAAATGATGAGATTAATCTCGCTTCATGTCACATTGCCAAAAATTTAGGTTATCCACAAACAATTGCCCGTGTCCGCTCGATCAAATATCTCAATACAACTCGTTTGAATTTTGAACGCCTTTTTTCCACTGATCATTTCATCAGCCCAGAAAAATTGACAGCTGATTCGATTGCTAATATGATTTTGATCCCTGGGTCGATTGCCATTGAAAATTTTGCTAATGGAGCTGTCGAACTTAGAACGATTAAAATCCCCCCCAAATGGAAAAAAGGGGGGATCCCTCTCAAAAATCGAAGTGCGTTGGAGCTTCCTCGTCAATCGATGATAGGCCTTGTTCGCCGACCTGGGAAAAGGGGAGAAAAACCTCGTGAATGGACGAAGGAAACAATCCTCTTTCCACACGGGGATGATACGATAGAGGTAGATGATGAGGTGACTTTCATTGGAGAGACTGATGAGATCAGAAAACTCCATAAAATGATTGGACTCCATCCCAAAACCCCCAAATCTGTAGTGATTGTAGGGGGGTCCTTGATTGGGATTTATCTGGCAAAAACCTTGCTCGAAAACAACATCAGAGTGCGCATCATCGAAAAAGACTTTGCTAAATGCACGATGCTCACAGAAATGCTTCCCCATGCTACTGTGTTGCTTCATGATGGAACAGATTACCGTTTGCTTCAATCGGAAAGGGTAGGAAGCACCGATGTTTTTGTTGCTTGCACACGCAATGATGAAGTCAATTTCCTTTCAGCCTGTGTTGCTAAAGATCTGGGATGTGAAAATACGATCATTTCTTTGTCTGATATCAGTTATTGTCCTCTGGTTCAAAATTTAGGAATCAAACATGCTGCCTCTCCCCGCCTCAATGCGACAAATCGGATCCTTTCGATCTCTCGAGAAAAAACAATTGCTTCGATGGTGTCGATGTACAACAGCCAGGCCGAAATTATGGAAGTTAAAGTTTCCATGGACTCTAAGATTGCAGGGATCCCTATTCACGAACTCGGCCCTCAGCTACCCCTCGATTTTTTGATTGTTGTGATTCAAAGCCGAGGACGCGTCTTTATTGCCGATGGAACACGTGTATTGACACCAGGAGATACAGTCATTGTAATTTCTCATCCTAAACATATTAACGAAATTAAGAAATTGTTTTAAATGCTCTATCGAGATATCTGCCGCACCCTTTCATTTTTTCTGTGGATCCTTCTGATCCCTCTTACTTTTCCCCTTGGAATTGCTGTTTATTGTCAGTGGATTGCCGGTCCCGAGGTTTATCCCCAACACCCCTCTCTCTTCGCTTTTTTTATCACCATCATCATCACAGCTCTTTTAGCTTTCTTATGTCATTTGATCGGAAAGAGCGGAACAGGGCATCTCTTCCGTCGAGAAGGATTATTGCTTGTGATCGTGATTTGGTTTCTTACCCCATTGATTGGAGCCCTCCCTTTTTGGATCAGTCAGACTCTCACCAATCCCTTTGACGCCTACTTTGAGGCCGTTTCTGGCTTCACAACTACAGGGGCTGGAATCATGTCAGCTAAGGAATATGATGCTTCGGGAAATGAAATTCCCATTAGAAAAACATTTTTAGTGGGAAAGGCAAAAACTTACGAATACTATGGAAATATCTCTCCCATCCGCGATCCAAAAACTCATGAAATTCTCCTAACTGGTATCGACGCCGTCAGCCCAGCCCTCCTATTCTGGCGAGCTCTTACACAGTGGCTTGGAGGAGTGGGTATCATTGTTCTCTTTGTTGCCATCCTTCCAGCACTGGGAGTAGGAGGCAAAGTTCTCTATCAATCGGAGGTGACGGGACCCACGAAGGAATCCATAGCTCCTCGCATCAAAGATACGGCTAGTCAACTCTGGAAAATCTACCTTGGACTCACATTGCTTCAGATTTTTCTTTTGATGATCACCAATGCAAAAATGAGTTTCTTTGACGCGACAACCATCACTTTTTCTACCTTATCGACAGGAGGATTTACACCGAATAACGGAAGCATCGCCGCATACAACAACGCTTATACCGATTGGATTATCGTCGCCTTTATGATCATGGGAAGCATCAGCTTCTCGACCTATTTTTTTATTATGCAAGGAAAATTCGGTCGCCTCAAAGAACCTGAATTGCGTGTCTTTCTTGCCATTCTTTTGATCACAGCTCTCTATGCTTCTTTCTCTTTAGTTGGCATGAAAAAAACCCTCTTTGCAGGACGTCTTCCTGGCGGTCCAAGCGATACTTACACCTTTTGGGAAGCGCTTAGGTATGGCACTTTTCAAGTGGTTTCGATGCAAACATCAACGGGCTTTGCCATCGCCAACTATCAATGGTGGCCTTTTTCCGTTCAAACAATGATGCTTGTTCAAATGTTTATAGGCGGAATGGCAGGTTCGACGGCCGGTGGTCTCAAAGTGGTTAGACTTCAGATGTATTTTAGAATCCTTGTCAATAAAATCGAACAGATTTTTCGTCCCGACACCATCAGAACCTATCGTGTAGGAGCCGCGCAAATCGATCAAAATGTAGCAATCACAGTGCTCTGTTTTATTTTGATTGCCGCTACTCTGACAATCATTGGGACATTTGCTCTTGTTATGGATGGACTGGATCCAGAAACCAGTCTCACTTCAATTGCTAATTTTCTCAATAATGTAGGGCTCGCCTTTCGCATGGCCGGTCCCGACTATTCATTTGCTTTTTTATCTAATTTTGGAAAAATTCTCTCTTCGGTCTGGATGATTGCGGGGAGATTGGAATATTTTGCATTATTGATTATTTTTGTTCCCGATTTTTGGCGCACAAGATAATAGACATCTTGCATCAGTCAGTTTCGTGCCCGTGAGCGTGCCCGTGCCGGTGCCCGAAAAAATTATACTTTACACTATCAACCTGAGTTTTGGGTTGTCTTCCTCGGATTCAGAGGAGTTTGCTCCGCAAATCTTGGGATTTTCAGACGAAG
>JAGRNW010000040.1 GCA_020440555.1 Chlamydiia bacterium
GAGGTAAAACAGGCCGCATAAAATTAATTTTCGAGGACATGCTTAAGAGCTCCAGACACAACTTTTGACAATATCTCCATGATCTTGGCTATCATTGCTATTCTGCTACCAGCGTATCTGCTTCGTCAAGCCCAGGTACAAAAATTGCATTATGCCGAACTCAAGAGGAAATGATTAACCCGTTTATCGGCCTTAGCTGCAATTATCATTATTGGTTGTGAAGTATTTAACATGCTAAGCAAGTGATGCGCATTAAATGGAGATACAGGAGGTTGATTGGGTAGACCATTCGGTATACCGCAATCATTATCAAACATTTTTAATCAAAAGACCTTGTTGATCGAGTCAATAGATCTGTCCAATAATCTTTAAGATAGATTTTTTGATTCTCACTAAGATTTTTAAGAACAATAAAGCTCTCATCATTTCTTGAAAATGAGGATCGAGACCAGTTTGCAGAACCATTTACTAAAATATCTTCATCTATCCACATCCACTTATTATGCATAAAATTAAGACGAGGATTGATCGTTACAAATACTCCCGCAGCTTTCAAATTCCAAGACACAGTGTCTTGCATGTCCTGAAGGAGAACCTCCACAACAATCCCGCGTCTATGCGCTTCTAAAATAGCTTTTTCAAGCTCTGGATCAGTCCAGACCATCATGGCTATTTTAATGTGACTGTTAGCATTTTTTATGAGTGAAAGAAGCTCCTCTTTTCCCCTTTCATTGATCAGCTTCTCCGGGCCGGCATAATGAGGATCGAAATGGGGCAGCAAATAAAATAATAGCTCTTGCTCTCCTAAAATATCTTGAGGTACAGAACTGTCAGTTCGCTTGTGCATTCCTTGAAAAACTTCGACTTCAGAGCGCAAAGCTTGAGCCAAAACGGTACTTTTTACTCCAACTACAAGATTTTCCTGTGAAGTAAAAGCTGCCGTAGAAAAATTCGCAGAACCCATCCATACATCCTCATCATCTACAACTAAAATTTTATGATGGACACGTCCTTCACCATGAAATCGGGTAACGACTTGAATTTTATCGTTTCCAGAAGTTAACAATGGCCCTCTATGATCTTTATCTATCACGACGATGACTTCAACCCCTTCATCTGCCTTTTGATTAATAAGTTTGATAAAATTCTGATCCGAAAAAGTAAAGGTTAAAATTAATATCGACTCTTTTGCATTAATAATTGCATCTTCAAATGTTTTTCGAAGCCGATAAGGCTCTGCCGTGTGGTATAGCTGCGTCGCCTCCACCGACAGAGCTTCACCGGCAAAGGTGATTCCAAATAACAAAAACAATATAAAAAAAGAACGAACAGACCGTAAAACCATGGATAAACAACCTCAGTCGTTATTATCCTTCTAGATTCTAGGGACTTGAAAACTATAAGTCAATACAAATTAGGACTTTCTAAACAGACTCTTAGGCAACAACGCCGTGATAAAATATAGGCTAAATTTCTTTATTGCGTGCGTCATCGATATTTTTATTGAGGTTAAAAGCGGCACTGATCAAACCCAAATGAGTAAATGCCTGAGGAAAATTTCCCAAATGTTCTCCTTGCACGCCTAGCTGCTCAGCATACAAGCCAAGGTGATTAGCGTAGCCCAACATTTTTTCGAGATAATACCGTGCCTTTTGCAGCTGTCCTGCTCTCGACAGACATTCAACATACCAAAAACTACAAAGAGAAAATGTCCCTTCAGCAAATTCCCCTTCTATTCCTCGTTTCATTTCAGATGTTTGATATCGATAGACCAGACTATCAGAAACTAAATCTTCTTCAATCGCTTTCAAAGTAGAGAGCCATCTTGGATCTTTTGCCCCAATAAATCGTGTAAGGGGCATTAAAAGAGTGGCGGCATCAACCCTATCAGCATCTTTATATTGAACAAACGCCTTTCGTTTATCATTCCAAAAATCGTTGAAAATCGAATGATAGATTCGGTCTCTCTCTTCCTTCCACCTTGAGGAAAAGGGGAAAGAGCACCGTCTTGACATCCTTACCATTCTATCGATCGCCACCCAACACATCAAACGGGAGTATAAAAACTCTTGTCTTCCTTCTCGCACCTCCCAGATTCCCTCATCAGGTTGCTCCCAATGGGCGCATAACCAATCGACCTGAGCAGATAGATCCTTCCAAAAATCATGAGAGATCGTCTCCCCCCATTTATTATAAAGGTATATTGAATCAATGAGTTCCCCATAGATATCGAGCTGAAGTTGCTTATATGCAGCATTCCCTATTCTCACAGGGTACGATTTTTTGTATCCCTCAAAATGTTCTAATACGCTCTCATCAAGATATTTGTCTCCTTCAATCGAATACATCAACCCAAGCTCCCCTGGCTTTTTAACATCTGGACACCTGGTTTCCATCCAATTAATAAATTGCCCCGCTTCCTTTGTGAATCCAAGGCGGATTAAGGCATAAAGAGAAAAGGCCGCATCCCGGATCCAAGTATAGCGATAATCCCAATTCTTACCTCCCCCTACCTGTTCGGGCAACCCAAAGGTAGCAGCCGCAATGATTGATCCATATTTTTTTGAAGTCATCAATTTAAGAAGAAGTGCTGAACGGTTGACAGCCTCTTGCCATCGCCCTTTATAGTGGGAATAACTAATCCACTTTCTCCAAAAGTTAATGGTTTCAAACAGAGATTTATTGACAAGCGTGGAAATGTCTTCTTGGGAGTGAGGATCGGTCACTCGTGTAAGGACAAAATCGGCTATCTCTCCCTCACGCAAAGTGAACTTGGCGTAAGCATCCCTCTCCTTGATTTGCATAGGAACATTACTTTTAAGCTTCAATCCCAGGCCTTCTGTTCCTTCTCCAATAAAAAGAAGAGCTTTCACCTGGTGGACCACTTTATGAGAAGATCGAGCATAATTAAACCGGGGCTTACAATACATATGATACGTTGTTGTTCCCCTAACAGATTTTACTCTCCTCACAAGAGAATTTTCGCAATAAACTCCCTCCACTGGCATAAAATCAGAGATTTCCCCCATCCCTTCTGCTGAAAGAAAGCGAGTGATCAACACATTTGTATCAGGAAGATAAATCTGCTTATGACGCACTTCAGAAAGGAGGGGGGTGATGGAGAAATACCCTCCTTTTTGTTTGTCGAGAATAGAGGCAAAAATCGTTGGAGAATCAAAGTCTGGATAACACATATAATCGATCGATCCATTGAGCCCTACAAGAGCTATTGTATTGAGATCTCCGACGATTCCATAATTTTCGATTGGTTGGTAGTCCATCCGTCAGAACCTGATTTGTCCATTGATATATAAGGCCTTTTCATCCATGAAACGCCCTTCAACGGTCACGGCTGCCATTTCACAGTCGATGAGTGAAACCCCAGCAGCAAACCCCAAACTTTTCTTCGTTTCAAGATTGAGCAATGTACGCGTTGAATTGTTGGGGAGGTCGATCGTCCTCTGATTAAAGTCAATCTTTGCCCTCGACCATTTGATCGCTACATAAGGAGAGAGGAGATGGATTCTGTAGGACATGCCCAATCCCACCTGCCATTCGTAATACTTGAGGTTTAAATCTGCATCAGGATAGACGCTCACATCCCCTCCAGATGTGATTCGTTTTACATTAGGGCGAAAACAAAAATATTGACTTTCAAGACCAAAAGCAGCGCATCCACAAGGAACAAGAGTAATACGCCCTCCAATACTCCAGGAAAAATCCGTCTCTGTTTCAAACTCAATACGCCTCCCAGCCGGTCCTCGGAAGACACTTTCATTCCCTTTAAGATGAAGATGAGAGGCACCCAAAGTAGTAAAGACATCAGCGATCTCAAAAAAGTTCATGGCAACATAGCCAGCATTCGTATAAAGCTCAGTCCCTTCGAGATCCCCTCCTCCATGGTTGTCGAGTTTCATATGCCGATTGAAAACATAATCACCATAAAAACCCATTCTAAGACTCACCACTTCAAACCAGGAGATACAAGGGTTGCAGAAATAATCACAAAAATCGATACAATCACCTCCATCCCAAAAAATACCATCCGACACCATCGAGGCCTCTTCTGGATTTCCTACTGGAAGGGGATAAACTGTCCTCCAAGATAGTAAGACTAAAAGAGAAAAAATGAGCTTTTTCATGAACTCCTCCTACTTTCTGTGTAAGGTAATTTATGCAATTTAAATGCCATTTCATATATAGATGTGAATATGAAATGGAAAATCATTCTTTCCGTCACTATCTTTGTCCTTGGCTCCATCTCCGGCTATGCCATTTCTTTTTTGTTTTCTAAATACAAAACAACCGACAAAACAGATCTTCCCATTACCGAATTTACCCCCCTCGAATACCCCGATGATCCTGCCTCTTTAAGCACCTTTTACCAAAGATATACAAATCGTCGCCTCCATCTCTCAAAAACAGGCGAGACCCTCTTTGACTTCACTTTTATTTCTGATGACAAAAATGTGGCAACCATCACTCTTCAAGGAATCGATCTCTCCTTATTTATCCCATTGGTCCCCTCCTGGATCAAAGGGAATCTCTCTATGGAAAAAATCACCCTTGTTGAAAGAGAATGGAACCGGCAACAGGTGAGCTTTACTCCTGACTCTCCCCAGTTCACTATCACTGGAGGAGATGGATTTGAAACGCAGAACCTGATTTCATGTGAATTGACACGCAATTGCCTTAATGCGGGACTATGGGAGATCCTTCTCTATAGCAACGAAGAGGGGAACAAAGTCCTTTACTACCACGGATGGTTTGAATTTCCCCTAGGTCACTATAAAGAGGTATTTGAAAAAATCAATCAACTCTCTTACTGGAGACACTGGCACAGATTGGAGCACTGGAGCTCTCCTGCAGGAAAAAAAATTGATCTAGAAACCCTGAGAACTCCTCTTGAAACCCTCCCTCTTAAAACAGTGGACCTCTCAAACGAAAGAGTGATCGCCCGCGGAGAGCAATATCGCAAACTTCGCACCCTTTCAGCTGAAAAAGTCTTAAATTGGAGGGATTTTCTCACATATCGAGAACATGTCGCCTTCGCAACTTTTCTTCCCCCTGGCCGATATGAGGTCTCCTCTCGTTGGGAAAACGAATATGAAAGAATCAACACTCTTGAAACAGCTATTCTCCGTCGTGTCAAATGCCCCGCCTGCACAACTCACCTCTTTGAAATTGAGTGCGTATATCGAAACAATTTGAAAAAACGAGAATTTGGCAAAGCCAGCATTCGAAATTTGATTCGACGAAGTGGAGCTGAAGCAATTCAACTTCAACCAGTGACTCAATCATATTCAAAAACAGATGCTTCAAGTTGTTTCGGTAGCTATTCAATAAATCGACTGATCATTGGGGGAATTGACCTCTCTCAAGTGCCCATTCTTCGAACTGAAGATTATGACAAAGGGTATCAAATGCCGCTAGGGATCTCTGTCCCTCCTGTTTTTCAATCTTACGATGCACTGCAACTCGTTCCGACTGAAATAAACCCCTATTACAGCTTCATGATTGATGCTCAAAATGGGTGGATCGATCACCATAAGGCAGCCATCGATGGAGTCATCTTGCATAGAGATACCGACGCACCAGAAATTCTCCACTTCTATCTCCTCTCCTATGAAAGACACACCCTCATCGCACATTACAAACTCTATCTACCTTCACTTTGACAAGTGAGGGGTCGGTAGTGTAGATTCAAAAAAGTCTTAATTTACGAGGAATGGGAATGAAAAAGCAAGTTTGGGTCGTTGTTGCTAATCGAAGCCTTTCAAACATCTACCATGCGGAAAATGTTTCCACGCTCCACTTAATCAAGAACTTCGAACATACAGAAAGCCACCTTTCTGATCAAGATCTCACTTCAGACCGAAAAGGGCAGGACAATAGTCGTTTCGGAACTGCAGTGAACGCTTTGGAGCAAAAAATGGATCCCAAAACAAAAGAAGCGACCGTTTTTGCCACCCAGATTGCAAAATTTTTAAGTGAAGCTGTTGAAACCAAAAAATGTGACGCCCTCCACCTCATCGCTTCCCCTTTTTTTCTTGGAATTTTACGCCAAGCTCTCGATCCCAAAGTATTAAAAGTGATCAGCAGCGAGGTAGCCAAAGATCTCACTTTGTTGAAACCCACTAAGATTAGAGAATACCTTCCCCCTATTTTGTGACATATGAGTCATCAAGTTAAGACCATAAAATGGATCATCTGGTGTCTAGCTGTTGCTTTTTATTTCTATGAGTTCATTGCTCGCGTCCTGCCAAGTGTCATGATTGAGCAACTGATGATCGCTCTTGTTGCCACAGCAGAAACAATCGGATTTGTTTCTGGAATCTATTTCTATGCTTACTCCCCCATGCAGATTCCTGTGGGCGTCCTTTTTGATCGGTTTGGACCTCGCAAAATTTTGATCTTTGCCTCTCTTGTATGCGGTTTCGGAGTTCTTTTTTTTGGTCTGTCCACTCATGTATGGGAAGCAGCAATCGGACGCCTTTTCACGGGGCTTGGCTCAGCCTTTGCCTTCGTAGGAATGGTCTACATTACCTCTCAATGGTTCCGTGGTGAACGATTGGCCCTCCTCATTGGCATTGCCAATGCTATCGCTATGATCGGAGCTGCAGGCGGAGAAGGACCCATTTCCGTGGTTGAGGAAGTGATTGGTTGGCGAACAACAGTGATCAGCCTAGGGATCATCGGATTTATCCTGGCCTATCTCTTCTATTGGATTCTAAAAAAAGCCCCCCATGGTCTCCATGAACATACCAAAACTGTCCCCAGTTTCATCGAATCATTCAAGAGTTTTAAATGCGTCGTCAAAGACCGATTTATTTGGATCAATGGAATTGGAAGTCTATTTTTTTATGCTACGACATCGGGTTTTGCTGCCCTTTGGGGGGTTTCCTTTTTGCAACACACGCATCAAATGAATCGGAACCAGGCGAGTTTTGCCAACTCGATGATCTATATTGGATGGCTTGTAGGAGGCCCCCTAATCGGATATTTTTCAGATTTAGTAAAAAAGAGAAAACCCTTTCTCCTCATCTTCTCTTTTCTCGGCTTTCTTGTCATGGTTCCCTTGATTTATGTCCCCCATCTGAGTAAAAGTATCGTCATTTTTCTTCTTTTTGGAATTGGGTTTTTCTCCTCAGCGCAACTTCTCAATTTTTCTTTCGCTATCGAAAGACACAAAGCTGAAGAAACAGGCTCCGCAGTTGCTTTCACAAATTTTCTTGTCACTCTAGGTGGGGCTATTTTTCAACCTCTCGTAGGATTTCTTCTTGATTTGTCCTGGACAGGAACTGTCAAAGATGACATAAGAGAGTACTCTTTTTCCGATTTTCAAATGGCTGTGACGATTTTTCCTCTTTCTTTCCTCCTAAGCTTTGCTTTTACCCTTTTTCTAAAAGAGGAAATAGAGGTTGTATGATGCAAATAAAGATCACCTCTCTCTCTTGTTCGGGAGAGGGGATCGGCACCCATGAAGGAGTTAAAGTTTTCGTCCCTAATGTTTTACCGGGTGAAGAAGTCGAAGTCGAGCTCACTGAGAAGAAAAAAAAATATTGGCGAGGTAAACAAAACAAAATCCTTTCCTATGCTAAAGAGAGGGCAAGTCCAAAATGTCCCCTTTTTGGCCAATGTGGGGGGTGTCAGATCATGCACCTCAATTATCCCGATCAGCTTTTGACCAAGCAAACTCGAGTGATTGAAGCCCTCAGACGTATAGGGAACCTTGAGATCGAAGTAGCTCCCACCCTCCCTTCTCCCCTCCAATTTGGTTACAGAAATAAGATCCAGCTTCCTGTCTTATTTGATGGCTCTGAGGCGCGGGTGGGTCTTTTTCGAAAAAACACTCATGAATTTGTCTCCATCGATCAATGCTCCATCCACTGCGCTATCGGGGACAAAGTTTTACAAACTCTACTGCCACTCATCCAAAATAAACAGAGTTTACGTTATATCTTAATTAAATCAGCTCCTCTCAATCAAGAGACCCTGGTGATCTTTGTCACCAGAAAGACAGGAGAACTTCAAAAGATCGCCAACCAGTTGATGGAGCAATGTCCCCAGGTGAAGGGAGTCATCGAAAATATCAACCCTCAAGAAACCAACACAATTCTAGGAAAAACTTTTAATATCTTGAAGGGAAATGCATTTATCACCGAAAAGATATTAAATAAAAACTTTTTGATCCCCGCCAATGCCTTTTTTCAGGTTAACTCTCAAATGGCAGAAATTTTATTTCAAACAGCCCTACAGTTTGCCAAAATACAACCTCATGAGACAGTGATCGATGCTTTTTGTGGAGTAGGCACTCTATCTCTTTTTGCCTCCGATATTGCCAAGACGGTGATCGGAATTGAAGTCACCCATTCAGCCATCGACTATGCCCGGATCAATGGAAAACTAAATAAAGCTGAAAACGTTGACTTTTTCTGCGGAAAAAGTGAAGAACTGCTTCATCGATTCAAAAAGGCCGATGTTATCTTTTTAAATCCACCAAGAAAGGGGTGTGAGCCGAGTTTAATCCAGGCCATTCATCAATTAAAACCACGTGCGTTGGTCTATATTTCATGCGATCCGGCCACTCTTGCTCGAGATATCGCTCGTTTAAATTCCTATCGGGCAACAAAAATTCAACCTCTCGATCTCTTTCCTCAAACTATGCATGTGGAAACAATTGCACTCTTAGAATGTGTAAATGCCCTGTAAACCTAAGGCATTTTGGTGACGCCATCCCCGTGGAAGCTTGAGATGTCGTAACAAATAGGACAGCTTTCCGCTAAAATGATCGGAAAATTCAAAAATCCCTCCTATCCAAACTCGATTTTGAGCAATTCCAGACTTCTCCACCCAAAAAAATTCATCTTCAAAGTAAGGGACACATTTTGCTTTCGCCATCTTCCAAGGAGAGGTGAGAGAAAACTTATTCCGATAGATCCACGCATCATCCCCTCCATCAACAATCACATAATCGACTCGATTCCGATCTGAAAGCTTCCATCCATTTTTTTCGAAGTGAAGAGTTAACGCAAAAATTGGCTCATACAAAGGGACATACGCTCCTCGATGCACTGGATCCGCTGACCATCTTTGTCGATATCCTGGAATCACAGAGAGCCACTTCATCCATGCATAAGAAAAAGTAAGTTGAGAAAACATCAGATACATTTCTTTTGCATCATGTCCATACCGATACTCGGTCATTAGATGGGTTGACCATTTTTCTGATAATTTTTTTTGTAAAATCCACGAAGCCCATACTTGAAAATCTTTATTTTGATTAACTTTTCCATACAAGGGAAGCGTGAGACACATGAGAAGGACGAGCTGGTATTTTCTTTTCATTTTAGAGGATGATAGTTAAAAAAAGTAATAATGAAAATAGATGAAAAAAAAATTATTAAATTTTGGTGTGCGATCATTATCACTGCCCTTGCTGGCCTCGTCTACACGATTTTACCCCCTTCCTTCCCCGACTCTCAAAAAAGGGTCCTTTGCATCTTTATTTTTGCTGCTGGTTTCTGGGCTTTTGAAGTCATTCCCATTCATGCCACCTCTCTACTCACCATTTTATTTCTTACTTTTTTTCTCTCTGTTCCAGACGGATTGATTGGAGTCTCCAAAACGGGCTATACCCTTTTTTTGATCCCCTTCTCAAGCCCTGTGATTATGCTGTTTTTTGGTGGTTTTGTGTTAGCAACAGCATTGCATAAACACAAAGTCGACGAATATCTAGTCGAAAATGTGATCAGCCGTATGGGAAAAAAGCCTTGGGTATTAATGATCAGTTACCTACTAATTAGTGCTTTTTTTTCGATGTGGATGTCCAACACAGCAGCAACAGCACTAATGTTAACTCTAGTCAAACCAATTTTATCGCAAGTTGAAAAAACGGATCCTTTTCGAAAAGGAATCGTTCTTGCAATCGCCTTTGGAGCCAATATCGGAGGAATTGGAACGCCGATTGGCACGCCTCCCAATGCGCTGGCCATGGGTTTTTTGGCAGAACATGGAGTTTATATTGATTTTTTTGAATGGATGGTGATGGCCATCCCTCTTGTCATCTTGATCCTGATCCTCGCTTCCCTTGTCCTCTTATGGATGTATCGTCCTATATCCAAAGAAATTAACTACCAATTTCCTCATAAAGTAGAACTCTCTCAAAAAGGGATTCATGTGATTATGATCACCTTTTTTATGCTCCTCTTGTGGCTTACCTCAAGTTGGCATGGAATCCCAGAAGCACTTGTAGCTCTACTTGGAGTTGGGATTCTCACAGCATCTCAGTTGGTTTCATCTGAAGATCTTAAAAAAATTGATTGGGATATTCTGATTTTGATGTGGGGAGGACTCGCTCTTGGGATAGGGATGGAGGTCTCAGGGCTACTAGATCAATTAATTAAATCTAAGATTTTTATGCAAAATGGAATTGTTGTAGTCACTTTTTTCTCATGTCTTGCCATTCTGCTTTCATCATTTATGAGCAACACCGCAACCGCTAACATCTTGCTTCCCATTGCCATTAGTATCTCCAGCTATGACAAAATTCTTCTTTCAATCACCGTTGCCATCTCCTGCTCGCTGGCCCTTGCCTTTCCTGTTTCTACCCCTCCCAACGCTATGGTTTTTTCTCTGGGCACTCTCCGCACTCGTGATATGTTTAAGGCAGGTGCCCTGATTGCCGTTATCTCCCTGATCATCGTTTTGCTCGGTTTTGATACAGTGATCACAAGGGCACTGTCAAAACACTTTATTGATTGATTTTTTCTTTAATAGATTTTACAATTGTCTGATGTATAAATTCCCTTATTCTAAATAAATTGTTATGGAGATAGCATGGCTAGCAAAAATCGAGAAATCATCAAACTCAAAAGTACTGAAAGCCCCTACGTCTATTGGACACGAAAAAATAAAAAACAGACGACTGGCCGTCTTGAACTTCGAAAATATGACCCTGTTTTGCGCCGTCACACCCTCTTTAAAGAAGCAAAGTAGGCAGCCCCCATGCGCTTTGAGCTAAAGTGCGCTCTTAAGTATCTTGTGCCTAAGTGGCGCCAACTTTCTGTTTCCATTATTTCTCTTCTTTCTATCGCTGTTATTTCACTTGTTGTTTGGCTTGTTATCGTTTTTTTGTCTGTCACAGAAGGTATAGAAAAAAAATGGATTGATGAGCTTATTGCCCTCAACTCTCCTTTGCGAATGGTTCCTACAAAAACTTATTATCAATCTTATTATTATCAGATTGACGGAGAAGCATCAGCCTCAAATTTTTCCTGCAAATCGATTGGAGAAAAATTGAGTTGTCCCGTTTCTGATCCGTACGATCTTTCTTATGACCCCGAGCTCCCCTTGGATTTTCCCAAACCTGATCTCAATGCTGATGGAGAACTGAAAGATCCAGTCAAAGAAGCCTGGACATTGGCTTCATCTTTTAAAGGGGCTATTCCCAAAGAATATGAGGTTTCATTTGGCAACCTCCGTCTCTCTCTTTTACGCAAAGAAGGTATGAAGGACGACAAACAGGAATCCGTTCTAAGTCAACTTTCTTATATCACTTCTTTTGAAGGGGATAACAAACGTCTTACTAAGATGTTTCTTCCTCAGAGAAAAGGGGATTATTCCAATTTATTGATCAATTTAGAGATGCCTCTTCATGGGGTTTCTTCCACTTTTCAATCCAGAGTGACCCCTTTTCTGAGAACTATTCATGTTGAAAGTGTTGAAACGGCCCCTGGAGGGTGGCAGCTTCCAGAAACTTGTTATCCTGAGAAAGGAAAATTTTGTTCCTGCGCCCTTGTGCATCAAGGAAAAATTTTTAAAATTTTTATTGCCAAGGAACGTGATGGATTTGATCACTTATTGCACCGATTGAGTCCCTATACCCCTCTTCTTGGAGATCTTTATTTTGATCAAGGAAAACTTTCATTCCTTTCCATTTCAGGAGGGTCTTTTTCCAAAAAAGAGATGATTCCCTCCCCCGTTGTCTATATCGATGAAGGGTCTGAGTTCAACGCTACATTCAATGAAGAGTCGATCATAGGGGCTCATTGTCTTGCTGACTTACGTTTCACCATTAGTGGAATGGTACAAGGGGTTTCCATTCATGGAGAGGTTCCTTATCAAGGGCTAACCCTTGGAAAGGTTTCGCCGATTGATCATCTATCATCTTATTGGATTTTCACCAAAGAAGATGGTACAGTGGGTATTCCATCGAATACTCCTCTTGGGGACGGAGTCTTGTTACCCAAAAGTTATCGAGAAAATGGAGCGATGTTGGGAGATTCTGGGACTATTTGTTACACAAGCGAAGGAGCTAGCTCTTGCCAAGAAATGCAACTTCCTATTTATGTGGCAGGTTTTTACGACCCTGGTTTATTGCCTGTCGGAAATCGCGTTGTTTTAACGGATCCTAAAGTCACTGCAGCCCTTCGATCTGATTTTACTATCGCTGATCAGATGCTTGGTAACGGG
>JAGRNW010000041.1 GCA_020440555.1 Chlamydiia bacterium
TTATATATACAGATATGTTCTCTTTTAGAATTTTAAATAAATATTTTTATAATTTCGATTTTAAAACTAAGATAAAGGCGGACGATCTGAAGAAAAACATACAGAATCAGGCAATTCATGCGTTCGCATCAGCGTTTTTTTTCACGATCATTGCAGCGGTTTTAGCTGGTGGCGGAGGGTGTGCGGTCTATGCGGTAGGGCTCAATACCTTACCTATATTTATCGGAAATACTTTGCTTGCGCACTCTGGCTTTTTCGCTTTGGATGTCATCGGCCTGGCCATTCGTAATGTGAGCAAGCTCTGTAGAGAGCTTAAAAAATATGCGTGTCAAGAATTTGAAAAAAATACGTCATTTGAAGCATTATGGGGAGATGAAAATGATGCTTACATGCTCATTGCAAAACCTTTCATAAAATTAGAATTCACACAACATCCAAGCGCACTTGAAGAAGATTACAAGAAGTGGAATATAGAATCTCTCATTAGTTTGTTTAGTAGAATTAAGAATGAAAATCATAGCGTTGAAAAAAAACAGATCTTAGACCTTCTTGCCAAAGTGATTGTTTCTAACCTTTTGCTCTCCGAGCAAAAGGTTTCCGTCAATGATAACGTGGTGAATGATTTATCAGAGCAGATTGATGGCCTATATGCTATAGGAGAAGAAGTGTATAATTATACAATAAATAACTTTATATTTCTTACCAACCTGTTCCTGGAAGTTAACCAGTTGCGATATTCGTATCAACAGCAAACTGTTTTGAATAGATTTGCTGCACTCATTTTTGCCAAACTTTTGACCGCTGAGAAATGGAGTGTTCAGGATAAATTGGTGGAGACACTGGCGGAACGGATTTGTAGCATGAATATGTTTTTGTCTCGTAATTTTGATGAAAAAAATTTTAATTTTAGTTTTCTTATACAATTATTCTTCAAGGTTGAGAGATTGAAAGAATACACGCGTGATACAATTAAAAATGTTTTGGATTGGCTTGCTGTACTTATTATTTCCAAATTTTTGGCCATTGGACGATGTGAGAATGATGAACAATATGAAATTGTGAAAAAGCTGGCCCCGCGACTTTATAATAACAACCGTCTAGCTAAAGAGGTCTTTTATCAGTCTGATGGTATTGAACTTAAATTGCTTGTATCAATATTTTTATCAATTAAGCAACAAGATTTAGATGAGCAAAATAACAATCAAGCTTCTTATTTTTCAGAGAATCATGTTTTAAATGTTCTAGCCGAGGTGATTTTTTCCAAACTTTTTGCTGGAGAAGAATTTAATAATATAAATAGATCTGAACTTGCAAAAGCGCTTGTAGATCATATGGATGTTTTAAAAAGAGAAAAAATCACAACAGAGGTTACGGATTTTGATTTTCTTTGTGAAACATTTTCTCATTTTTTAGATACTAAAACTATTGCCGAGTTTGAATTTATTTGTGCAGCACTTTCTCGTTCTTTGGATAATAAAAATGCTATTGATGAGGATGGTATAGCCTTTATCCATCACGAGGAGGAGAAATTAGAGACTCTTGTCATCGCCATAGCTTCTAACTTAAAAACTCAAGAGAATTTTAGCAAGATAATGAATTATTTTAATTTATTTGATGAAAATGAAACATATAAAATATTTGATATTATGATTGCTTATCATCCAAATTTAGGACTTGCAATGTTCAATCAATATGTAATGGAATGGAATAAAAATTTTAGCGACCCTGAAAAGCAAATAAAGATAGAGTGCAATCTGGTTTCTATTATGCTCTGCTTGCAAGAGCATGCGCTGGATAATTTTGATCTTCTTTTTGAAAAAAAATCCAAAGCTTTGAACGCTACCCTTCTTCGTTTGATAGATAATCTATCCAGGATGTCGAAGGATTTGAATTGTTTATCGCCAGAAGCGACGGATGGGTTTAAAAAATTTATTTCTTATCTTTTTCAGAATGAGTACTTCCTGAACGTATATACCCATTCCACTTCAAGAATTGGGATTTTGGCTGTGCCAAAAACCAATTCTTGAAGTGGAATGGGTATAGAACAACCAACGATTCATTGTTCACCACTGAAGATGGGCAGCCGTTTGATATTCTGTCACTCTGGTCTCGAAAAAGTTTTTTTCCTTGAATAGATCAATCGTTTCACTCATCCAAGGAAAAGGGTTTTTAGAACCATACATCGCCTTTAGACCAATTCTTTCCATTCTTCGATCAGCAATATATTGAACATATTCTCTAAACATGGATGCTTTAAGACCCAAAATTCCTCGAGGAAGACACTCCTCAGCATAAGAATATTCGAGTTCAACTGCCTCTCTAATAAGCTCTACAATGTGAGTTTGAAACTCTTTCGTCCAAAATTCAGGATTCTCCTCCTTGATTCCATTGATGAGATCAATTCCAAAGTTAAGATGAATCGTTTCATCGCGGAGAATATATTGATACTGTTCGCCAATTCCAGTCATTTTGTTCTGTCTTTGAAACGAAAGGATCATCACAAATCCACTATAAAAGAAAATCCCTTCCATAATTAAGTAATAGCCAATCAGATTTTCAAGAAATTTTTGCCCTCCTTTAAATGTTGTAGTAGTAAAATTTTCTTGAAGTACATCTTCAGTGAGTTTCATTTGAAAAGTATCTTTGGCATGGATGCAAGGAATCTCGTTGTACATATTGAAGATCTCCCCCTCGTCCAAAGCGAGAGATTCGCAGATGTAGAGGAAAGTATGAGTATGGACTGCCTCTTCAAAGGCTTGTCTAAGCAGATACTGACGTGCTTCTGGATTAGTGATATGTTTAAAGATCGCTAGAACAATATTATTGCCTACCAGGCTCTCGGCGGTGCTAAAAAAACCTAAGTTGCGTAAAATCACTTTTCTTTCATCCTGAGAGAGAATATTCGATTTCCACTGCTCAATATCTTTGCCCATAGGAATCTCACTGGGAAGCCAATTATTGGCACACCCATTGAGGTAATGTTCCCATGCCCATTTATATTTGAGTGGCATGAGCTGATTGACATCGACTTTGTTGCAATTGATGAGACGTTTTTTGTCGACGTCAACTCTAAGCTTTTGTCCTTCTTTGGTTTCTTCTATAGTCAACATAGTACTCCTTCTTTATTGACAACTTTCGCACTCTTCACCCAAATGACAAACATCAGATTGGACGGAGTCCCGTTCTACTTTAATATTGGCACTTGCCGACTTACTTTTCATCCAACGAGGTTGCAATCCTCGAGCATTGATATCTGTAGTTGATTTCTCGATATGGGTTGCTCCAAGAGTTCGGAGATAGTAAGTTGTTTTTAACCCTCGTTCCCATGCCAAGAGGTACATCTCACTGAGTTTCTTTCCACTTGCTTCAGCAAGGTAAAGATTGAGGGATTCTCCCATATCAATCCATTTTTGTCGTCTACTTCCACATTCGATTAACCATTCGGGTTCGATTTCAAAGGCAGTAAGATAAACATTTTTAATTTCATCAGGAATTCTCTCGATTTCGAGGATTGATCCATCAAAATATTTGAGATCATCGATCATCTGAGCATCCCAAAGACCTAGCTGTTTGAGTTTGTCTACAAGATAAGTGTTCACCACAGTGAATTCTCCGGAGAGATTTGATTTTACAAAAAGATGTTTATAACTAGGTTCGATTGATTGGGTGATTCCAGTGATGTTAGAAATCGTTGCTGTGGGAGCGATTGCCATGGTATTGCAATTACGCATTCCGTATTTTGCAATCGACTCACGAACGGGTGTCCAGTCGAGGCTAAAACTTTTATCAACAGAAAGGTGAGACCCCCGTTCTTGTTCCAAAAGATTGAGCGAATCGATGGGAAGAATTCCACGATCCCATTTTGATCCTTTATAGGTTGAGTAGGAGCCTCGTTCTTTGGCAAGCTCGCTCGATGCTAAGATGGCGTAGTAGGAAATCAATTCCATACTTTGATCGGCAAACTCAACTGCATCGAGGCTGGCATAACTTAAATTGAGAATATAAAGGGCATCTTGAAAACCCATCACTCCCAAACCAATCGCTCGATGGCGTAAATTGGCAGTCCGCGCCTCCGGGATAGGGTAGAAGTTAATATCAATCACATTATCAAGCATCCGGATCGCTGTTCGTATCGTTTGAGCGAGTAATTCTTTGTTGAGCCCTTTTTCTGTAGTATGAGCAGGCAAATTGATTGAACCAAGATTGCACACGGCAGTTTCTTCCAATGAGGTGTTGAGCAAGATTTCAGTGCATAGGTTGGAACTATGAATAACGCCCACATGATCTTGGGGAGAACGAATATTGGAAGGGTCTTTGAAGGTGAGCCAGGGATGTCCAGTTTCAAAGACCATTCCAAGCATTTTGCGCCAAAGCTCGACCGCTTCCACTCGTTTATGAAGTTTGATTTTTCCTTCATCAACCATTTTCTCATACTCAACATATCGCGTTTCGAAGGTTTTGCCATAAAGATCGTGGAGATCAGGGACGTCATTGGGAGAGAAAAGGGTCCACTTTCCCTTTTCGAGAACTCTTTTCATAAAGAGATCAGGGATCCAGTTCGCGGTGTTCATATCATGGGTCCGCCGCCGCTCATCACCAGTGTTTTTACGGAGCTCTAAAAAATCTTCAATATCGAGATGCCAAGTTTCCAAATAGGCACACATGGCTCCCTTTCTTTTTCCTCCATTGTGGGCGAGTCCAGCCGTTGTCATATACGATTCATCACCTTCAACTTTTAGATCGAAAACGAAGGGAGAGGAGGGACTTTGTTCTCTTTTTTTGAGTTTCGAAAAGAGAAAACCTTTGTAGGTAAGCCATTTTTTTTTGGCAGAAGATTGACATGAAATGAGGGTGGCAAGTTCGGGGACGACAGGGATACGAATATCGTAACGACCTTCAGTTGCCGTTCCTCCTGTTGGGATACCCAAGCGAAGCAGTTGGTAACGTAAACCTTCGGCTAGTGTACGCGAAGTACTGGAGAAAGTTATTTTTCCGTCTTTTGAGCTATTTTTATCTGTTTCAATGAGGCCTTGGACAAGGGCCAGAGTTTGTGGGTGAGGAAGATGGGACAATCGGGGAGCAATCCATTTTTTTCCCCCTTTGTCGTAGAGATCATCTCGAAGGAAGGGAAGAGCGTGTTCTTTACCACCTACCGTTCGTCCGGTGGTTCCCTCACATAGGGAATTTCTTTCTGCTGCCCATGTGATCTGAAAATAAGTTTTTTTGTGATTTTCTTCAACAAAATGCATCTTTCTGGCTTGAAGATAATCTCGGATAAATTCCAGATGAAAATCTGTCGCAGAAAGACTTAAAATCTCCTCTTCGTGGTTATTCTCGATAAAGTGTCCATTGCTCAATAAAATTCCATAGAAACGGGCATCCTCTTTAGTGAATGAATTGACTGGTACGACCTCTTTGGGAATCACTTGTGCGATATAGTCTCCTTTTTCAAGTTGATTGGCCTCAATCCATTCACACTTAAGTTTGCCTTCTTCGAGCCATTGCAAAGTACGGCCATTGGCTTGCTTCACTGGAATATGTTGAATAGCAAAAAATGGGTGGCCCGAGGTGACGTGAATAGGGTCAATTGAGTGTTCAATTGAAAGGGTGACCATTGATTCGGTTTGATTATAGCAAAAATTTTCAAGAACCTCGCGGTAACATCCGCTAGTCCCTAGCACAAGATCCCGTTCTTTCACATCGAAAATAGGTTGAATTCCTTTAGCAGTGTAAATGAGAGTTTCGGGAGCAAAGCATTGGTTCACAGCGACAGCGGTGTCATTGGCTACCTTAAGAAATGGTATGACTCCTTGGCTGCGGCCGTTGGTCCCCTTAATTAAGGCTCCGGTGGCTCGCACGTTTGTCCAATCATTTCCCAGACCACCCGCCCATTTTGAAAGTTGAGCGTCATCCGAGATAATTTTAAAAATATTTGAAAGATCATCCATGACAGTGGAGAGGTAACAAGAGCTCAGCTGTGAATGAGTTGTGCCTGCATTAAACAAGGTAGGGGTAGCCGAAATATAGAGAAACTTTGACATCACATTATAAAATTCAATCGCCCGTTCCTCTTTGCGTTCTTTTTCTTGAAGTGCGACTCCCATCGCTACGCGCATCCAGAAGATCTGAGGAGTTTCAAGCCTTTTATGATCATGGTGAATAAAATAACGGTCATAGAGGGTCTGAAGGCCCAGATAGGTAAACTGTCGGTCCCTTTTTAAATCGAGAGCGTCAGCCAATTTGTCAAGGTCATATCCGAGAAGTGCAGGATTGAGGCGATTGACAGCAACCCCCTTTTGGACATATTTTTTAAAGTAGGTTGTTTGAATTTTTGAAAGGTTCGTATGATGAGCCTCGACGCCTAACACCTCACGGTACAGGACATCCAGAAGTAGATTAGCAGCTACTTTCGTATAGGCTGGCTCCACTTCGATCCGTGCTTTGGCAGCCATGATATTGGCGATATCGATTTCCTCTTCTTTAATTCCAGGATAAAAATTACCAATCGATTCGGCCGTCAATTGATCGATGGAGACTAGATCTTCCAACCCCTGACAGGCGTGGGCGATCCGTTTGTGGATCAGTTGTTTCCCAATATGTGTTTGTGTTCCATCTAATTTTGTGACAGTGAAGATCTCTTCTTCCAGAAAAAATCTTTGAGGTTCTTCACCTTCAAGGGGATATTCCCTTTTTTCAGCCCGCTCTCTCCGGTAGAGGATATAGTCTTTCGCTACTTGAAAGTAACCGGCCGCCATCAAAGCTTGTTCAATTTCATCTTGAATCAACTCAATGCTTAAGATCGTCCCCTTTCTGCTTTGAGTGACAGCTGCCTCTACGACTCTCAAGGTCAAAGCATTAACCGACTCGATCACTTGAGATGGAGTGGGACCTATCAATTTCAGAGTATCTCTAAATCCTCGCTCGATCGCTGAAGCGATCTTCATGGGATTGAAACGGACAAAGCTTGCCCCATTGCATCGTAAAATCTTGAGGTTGCGGGGAGAATCTTCTCTTAATTTTTTGTGCTCCTCCCGATAAACAATATATCCGCGGGCTACGTCGTGGTAACCTGCCTCCATCAACTTCACTTCAACGATATCTTGTATTCCTTCAACTGTGAGACATGCACCCAATGAAGCAAGTTTAATTGCTTCATCTATAACAAGATAAGTGATCATTTCGATAGTTTGTGCCACCTCCTTCGTCAGAGGAGTATCTTTTTCTAATTTTTTAGTGTCTCGGAAAGCTCCCTCAATCGCTCTTAAAATACGTTCTTTGATAAACGGAACCAATCGGCCATCTCGTTTGACGACTGTATAAGTTTCTGAAGCTTTTTTATTTGTATTGATCATATTTTTTATTGTTTCTAGATTTGTTTGAAGGTTGTTTTCTTCTAAATCGGCAGAGACAAGGACTGTTGAAAGGTTTTCTTCTTCCATCTATATACTCACAAATTAGAGGTTGAACATGATTTTTTTGAGCAAAACTCTTCCGAAGCGAAAATCGAAAAATTTTTCGTAGCTACTACCCATTGTGCTGTTTTCGTCTTCAGAACACTATATATAGTATCTTATGAGTTAATGTCTATGTCTTTTCTGTGTGTTTAATTTAAAAAAAATCTTCTTAAAAGAAGATGAGTTTCTTGAAGGATTTTTGAGTTAAGGTTTGATCAAAGACAGGATAAAATGGTAAACTGATCGTAAGATGAAAAGGATCTATTTTATACCTAATGCGATCACAGCGTTTGGATTGGCGTGTGGTTTATTTGTGATTTTCAAACTTTGCTTTGGAGTGAAGGGAGATCTTTATACGCTTTTTCAAAGTGCTTCGATTTTAATACTTCTTGCAGCTGTGGCCGATCTTGCTGATGGAGCTGTGGCTCGTTTGATTAAGGCTGAGAGTGAGTTCGGAGGGCAGTTTGATTCACTGGCCGATGCCGTCACGTTTGGCGTGGCTCCCCCTCTCCTTGCTTTAAAAAGTATTAGCGTAGCAGGGGGGCCGGGTCCCTTGCTCACTTTTTTTGTGATCATTGCGGCAATGATTTACTCCCTTTGTGGAGTGTTGAGGTTAGTCCGTTTTAATATTCGGAGTCGCTGGGCTAAATTGGAAGCAGACAATGGAAATCCCTCTTACTTGATCAAACAAAAACGACACTTTACAGGACTCCCTATTCCTGCTGCGGGGATGGGGACGATCTCTCTTACTCTTTTTTTGATTTCACCTTTTGCAGATCTCTACCTTCCATTTTCTGTAGAATTGCGATGTGGAATCCTCACTTTTGCGATGATGATTCTTGGTTACTTTATGGTGAGTCGTTGGAAATTTCCAAGTGTTAAAGCTCTTCATTTTCGTGTTCCCTCTTTTTATCTTGTTTTTGCTACGGGCATTATTACAGTCGCTGTTCTCTATGGGATCTTAGATTATTTTGCTCTCGTCTTTTTTATTCTTTCCTGGCTTTATTTATTTACAGGAGCAGCTTTTGCCATTATCCGTCGAATCGTGGGGAAACGATCGAGAGCTCTCTTGGAATATGAGCCTGAACCTGAGGAAGAAGATGAGGAAAAAAGTTTTAATCGCTGAAGCAAATCTGGAAACCAGAGAGAGACTTGAACGTGCTTTGGTCGATTTTATCAACGAAGGGGGCGAGATTTTTTTTGCCTCGACTGCAGACAATGGATTAAAAATCATCACTGTTGAACACCCCCAATTGGTTTTTGTAGATAAAAATTTAGTTGGAAATGATCTCAAAAAATGGACGCAAAACAAGGGATATCTCATTGTGATGTTAAAAAAAGATCAAACTCCCATTCAGTCACTGGATTACATCATCAAGCCGATTGACATCAAAAAGGTGACTGAAAAATGTCAAAAAATCTTAGGGAAGTTAACTGAGCCAGCTCCATCGTTCCCTCCAATATGAGAAAAATTTTTGAATGATGAGAATCGTGAACCATATCACGATGAAAGCATAGAGAACATCGGAAAAAAAATGACCTCCCTGCGCCACTCTTGTGATTGAAAGGCCCACTCCAAAAAAAAGGGTCCCAAAAAGACCAAATCTAAATAAAAATTGATTTTTTTCTCGTTGTCCTTCGAGCAAAGGGGCAAGATAATAATAGCCCATCGCTGCGTGCCCACTGGGAAAGGATTTTTGATGATCCTGTTGACAGTGAAAATTGGGAGACCAGAAAGGGCGAAATTCTTTTGTTCCTCCAAACTCAATTACCTGTTTAGGGCGGGGGCGTCCCCAATATCCTTTGAAGAGAGTATTGGTGATCAAGCCTGCCCCTAGACAAAGGGTGAGGACCATCACCAGCATACTATGACGCCATTTTCGCCATTTTGGAAGAACGAAACTTAAGCAGAAGACAAGCAGAGCGATCACCCCTGTTGTAATTGCGATCAATTCTCCATAATCAAACATCCATTTGGTGAACGTGTTGTCGATAAAATGCTCTTGATCATAAAAGAAGCGAGAAAACCAAAGATCTAGGGTTGGAGTAAAAGGGGAAAGAATACCAACAATGAAAAAGGGAAGGAGACTCGGGCTACAATAGGAGAAGAATTTTTGCAAAGAAAAAGCTCCTGCGATTAAACGGTCGTAAGCGGCTCGCTATGTATCTCCGAACAACTTGCTTGGAGATATACCCATCCCAATTCTTGAAGTGGAATGGGTATATATATAGAAATTCAATCCATTGCTCAAAAGTATATCGTCTTTTTGTATTTTGATGTATACCATATTTCATGATTTTACTCTTAATAAGCATGAATACATTTGCTCTCGGCCTTTTGTGTGGATGGTTTCTTTCAACTGTCCGGAAAAAAAAATTATTTAAACATAAAGAATTGGCCGAAGAATTACTTCGTAATAACAATGCTTCTTTCCTAGAGCTTGCAAAAGAGACACTTGCAACTTATCATGAAAAAGCGACAGCTGCATTTGAGAAAAAAGAAGTTGCTGTTGCTTCTCTTGTGAAGCCAGTTAGAGAGTCTCTTGATAAAGTAGATACAAAAATTGCTGAATTGGAAAAGGCGCGTGTGGGGGCCTACGCATCTTTGCGCAGTCAAGTCGAAGGATTGTGTAAAAGTCAGGAAGCGCTTAGAAGAGAGACCAACTCTCTTGTAAGGGCTTTGAGGCAGCCAGTAGTTCGAGGTCGTTGGGGGGAAATTCAACTCAAACGGGTCGTTGAGCTTGCCGGGATGCTTGATCACTGTGATTTTTATGAACAAGAGTCAGTAACAAACGAAGAAGGAAGATTCCGTCCAGATCTCCTCGTTCGTTTGCCTGGAGATAAAAATATTATTGTAGATGCCAAAGCTCCTCTGGATGCGTTTTTAGATGCAATTGACTGTGAAGATGAGGGGGTCCGAAAGGGGAAATTGATAGCTCACGCCAGGCAAATTCGTTCTCATATGGTACAGCTGTCACGCAAATCATATTGGGATCAATTCCAACGCACACCAGAATTTGTTGTTCTTTTTTTGCCGGGAGAGACCTTTTTCAGTGCTGCTTTAGAATATGATCCTTCCCTGATCGAAGGGGGGGTGAACCAGCAGGTGATTTTGGCTACACCGACTACTTTAATTGCCCTATTGCGGGCGGTGGCTTATGGTTGGCAACAAGAGCATTTATCAGAAAGTGCCGAACAGATCAGTCAACTGGGAAAAGAATTGTACAAACGATTATCTGATTTAGGCGGGCATTTTTCAAAGTTGGGGAGGTCATTGGGGGCCTCGGTTGCGGCATATAATAAGGCAGTAGGCACTTTAGAGAATCGCGTGTTAGTGAGTGCTCGCCGTTTCAAGGATCTGGCGCCCACGTCGGCCGATAAAGAATTAGAAACAATGGATCCTATAGAGCATGTTCCACGCAACCTTGTAGTTGGCGAAGTTGCGTCCTCTGATGATTGCGCAGAAATAATTTGAAGAATAGAAAATTTGGAAAGTTCGGAGCGACCAAAGATTGATTCTTCAAATTGTTTATAAAAAAAGGATAGAACGAGATCTACACTGGCCTTAAAGAAGAAATCTCTCGCCAAAAAGCGAGAAAGGTTCAATGAGTGTTATTAATGAAAATTTTATTTTTAGATATAGAAACTACAGGTCTCAACCCCGACAAACACCGCTCTTTGGAGATTGCCTTCAAGGCTATTGAACTACGCACAAATAAAACCGTTGCTGTCTATAATCAGGTGATAGAGCAACCTCTTGAGGTGTGGACTGAACATGATGAATCAGCTCTTGCAATCAATGGATTCACATGGGAAGAAGTGCTTAAAGGAAAGACAGAAAAAGTAGTGGCAGGGGAAATCATTGAACAACTCAATCAGTTGGGCTTCAACAGAAGCGACGGAGTTTTCCTGTGTCAAAATCCTTCTTTTGACCGAGCTTTTTTCTCTCAGATTGTTAATGCAGATTTACAGGAGGGGTTTCGATGGCCTTACCATTGGCTCGATTTAGCCTCAATGTATTTTGTAACAAAGATCCATGCAGGTGACCTTAGAGGGATCGAGAATGAAGGCTTATCGAAGGACATAATTGCTTCGAATTATAAATTACCGAAGGAAGCTCATCCTCATCGAGCAATGAACGGAGTGAATCATCTAATCCAGTGTTATCAAGCAATTGTGGGGACTTCGTTAACTTCCTATCCTTCTTAATCTGAAATTTGATTTCACGCGATCAAAAATAAGGGAAGAATACCAGCAGCAGCCATTAAACAAAAGGAATCCCCCATATGCACCTAGAATCCCGTAAGCCAATGAATGGATCGCAAGACTCCCTTTAAAGCCTAAAATTCCCAAAACAATCAGTGTTATTGGCAGTATAAAATCTGAAAGTTTTCCTTTTTCTTTGTCTATGACAAATGCCATCACTATAGCTAGAGTCACACCGCCGCCTACGGCACATCCTGCCACAACAGTAGAATTTAACACTCCAGCAGCACCTAAAGATGCAATAATCACAGGACCCAAAACAGCAACAAGACCCGCAATAGTCAATGCTACGCATCGAAAGTTGCACCGACTATCTGTCTGTGAGGATGTAAATTTAAATTTCTGGCATGAATATCCCAACCCAGAACGATCAATACGATAAAAATTATCACCCATCAAACAAAATGCCTTTGTGAGATTTTTTTATTTTCAAGTTACCTGATTCTACCAAAAGATTCAAATTTAATCAACTCGTAAAAAGTGAAGTACGGGAAAAACAGCCTTATACTCAGGCGGATTTAGTTTGAGAAGATTTTTGAAAATAACGTGATTTTTTTTCACATTTATGGCAAAAATTCTGGTTATGGAGCAACCTTCAGCTAAATTTTTGGCGCCCTCAGAG
>JAGRNW010000042.1 GCA_020440555.1 Chlamydiia bacterium
TTTGTAAGCGCTTGATCCCTGCATATCCAGAATCCATAAAAGCATCTATTTTGTTTACCCACCGCACACGACTCTTTTTAAACAGACTAAAATCGTGTCTCTTTCCATGACAAAAACGCGTACACAGCACTTTCTGAGAGGATTTGCATACAACGACTTGACTCTTTAACGTGTGCCTCTTTTTTTTGCCAGAGTAATACCGCTTCTGGCTGTTGTTTCGATTTTTTACCTTCTTCTTGTTTCGTATTCGTTTTTTTAGGTCGCTCTATGGGCGTTTCTGTTGCATCTATCAAAATCACCTCTATTGAGGAGTCAGTCTCTAGTAACACTTTTTTTCCAGGAAGCGAAAAAGTCTTATCTTTAATCAAAACATCTTCAACCCATTTGCAATTTCTATAGCACGCGCTTTCACTGAGACCATAACTTTGACCAAGATGAAAATAGGTTCTGTATTCTCTCAAGTATTCTAAAGTCATAAGCAGTTTATCTTCAATTTTTAATCGAGATGGTTTCCCCATTTTTCCTTTATGCTTATGCTCTGCTATTTGGATCACATTCACCATGAGTTGAAACACGAGTTTACTCACGCCAGTCAAGCGCCTAAACCTATTGGAGGGTAAATCCTTGATTTGCTCGTATTTTTGCATAAGCACATCCAGATGAAATAAGATGCCATAGCATACTAAAAACCTTGATAGTGTAAAATATAATTTTTTCGGGCACCGGCACGGGCACGCTCACGGGCACGAAACTGACTTATGCAAGATGTCTATTTTTTGCCTGAATCAGCCGAAGGCTGATTTAGGCAACAACGCCGTTTATGACCACTTAACATCCAAAAAAAATATCCTTTCATTCTTGTTTTTCAAAGACTTAATCGTTCAACAACTGAATGCGTAGGCACCTGAATCACATCTGGTTATCTCACAGGTTTATAAGAATTAATACAAGCTTAATTTTTGAATTTTGCAACCAAAAATTATCTTGATAAATTAAAGAATTAGATGCATAATTAAATTAATAATTTTAATTTGTTTTAAAAAGAGTTTGAGATGGTTAATTATACATTTTTAGAAACTTTGAAGTTTTTCAGTGTACATCTCGATACCGAAATACCAAAAGGGGAACTTGAAAAGGAAGGGATCGAAATTGAAATTGATAAACAAAACGTGGTGATGTTGGCTGGCAAAATTCCTGGAAGTATTTCGCTGGAAGTGACGTTAGGTTTATTTTTGCGTCCAATTTCGACAATCCGGCTTAAAGAGATCATGACAAATAATTTTTTAGGAATTGGAACAGGGGGATGCACACTCACCCTTGATGACGATGGGGTTGCTTTGGGACTCAAGATAGTCACAACACCAACGATGACACCACAAGAGAGCTGGGAGTGTCTTCATCGTCTTTTAGGAGCAGCAAGAGAGTGGCTGAAATTGCTGTCAGACTGGGATGAGTTCATTCCTCTCAATTCTCCTCCAGAAGAGAAGACTCATGAAGAAAAAATAGGAGAAAAAGTTTAATGAACTCAAGAATTCCTTCAGACAATCATGGTCATAGATTATTTACAGATAAAGGTGGTGACAATTCCAATAAAGACCAAACTGCCACTAATCCCACTTCGAAAGGACAAGGGTTAAGCGCATTGATTCTCGGTGCAGGAATTAGATTGATCAAAACGATTGTTTTTTTTCCCGCCACATTGCTCAAAGGAATCATGCGTTCAAGACAGGAAGCAAAAATACTAAATACAAAAAAACGTTATAAAGCTTTAATTATTCAAAACATTTTAATGCATGAAGCTAGAAAAAAAAATCACACCATATCTAATCAAGATTTACTAAAAGATTTTTTACTTAGAAATGCAAATACATATTTTCCTGATACAATGACGGTAGAAAATTTAAGTAAAACTTTTCTTGATAAAGATGGAGAAATGTTAAAATTAAGAAAAACCATTAAAGATGGTATTAAAAATGCTATTTATGATAAAATCTCTAAGAACGAAGAAATATTTCAATTATTCCAAAATAACGTAGAATCCATAAAAACTACTATCGGACTGTGGTTATCAGAAAAAAGCCTGAGTCAATTGATAAATTTATTATCAAATGATAATATCATCACTGAATTAAAAAAAAAATTAGATAAATCCGAAACTTCTCAAACTTCTGAGAATGAAACAACCTAATGGTAACTTATGAATGCTATTGATACTAAAAAAACTAGTGACGACACTTACTTTGTGCCTCAAAAAAAAAGGCCAAACATTAAACTCCTCCGACAGACAAAGGCTAGCGTTCTCTCATTTATCTTGTTTGTCCCTAAGTGCATTCAAGGAATCATCCTATCTCGAACAGAGAAAAAAAAACGTATTGAACAGCTTGTCCAACTCATCACACAGAATGAAACACTCACTCAAACACAATGTGATCATTGCAAAACTTCCCTTAGGATTTGTTTTTCTTATTTTTCAAATTCAGAATTAGAAAAAATTCATACCTACTACCTTCCTAATTCCTATTTTCGAAGGCAAATGCTGTTTCCTGGAATAACATATCAAACGCATGTTGCCATTGTTCTCCAAGCAGATGCACTCAGAGAGGTTTTAAGAGTCCCTAAAGAGTTTTTCCATGTCGATCAATTCAATCAATTGGCGGGGGGGGGCTTATCCGAACAAACTCAGAACAAATTATTTAGATTTTTTATTACCTATCCTACGATGGCACTTTCTTTTCAACAATTATTATTAGAAGTGAAGAAATTGAAAAATCATCCACAAGTTTTTTTACTAGGCAGTCAAGAGACAGAACCACTTGAACAAGCCTACGGAAACGCGCTTGCTAATTTATCCAACATCGATTCAGCGGACCTTTTCTCTCTGATTCAACAAGTGCTCAAGGAAATGATTAACCGTACTGCCCTCATGAACAGTCAGTTAATTCAAAATCAATTCTATAATTTTTTCTCGAAAGATGGAAAAGAAAATGTAGTAGAAAGCAGACGTTATCTACATGATTATCAATGCGCAACTAATCTTGAGGAAGGGGGTCTCTATTATCATTTTGCAAAAGTGGATCAAGCAATAGATTTTGAAATGCGGGTCAACATCACTGATCCGGTGAAAGGATCAACAATTCCTGTTCACCTGAAGCTACCCTTCAAAGCAATGAATCAAGATGACCGAAAAACAATTTGTCAGATTCTCTTTCGGGTCTTTGACTCTATGAAGGATGATTTTAAGGATCCATTTGAACAAATTCTTGAGGACGTATTAATAGATAAAAAAAATATTAATGAATTTAAAGAAAAATATCCAGATCTAAAGCGATATTGCATAAAAGTTAAACAAAAATTAACGATCGAATTAGCTCACGCGGTGTCAGGACGCCCCATTGAACCACAAGCCATCATACGCTTTCGAAACATCAATCGTCCCTCAGAATCAATCACAAGAAAGGCGGCAGCGTGTGGATTTGTTTATAAAAGGGAAGATGGAAAATTGTCGCTTGTCCCTGAAAAAAAAGGATGTGAAACAGTCGCCACTCTTTCTACATCTCTTATCAATTCGGTGAACAAACAACTAGTGAAGAACGAAAACAAGATCATTTTAATACCTATTAAACTTGGAAAAAAATTTTCCAGAACTCTACAACTCTCTACTACAAAAAAGGTTCACAAAGAACAAGGCTCAGAAAATGACGGACTAACATATGTTGAACTTACAACGATAATCACAAATTTGAAGAATAAACAAACCAAACGAGTCACGGCTTATCTCATGTTAGAAAACGAAACAGTCGAGCAGACTTTACAAAGAGCCATTGATGAAAGGTTTATAGAACGAGATATTTTGCTTGCCAAATCTCAATACTATGAGGAGCATAATGATGCAACATAACCCATTCAAAGATTTTTTAAACGAGCTTGCCAAGGCACTCGAGTTTTCTCATTTGGAGGCAGACACTCACGGAGCTTGCTTGATTGTATTGAAAGAGGACCAGCTCCCTCTTTTATTTGAGTTCGATGATAGTTTGGTGCCGGGAACTATATTAGCGTCTTGTGAAATTGCCCCTATCCCTCAAGAAATTAAACCTATTTTTTTAGAGCAGGCATTGATTGCCAACCATACGTTAGAAGAAACACTTTCGATCTGCCCCAATAAGGATTCTCTTTTTTTACATAGACGGATCGGGGCAAAAATATTAAGTGATGATTTAAAAGTGGTGATAGATAGTCTGGTCAGTCAGGCTAGACAGTGGAGAAAAAAAATAAAAGATATAGAGGAGACGCCTCACGAGGAAAGGCAGGAGTCACCCGAAAAATTAAACATTCAAAAATTTAAGGTCTAATGTGTCTATTGAACCAACAAAAGGACCTCCAGATAGGCGAACTCAGAAAATCAAACGGCTTGGAGAAAGCACTCAGGGAGATCAAGCCCAATCCGAAGGGGGGCTATTAAAGCTCTTTACCAGACTGATCAGACACATTTTCAGCCCAATCGAAACACGTTACAAAAGCTATATAAAAAACCGGTCTTCTAAAAAAAGGTTGACAAATGCAGTGCTTATTTTGTCTTTACAGGAATTAAATGATCCGTTGATTGCAGGTCGCATCCGTGCATCTCTCCCATCCATCTTAAAAAATCTCACGGTCTCTGAGCTTGAACTACTGAAAGAGCTACTTTTTCAGCATGTTGAATTAAAAAACACGCTAACCGACTGTTTTTCATCATCCAATAATATTAAACAAGGGATTACTCTCGCCAAAACGTTCACTAAAATCCTTGGCTCTTCGTTGTCACGCGCCCACAACTGCATCCAGCAGGATCGTAACACATTTATCAAAGAAATGAATTCTACAAAGAAAATGATCGCATTCTCTCAATTTATCCAAGCTGTAGAAACAAAGAATATTAAGACCCTTTCTCAAAAACGCAAGGACTTCCTTACACTCTTCGATCACGCTGAATCCTATTCTATCTCCTGGATCAATGCTCTTGTCACTCAAGTTGCCCCTCCAAAACATATTCTCAATATTCATCAACTTGTTAAACAGACGCGGAAGATGCTCGGTGATCAGCATTTGACAAAAGAAGATGCGAAAAATCTAGTTAATGTTCTCAATCGTTCTTCCCAATTGGCCGCAAACTTTACCTTTCTCCTCAATCAAGTGGAAAAAACTTACTCTGAACGCCCTCTGAGCGTCTTTAGCCCAGAAAATAGTAAACGCCTAATTAAAAAGTATTCTGATGACATAGAATCTTTATACAACAAAAATCTTATCTTAGAAAAAGAAAAAACATTACTCAATAATGTGATTGTTAGTTTCATCAAACTCAGCACACACAGTCAATTACATTTGACTCGAAGAGGGCTGAAAAACATTTATAAGCCTCCTTCTGAATTTCAAAATATGCCCTATTTAAGAGAGACAGAGATTCCTTGGCTTTTTGAAGAACAGATTCCTGCTTTAGAATTAACAAAAAATAAAGATCTAGTGATTGATCTCGATTTTTCCACCTGTTATGCCTTGACCGACTTTCAAACACAGGAAGATAAAAGTCAAAAAGTAGGAGATACGATTGTTCTCCGCACGAAATTTCCATTTTCGGGAAAAATGACCCAACTGGAAGCTCGCAAACTCATTCAGTTTGTCCATCAAGCTTCAAAGCATCTCAACAATTTGCAAGACAACGATAAATTTGAGAAATTACTTATTCAGTTTGGTTACATAAAAGCACCAAGCAAAAAACAAAAAACAACACTACTAGATTCATCTGGTCAAGAAGTCGTTCTATCTTTTCAACCTGTCAACAACGAGCATTCCTTTCCCAAAGCTATCGTTGATGCAGCCCTTCAATGGGGGAACGATCTGGGTATGGATTGTCGTAATGAAATCCCTATCATCAAAAGTTATATGCAAGAAAAAATCCACAACTTTATCTTGGATGCTTTAGTTGTTGACTCAAGGGGAATAGCTAACTTTGGCCCAAGTCCAGACCATCCACAGGGGTGGGTCGTTCATAAGACAGACGAATTTAAGGCGTTTAATGCTGACAGAACACATGCTAAAAAAGCGCTCGCGGCCGCTTCACTTGGAAATGTCTTCCTTTTAAACGACGGAAGTTACAGCCTTATTGCTGAAGCTACGGGGATGGAACATCTTACAAAGCTACCAAAAACGCTTGTCGAAAAAGTAAAAACAGGACTTTTAAATGAAGAAAATTTTACGATCGAACAGGGTTTAGTGGTTCCTGGAGACAAAATTCCCGTAGCATTTTCGATTGAAAGGGATGACGATCATTTTGTTCACTTGACCTTAACTCTGACAATTGAAGGAAACACTTATTCGCGAAAAAGACTCTATAAAATCAAAGAAGGAAAAACTAACAAAGAGACTCTTGCAGAAGCCATAAACTCTGGATTGATTGAACGAGATCTTTTAATGGCCAAAGCTCAGTTCATGCAGCAGGCCCAAACTCTTTCGATTCGGGGTGAAAAAGAATGGTGGAATCCCAAAAATACCTTTGTGAATACACTCATTGACGCCGTCGTTCAAACAAAATATTTTATACCTGTCAATTCCTCCAAAATTTTGAAACTAAGAGCAGAACGAGATTTAAGGCGTGTTTTGAACGATTACGATACAAAGAAATTTGAAAGATTCGAACACTTGCTGCGCAATACACGCTACCAAAGCTATCTTAAAGAAATTTTAGATAATCCTCATCTCAATGACCTAGAACGTATCCAAAAATTAAACTTTCTATTTGACGCGATGTATCATAGTAATTCCCTAGAATTGCAAACACAAGAACCTGAAGTTATGCGTATTTTGTCTCTAGCTGCGAAAGACCCCAAGATTCTTGTAGCTATGCACGAGTTGATTGTAAAAGGCATAGAAATCAAAGACAAAAAGATTCCTTATGATTTAAAAACATTGATAACATTAAGAAATACTATTGAACACACTTTAACCACATCCATCCTACTCTCCGAAAAAGAGGATGATAAATCACAAATTCGGCAATTTGTTTCACGTTTTATTATTGCATTCCATCCAGACAAGGATCATCAAATCACAGATCTTTATCAAAATTTATCAACTCTTTCAAAACAACAACCCTTACCTGACGCTTTGATCGCATCGTCTCTCACAGATCCTACTACTTCATTAGCATGGCAAGGATTTGTAAATGCAGCTCTCCAATACCAAAACACTAAAAATACAACAGATTTATTCGTGCAACTTAGTCTTTTAAAAGAAGTGATCAAAGATGAAAACTGTCTAAATATTGCCAAAAGAATTGCGCTGTCTCTTTGCGAAGAGGCCATCAGTCAAATCCCTCAAAGAGTCGACGCTCTCTCCGGTGGAAGATTCACAGATCAACATAAAAAGAATCTTCAAACGGCTGTAAGCAAAGATGTTTTAGTTGCACTTGTCTGTTTGAGTTATCTCGACGTCACGGAGGAAATTCAAGATATAAGGCCGCGAGTTTTCGATCAAGTGCTCACAGGAGCTGAATTAGAAAAACGCTATCAATTTATAGCTGAATACGCCTCTGCTCTTTACACAGCCAAAAATGATCAAGAAATTAAAGTGATGATAGCCATGCAAACTGTGAACGATATTCAGAAATCCCTTCAATTTGGAACTCTCACCAACAATCTCCAGGCGGTTTATCAAACTTTAGAATATGTTTACAATCCAGAGACGCACAGAGAAATTCCCAGATATGATGCCTCTTCAACTGAGCACCAACTTTATTGGGAGTATTCTCATCAACTTTTGCTCTGGGAAACTCGAGACGTTAACGCAGAGAGTGTTATGATCAAACGCGTATCTGAATATGATATTGTCCATCCTAGAACTCTAGAAACCACAAGAGTTTCGGTCCCGTTTCCCTTTCAAGGAGAAATCACTAAAAAGGCAGCGCGCAGTCTCCTTCAACTGATGCGACAGACAATTCAAGACCCTGAAACGTTTTCAAAGAACTATAATAATAGTCAATTAAAATTTGAAGATTTATCCAAGGAAACACAAGAGGATATCAAAAAAAATTGTTCCAAGGAAGCTAATCTCGAACAATTCACTAAAAAATATCTCAAAACAAAAATTTTGCATTATAAGAAACAAGTAGCCGAAGTTCAAGCCCATGCGACAGCCGATTTTAATGCTCATAAAAATTTACCAAAACGCTGGTGGGTTCAGTCAACACCTGAAATGCAAGCTTTTGCCCAAGACCCTAGAGATCTAACTGCAGTTAAAGCGGCTACCCTTCTTCATACCTTCAGGGAAAATAACGAATTTTTTCTCCTACCCGCATCCGATCTCGATAAGAACGAAAGAAAACGTATTGGAGGGATTCCAGAGAATGACATTAAAGTCCTCTCCACAGCTTTAGCACAAGAGGAAACCGTAAACCACGCACTGGCGGTCCAGTATGTTTCAAAAGAAAATGCCGTGGAAGAAAAAACAGCTCCTCTCACAATTTCTCTTAAACGCGACCCCTCACGCGCTCACCTTCTGCAAATGACCCTCAAAGCAAAGGTAAAAATAGAAGACAATGAAATGGAAGTCGAACGGATTAAATTCTACAGCACAGAGAAAATGACCTCGAAACAGGAAGTTTTGGATAGCCTCATGGAAACTGGACAGTTTCAACATGATCTCGTTCGCTTTAAAGGAGAGTTAATGCGAGAAATTGCTGAAAGAGGCTAATATCTGAGGATATGCAGCGTTTCTTTCAAAGATTCCTTGATTCCATTGCTGGCGTTGGGCGATGGGCTGTCCTGGTCGTTCAAACTCTTATCGCCTTTTTTCGTCGCCCTCCTTCTTTTTCTCTTGTTTTGGACCAACTCTATCAAATTGGAGTCCTTTCCGTCCCTGTAGTCGCCATCACTGGATTCTCTACAGGCCTTGTTTTGGCAGCCCAATCTTTTTATCAATTGGGAGATAAGGGACTATCCGGAGCTACTGGTCTTTTTGTAGGAAAATCGATGCTCACGGAAATTGGCCCCGTGTTAACCGCTTTTATGGTCACAGGGCGGGTGGGTTCTTCCATGTGTGCTGTTTTGGGGACTATGCGAGTCACAGAGCAAATTGATGCCTTAAAATCCATGGCTATCAACCCATTGGGCTATCTCGTTGCTCCTCGTTTTATTGGAGGGATCACGATGCTTCCCCTTTTGACCCTTTTTAGCGCTGCTATGGGAATTTTTGGAGGCTATCTGATTTCTGTTTATTACTTTGGATTGACCCCTCAAGGGTATTTTGATCCCATCCCTATCCATGTCGAACCCTTTGATATTTGGGTAGGAATCATCAAAGCCTTCTTTTTTGGCATTCTGATTGCTACCATTTCTTGCTACAAAGGGATGTCGACAAAAGGAGGGGCCGCCGGTGTTGGACGAGCAACGACAAATTCTGTCGTGATTTGCTATTCATTTATCTTGATCGTCAACTTTTTACTCACAGTGAGCCTCAACGTTTTTCATACGACCCTGAAGGAATCCTTGTTGTGATACGAGTCAAAGATTTAAAAAAAAGTTATAATGGAACTGAGGTATTAAAAGGATTGAATCTGGAAATCCATGAGGGAGAAACTCTTGTGATTCTTGGTCGATCTGGTGTGGGTAAAAGTGTTTTACTTAGGCAACTCATTGGAATTGAAAAGCCTGATGATGGCAGTATTGAAATAGATGGAAAAGTGATTTCAGAACTTACTGGTTCATCCCTCTATAACGCTGTCAAGGAAATGGGAATGCTTTTTCAGGCTTCCGCTCTTTTTGATTCAATGACCATTGAAGAAAATACCGCCTTCTATTTGGTCGAACACGGAAATCCAGAAGATGGACGCCCTCTTCCTAAAAAAGAGATCCATGAGCGGGTTCAGGAGGCCCTCTCCATGGTCGGCCTTGAAGGAATTGAAAAAGCACTCCCTTCTGATCTATCAGGGGGAATGAGAAAAAGGGCCGCCCTTGCCCGGTTGATTGTTTATAAACCCAAGATTTTTCTTTACGATGAACCTACAACGGGTCTTGATCCCATCACAGCAATGCAAATCAATGATCTCATTGTCTTTATCCAAAAAAAGCTTCACGCCACAAGCATCGTTGTCACCCATGATCTTTGTTCCACCTTCCATATCGCCAATCGAATTGCTCTGCACCATGAAGGAAAAATTGCTTTTATCTCTGAAAAGAAAGAATTTAGTAAAATCAACCATCCTGTAATAAAAGAATTTTTAAAAAATTCAGTACCTGAGATTCATCCATGAGCGAGAGAGTCAAGGCGATTTGGATTGGAACATTTATTTTAGTAGCCATCATGATTTTGGCTTGGCTCTTGATGTTATTACGTCCTACAGTAGGAGACGGCGGAAGGACCCTTCGTGTTCGATTCACCAATATCGAACGGGTGTCTGTGGGAACACGAGTCACTTTTGCAGGAAAGCCTGTGGGTGAAGTTGTGAAGATCGAAGAAATTTTTGAAGCGCGCAATCAACCCACCGATCAATTTGAAAGTCCCTATATCTATGAGCTCATTCTCAAGATTGATTCAAGCGTGAAGGTGTATAGCTATGATGAGATTCTCTTTTCCTCCTCGGGGTTGATGGGGGATCGATCGATCGCTATTATTCCTAAGTCTGCTCCAAAAGGTTCAATGCCTGCCCATGAAATGACGGATGATATTCTATATGCTGAATCAACCGACAGGCTTGATGCAGCGATCATTCAACTCACTCAGGTGGCCAAAACATTTGATAGAACCCTGAGTGATGTGAACCAGCTGATCAAGGAAAACCGGGAGGAATTGAGAGAAACTGTCCTTTCTCTTCATCACACCTCAGAGCAAATAGGAAAGGCGTTTTCCAAAACAAATGCAAGCGATCTCATTACGATTTTGGCAGATGCTTTTAAAGCATTTAATCAAGTTCTTAAACAAATGATCGAAAAAGAGCTTGTGACCCACCTGACTTCCGCTACAAAAAACATCGCCGAGATCTCTGATGCGCTTAATCAACAGGATAAACTCCAAAAAACTGTAGATAACATCCATGCAATAACCGATAAAATTGCACGAGGCGAGGGGTCTCTGGGCCGTTTGATTGATAACGATGGCTTCTATCTTCAAATTGTCTCAACGATGAGCCGTATCGAGACGGTCATGAGGGATATTAGCAATTATGGCCTCCTTTTCCAATACGATAAGGGATGGAAACGCGCACGAGCCAAACGGATAGCTCAGATGAACTCCCTTTGTACTCCCTGCGATTTTTATCACTACTTCAACCAGGAACTCTGTGATATCAATGTGACCTTGGGACGTGTTTCCATGGTTCTTGAAACGATGCGCTGTGAAAATATGTGTTTAGATAATAAAGGATTTACCGATAAATTTCGGGAGCTGCTTGAGAAAGTCGGTCACCTTGAAATGAAACTTCGTCGAGCAACAGAACAGCTCAACTATTGCAGAAAGTGTGATTAAATGTTAGGTTGAGTTTATGGATCAAATACCTTATTCCCACCTTGAAAAAGGGACGTTTTTAATCGCTTCGCCCGACGTTGAGTCGGGGATCTTTTTTCGTAGTGTTCTTATTTTGTGCGAACATAGTCCAAATGGTTCCTTTGGAATTGTGATCAATAAGAAACTTGATCTTGAACTTCCGGAGGAAATCTTATCTTTCGAACGTCTTTCTAATCCACGGATTGAGATTCGAGCAGGAGGACCGGTTCAAACAAATCAGATGATACTTCTTCATTCCAGCTCCGATCTTCCCGAGCAGACCATTGAGATTTGCGAGGGGGTTTATTTAGGAGGAGATCTTCAATTTTTGCAAGAGGCGGTGAGCTCCGAGGGGGGGCCAGAAATTAGACTTTGTTTTGGATATACTGGATGGCAGTCAGGTCAATTGGAACGAGAATTTTTAGATGGAGGGTGGTTTCTTCATCCTGCCTCAGCAAAATATGTTTTTGAGATGCCCGTGCATGATATATGGCAAAGTCTTTTGCGAGAAATGGGCGGTAAATACGCTACATTGTCAATGATCCCAGAAGATTTGACTCTTAATTGAGCCTTATACGCTGAAAAATTTTTAACACCAGTTGATATTCGTTTCACTTCAAAAATTGTGTATATACTCAGGCGGATTTAGTTTGAGAAGATTTTTGAAAATAGCGTGATTTTTTTTCACGTTCATGACATAAGGTCTGTCCTATGGAACAACCTC
>JAGRNW010000043.1 GCA_020440555.1 Chlamydiia bacterium
ATCTGCCTAGACACAACTTTCGGTTATACCTCACTTGCAACCATTGCGGTTCCATGATCAGCGGAGAGATTAAGAAGGGGAAGTACACTTATTATAGCTGTGGCAATGCAAAGCAAATGTGTAAAAAAGTATGGGTTAGAGAGGAAGTATTTTTAGAAACCTTGCTACAGCATCTAGCCTTAATTCAGTTGCCTGATGCGTTAGTCACTCAGGTCGTGAAATATTTAAAAGAGGCTTTTGAACGGGAACAAACGTTTTACCGTCAATCTCAGGAAAGTTTACAGGAAGAACTAGCACGTGTACAGAAAAGGCTCTCGAGATTAACGGATGAATATCTTGATGAGCGCATTGATAAAGAGATCTACCAGAAAAAAATAGAGGAATACAAAGCCCAGCAAAGGACAATTCATGCTGAGATGTATAAGCATACAGATGCTGATGAGAGTTGCTTGATCACTGTGAAGACAGTGCTCGATCTAGCAAGGCGAGCAAAAGAATTATTCATGAGTTCGAAAATGGCCGAAAAACAGCAGCTTTTAAATTTCGTCTTTTCGAACTTAAAATTAGAGGGTAAAAAGCTGCTTGTACACTTCCGTGAGCCGTTTTTGAGCCTCAGTGCAGTGTCACATCAACCTAAAGATCTCCGGATGCTGGATTCGAACCAGCGACCAATGGATTAACAGTCTAATTCCATGGATAGCTCTGAACAAAAGAGAGTTAACCAGAATCACTTTTCTCTCGCAAGAAAATTTGGATCATATTCCCGACGGTTCCGAAATTTCCCCATTCTTTCCAGTCATTTGCGGAAAAAATGCGGAAAATATATCTCTACACTCGTTCTTAAATCTAAAAATAGTGGGGGAAGTCGGTTTGGAAAAATTAAAATTCAATTTACTTGAAAATGCTTTTGATAGTCTCAATGAAGCATTAAAAAAATATTCCGAAGAATCTGAAAGTAACAAACACTATAAATATTCTCTTTTGCATCTTACCCATTTTTTGGAGATCTTCCTAAAGTTTGCTATTTACAAAGAACAACCCATCTTGCTTTATCGAAAACCATATATGAGGCTGCATAAATCTTCTCAAACGATTTCTCTTATTGAAACAGTACAAGTTCTTAAGAATCTAAATAAAATTCTTCCAACAAGCTTCTACAAGGATATTCAGAAAATAAATGATCTTAGAAATCAAATAATGCATTTCGAATTTTCTTTTGAAATTCGAGAGATTAACAATCTGATCGGTAGGATTATGGTGGCTTTTAAGGAATTCAATGAGGAAAATCAAATTTGCACTAATCTAACCGATTACATTCAAGATGAGCAGCTTGAAATCTTTTGGGAACTAGCATCTGATTATGAAAAAAAGATACAAGAAGCCATTAGGCAATCATTGCTTGAAGCTAATCTCCATCACGATGCTTCTCTCATAATCGAACCTCATACTTGTGAAGAATGCGGTTATGAGACCATAATTCCTGATGATAAATCTCCAACAGGATTTATATGTACTAGATGCGGAAATATTGAAACTTCTGAGGAATTGATTGAATGTTGTCAGTGTGGATGTTCAGAACCGAAGTCGTGGATGCAATCTCTCTCAAAAGATGAATATATTTGCTCAGCATGCCTTAAACCTTAAAGGACCCTATGCATATGGCCACGTAATTTACCCCTTAACTTTCAGTGAGGGGAAATTTACCGGCGAATGCCAAGTAAGCCTAAAATTATTTTCTCGATAAAAGCCCCTAATTTACGTTGTCGTCCTGACCGAGTTAAGGGAATGCCAATTTTTCTCGAAATTCTAGCTTTATAAGCTGAAATACCAAGAAACCTTCTCCAAGAAAAACCACCTTTATTCATTATTTCTCCTTTATTTCCTCAGCTTTACTAGCCTGGCATCAGCTAATGCTTGTGCATAGACCAAAGCTTGGGCGTTCACCTGTGTTTGTAGATATTGGAAATGCGCTTCAAGCTGTTTTTTAATCCCCCTGAGCTTTAACAAACCTTGTGCTAGTTCTGTTTCGATTTGCACTTTCTTTTTTCCAAATTTATTTTCGATTGCTTGGAGTTCTGTGGGCGAAATTTCTTTTGCGGGAGAAAATATAAAGCTATTTTCACATCTAAGACGCCAATCTATCATACGTTGAATTAATTTTTCTCCAAATCCTTTAATAACAAATAGCTTATGTGGATGAAGGTCAGCTGCCGTTTCTATCCCATAACTTTGTAAAACGCTACTTTTGCCAGGACCTATACCTTTAATTTTTGCATTTTCTATGCGAAATTGATCAAGATGTTGTATTAATTGCTGCTGACGTCGATTTTTCCACAGTTGTCTGATAGCTTCTTGTTTTTCTTTATTTAGTGCGTCATATTTCTTTTTTAATATATCTATTTGATCACGAACATTCAAAAATGATTGGTTATCAGTTGAATGTACCAATTTATCAGAAATTGTTTTCCAGGTGTTGCAGGAGTCTTTTAATTTCTTTTTTATTTTTTTACAAATCTTGTTTTTCACTCTTTTATAGTAAGCATATAATCCAGTGCTAGAAAATAATATGGTAGTATAAAACAGATTTGGTGAGATCATCATAGAAAAGGCGGTAATTAACCCCAGTCCGATAGAAACAATCACAAGCCTATTTTGTTTAAATTCATCAAATTTATTCTTTGCATCCAATGCACTCTGGGTTGGTGAAACTTGAATATGCCGGATATCTGGCAACTTAGCAATAAAGTTGGGAGTTTGTAGGGATGAAACTTGTTTCCACAATGATTCGAAACAAGATTGGATTTTTGAAGTTGCATTGATGTGTGGAAAGAGTAGCGTATTGCTTTGAGCCTCTATCTGACACCAAGGACACAATGTAGCTCCATTAAAATAATAGTGTCCTGCATTACTTGAACAGGCTTTAATGGATGGAATAAATGCTTCCAAAGCCTGTGTCCATTCTTTAGCTAGTGGACGCCCTTTCTCTTTACCCGTCACTGAAAAGGCACGTTCAAATAACGCTCGAAGAATAGGGCTGAGTGCATCCATTGATAAACAGGCGGGTGGAGGGATCATTTGCGTACGAATTTTATCTTTTGAATAAGCAAATCGAAATTCCGTAATAGCCTTTTCTAAGGGCATTTCTCCTCTACCAGAAAATCTTCCAGAAAAAGGATGTCGAGCTAGGCAAAGCAGCTGGAAAATAAGAACAGCCAACCCAAAATTGTCATGATTGGGAGTGCGGATAATACTTTTGTAGGATGATAACCCTTGCATCTCAGGTGGTTGATGCGTCGCTACACCGACTTCGCATAGCCAGTGTTGTTGATTAACCATAACTTGAAAAGAGTCGGTATCAATAAGTTTGACTGTACTATCTTTGGCCACCATTAAATTGCCATGATTGACATCGCCAATCACATGCCCAGCCTCATGAATCACTCCGAAAACCCTGGCCGTATTTGCAGCAGTATGAATCAAGAATCGCCAATCAGCCTGTGGAAATTGTTGCAGACGTAATTTAGGGCTATACAATTGATAAAGTGGTTTATACCCTGACAATTTCTGCATAAGAAAACCCACTATTTCGCCGGAACGATTATGAACCGATTGTAGGGGCCATGAACTTAGTTTTAGTAATCGATCATTACCACAGCCAATCATAGAAGAAATTTTTTGAGCTTTTTCTCGATGAAGAGCTTTAAAATAAATTTTAGCAGCTAAAGACGGATTGCTTTGGACTTCAAAAACTGCGCCTTCTCCCCCTTTTCCTATTTCCTCGCCTAGCCGGATACGGTTTCTGTTTTGATCGAAATATTCACACATTGATAGGAGTACCTCATGGAATAGCAGATACAGCCATTACAAGAGATTTATCATCATCTGTACGTCGATTGATAAAGTCAGAATTTAGATATGTGGCTAGGGCTGTAGAGGGGGCTTCATTCTCCGAACATTTTTGCAACCACTTAAAAATAGAATCAAGAGAAGGAGGGTGGACAGATCGAGATGAAAAATCAAGAATCAATCTCTCTAAACCATCGCTAAACAGGGCTAATCGATCAAATTTTTTTTGAATACAAACAAATTCTAAAGTTTCAGATATATTTTCCTGAAAAAGAAAATGGGTTTGATTTGCAAATTCACCATGCTGAGGCCAAAAAATATAACCATATTCGTTAGTTTCTTCCTCAGAAACAACAATCGCACCATCTCCAATCTGTAGAAAAAATCCATACTCTGGTCCGATTATAGCTCCATTGATGGTACATGAGAATTCTCGTGGATGGATTGATTCAAGTGAAGCTTGTTCAACAATTTCACTTTTAAGACTCTCTAGCCAATTTATAACATACTCTCGATCTATTTTTTCGATAGCTGAATCATGAGTACACAAAGCACCAAAATGACTTAAAAACCTTTCTACCGTTAATGAAGCTCCAAATTCTGAGCGTGATGCACTACCCGCCCCATCTGCTACAACCATCAATAAAAATTCTGTACATTCTGTAGACTGCAAAACACGACAGCCAGCAGAATCCTGACAGGGTTGACCTTTATTAATATGAGATGTGCCTATGACGGCAGCGTAGGCTGTATTCCAAATTCGTTGCATCAAACGCTAGCCCATCCTGATGGGATCTGAAGAGGAACAGTATCCCCAGGTTGAGAGCGTGCCACGCCTCCAAGTGAGCTTGATAACCATGAGAACAATTCTCTAAAACTAAGGTTTTTAAGTTTTAATGGAGGTCTATTTTGGCTACAAATTTTTGCTAAGGTCGTCATATCCGCGTCTTCCACGCCCACAGCAAAGAAGCTAAATTGCTTGCGTTCGCTATTATCTCCAGCTTGAACTCTCTGAGCTGCCTTGTGCCAATTATCTGTGGGACCGCCATCGGTAATTAAAAATACCCATGGACGATAATAACTAACGCCAGCTTGCTTGTAAGTCTGTTTACGTGTTTCTAACATATCTAGTCCCTTTTCAATAGCAGCACCCATTGGCGTATCACCTGTTACTGTTAGTTCAGGAGGAATAAACATATCGGCTGTTTGAAAGTCCGATATCACCTGTACAGGACCAAATGTAACAATAGCTACTTCTACCCGCTGAGTAGCCATGCCATCCGACATCAGCTCGTCCTTAAATGTTTTAAGACCTTGATTCAACTGGTTGATGCGCTCACCATTCATAGAGCCAGATGTATCTAAAAGTAAAACACATGCACATCTTGGTTCTGGGTTTTCTACCAGTTCTGGTAAAGGAAATGGAATTTGATCGTCCATATCTATCTCCTACAAATCACTTAAATTAAAAAAACTTATAAATTTGATAGGGATTCTACCAATTGAAGGGACTTAATGTCATCCGATAAGTTTCTGATTTATTGATACTTATATGTATTTTCTTGCACTAGGATGTTGAAGAGAAAAAATATCAAAGATAAAATTTTGTTTCGGTAGTGTAACCTTATTAATTTGGAAAAGAAAAGAGTAAAGTAGATTCATGAAGAGTATGGCATTATTTATGAGACTTCCTTGGTCAATATTGAGAGTGAATGGCAAAACATAAAGAGCAAACAATAATTTATTTGTGATCGCAATTTTTTTATAATTAAAATTCGTAGTAAAATAATTTTAGAGAATTTGAAGCAAATTTTTGCTTTGACGAATTAAGTCCATCGCTTCTTTATGTAAGGCCTTTGCTTCTTTTGTGCAGCCCCCATGCCGAAATGCTGCGAGGCGCGATCGTTCCTTGCCCTCCTTAGTTCTCGGACCTCTGGCGGTACCTCCATGCATATGGCAGGTGTTTCTGCCTCTTACAGCCCATTTTAAACAGCGCTTTCCAGATCTTTTACTTTTTGCGGTGCACTGGCTCACAATGATCCATGGGGTTCAATTTTCATTTTTTTCTACATGCCCCCCGGTGGTAGGGGAAAGGTTTTGTGCAACGATGGCCTGTCCTTCGTTATGAACGTGGACTACTTGTACAGTTTGCTGACCGCGGGTGCGATACTTTAGGACGGCTTGCATAGTTTGATTCGCTGTATTTAGAAGCTTGTTTGCTAATCCGAACAATCTTTCTATATGGTAAAAGCCTTGTTCGGGGAGATTGGCCAATCTGAGACATTTCAAGCCGGAGTCTTGCAGGGCGAGAAATTGACCGAGCAGCAATGCTTCGGTTGGGTCGTTGGGATAAAGGGATGGAAGCAAAGCGGATACTTCATTGAGTCGAGTAGCTTTGTTATCCATCGACATCCCGCGCGCTACTTTATTCAAAAGCTTATCTCCAACGGCCAAATCGGATGTGCCAGCGGCATTTTTTACAGCAGTCTTGAGTGTTTCATCATTGAGTGGGGTATTATCAGAGAGTTCGATGGATTCAAACTCTTCTTCACCAGTATCTTCGTTATATTTATAATTCCAACGGATAAAAGGGCTTGGATCTTTTTGTTCTACTAGCGGCTGCTTTGATATAGGTTGCTTGGTCTTCATAAATTTCTCCAATTTTAAGGGATGCCTCCTTGTTATAATCAATCAGAACCTTAAGGATTGCGCGGACGTATGCGGACGGAAGGCTGAATGTCACTAATCGAACCTGATTGAAAATGCCTCTTAAAATGCTTTAGAAGCCCTACAATCGATGATCACGTCCAATGTATACATATGCCGGATGCATTTTTCAACCCTGAGAGGCGGTTTGTTCATCCATATATTATCTCATCTTTTTTACGCTCCAAAATCTCTGTCAATTTGGACGCAATATCTCGCAATTCTGTTTCACATGCGCACACGATTTCCTCAGATGCTAGGGATATTTTTTCTATCTTGGTGCAAACCTCCTTCAATAGACGGTCGACTTGCTTTTTAGTGATAGGTATAACCTTATTCTCAAGATTTTCTATTTTTGCCTTAACCGTATTATGGACCGAATTGATCGATTCTCCGGATCGCAACCGAGATCGATCTTCATCATCCCCCGCATTAAGTATCTGTTCTACTTTTGATATTTGAGCGGGACTGACACCGGCCATTTTTGCAAGCTCTTTACGAGTGTCTATCGGGTTTGATATTTTTATCGGAACTGCTCCTCCTCCAGCGCTTTGGTTCGCTTTCGCCCGTTCGGCTATTAAAGGTTTAAGCTTAAGTGCTACTTCAATTCTCTGAGCATCGGTTACATTTCTTTTCCCAAGTTGATGCCTTAGGATCCATATTTTGGCCTCATCTCTACTCCGAAATTCAATGGAGCTGATGTTAAACGGTTTTTTTAATAATCGGCAGATGTGGTATCGATTATGTCCATCAATGATGCAATTATCCCAAACTATGATGGGATCTATACAACCATCTTGATCTACACTTGCATGCAGAAGTTCGTATTCTTCATCTGTTAAGCGAGGGATGAGATTTTCAAATTCCGGGTCAATTTTTAATGTCTGTAATTCTCTATCCATAAGATTCTCCTAATTTATGGGTTGTTGTTTGTTTTGTCTCATTATGGGTACTCCCATTCCGGTCCGCGCACGTCCGCGGACGTGGTATGCAAGCTAATAAGGGCGATGCCCTGATAGTACCTTTCACGCGATCCACCTTCTTGTGGTCTTGTGATTTCAATTTCTGGGTAGGCAGCCCGAAGGTTTTTCCCGAAGGTCTGCACATTACCGGTTTGACGATAGCCAGCGGTCTCTCCCCAGCTGCGCCAGGCATGGAAAAGAGCAGCTATGGAAGTGCGAGCATATGGTTTGAGCTCGCACATTTCGGCAACAAAGGCGCGAATGGGACTCGTCATTGCCTCTAGTTCCGCAATCGTTTGAAGCGCGGATGCTGGCTGTAGAAATTTGCCTCTGCTTTGGAGCCGGGCGAGTCCCTCTAAGGCCCATAAGAGGATACCGGGAAGCTCAGCCCTTAATCGATTCAGCAGAGACGTATCCTCGTGCCCATACCAGCTTTTTTGAAGCGTCAAAATCAAATAACGTTTGGCTAATGCCCCGCTTGAATCTTGTATATCGGGGAGTTCATTTGTCATTATCATAAGCCTGGTTGGTAATTGGATCGTTAACGGCGTCAAAAACTTGCGGTTAATGGTCAGGGGGTCTTCACCGCTGATGCTGAGAAGTCTTTCCGTAATCAGGCTGGTATTGCCTCTTCCGTTCAAGCGGGCATCAGAGATGGTCGCGAGCATTTTATTGATCAGGGGTTGGAGTCCGAACTCTCCTCCTAAGCTGGAAAGAGTGGGGCCGGCGACGTTAAAGGTGCCAAGCAATTCATGTAAGACCCTGCCAATGGTTCCTTTGCCGCTTCTTGGAGGGCCGACGAGCAACAAGATTTTATGTTGGGAAGTATCTTGGGTGAGAAGATATCCTGCCCATTCTTGGAGAGTGTTTTGACTTTGAATGTCTCCTTTCCATATAGAGTTGAGGAAACTGAGCCATTCTTGCGGCTCATAAGGAGCTGCATTGTAGTCGAAATTCAGTGCATTGATGTTCATCAGAGAAGGTGTATGGGGGAGTAATAGCGATGAGGGGTTTGTGAGCCACTCCTCAAAATTTAAAAGTCCATTTTGAAAAGCAATAAGATGCCGCGGGTTTATATCTCTTTGTTCATCAAGCCAAAAAGGTCCTCCCGCGGGCTGTCCATTTTGATGACATATCGCTCGAAGAGCATCCATGACTTGATTTACCTTATTTAGGTCGGGATTAAAATCTTCTAGATGTCCTTCATTATTAATCTTTTTCGCATCACGCAGAAAATTATAAACAATCTGCCTGAGTTTCATCTCGCTCACTTCGACATATTTTATCCCGCTCCATTCCAAAAAGGAGTCCGCGCAATAGTGAAGCGTTCTGAGGCCTTGGTGCAAATAGTGGCCGTGGATAAGGGCCTCGGCAATTGGGAGCGGAGCTTTGGGATCAAAGGTTTTATTTCCGTGATCTGCTTTTAGATGCGAGAGTTCTTTTTCGGCGTTTTCAATCTCTGTTTTCATCTTCTGCAACTCAAGCCACCGTTCGTGAAAATCCTGTTCGCGTCTTTGATTTTCAGGAGTTTTTTCTTCAGAGGATGGTTGATCTGAAAAATCATCCGGGCGGAGGGAGGGATCATATTGATAAATATCTCGTAGAAGTGCCATGTCAGCTTTCTGATATTTAATCAGAAGAATATCAAGCTGGGCCACGCGGCTCGCAATTTTAGGGTCGGAAGGGATCATTCCCCTGGGCATTGACACAACTTGAGTATTGCACTCGAGATTTCCTTGATGAATGACGTGTTGTATCTCTTTTTCCTGGTATAGGGGGCATACCCAACCATGCAGAAGGGAATTCCAGCTACAACCGAAAGACTTGAAGCGGCGTTTAATGCCCGTTCCCAAGCGATGCGGGAATCTAAATACAATAAAACGCTCTATTTCCTCTTGATTGGGAGTATCATGTGGATTTACACTGTCAGACATAGATACCTTTATTTAGATGGGGCTGCTTTTTGGTATGGGGAAGCGGCCTTTCCTTTTATTGGCTCCCCATTTCTCGAAGCAGGCGAAAGAGGGTCGTCGGTAGTACAAGCCGGCGGCGGCCGATTTTCAAAAAAGCCTGCTTAAGGCCGTTTATTTCGCTTTCGAACGCCATCTTCCGCAAGCTGCCCATGTTAGGCCAGCTGTAGGCGTTGGTAAAATCTTTGAAAGTTAAAGGAATTTCTTCCTTCTCATTGTGTAAAGAAGGAAGATGCGGGTTAGATTTTGTGTGCATATTGGATGTCCCTTTTTCAGGTTATTTTCAATTACATCCAATGGTTGCACATTTGTGCGTTGTACTCCCGAATTAGCAGGTGGACATGAGACGACAGATCTTTTTAGGAGAGGGTATTTCTTTTTGAATACCTTGCATTATTGATTTGTGTACGGTAGTGCATGACTTCATTGGGCCAGCTCGTTAACGTTGTGAAGGTGATTTCTCCTTCTTCAGTTCGGAGAGGCCGTTGATTGACGGCTCTATCAAATGTCCTTTCTAAGCTCCTCTGAGACGAACAGAAGAAAGAGCAGTTGGTTTGAATATTTTTTGCCAAGATACATAAATAGTTGAAGAGCAGCTTGGAGATTTCTACGGGAATGGAACCAAATTGGGTAGGAATTTTTAGGGTATAGCGCTCTGGAAGGGCTTTTCTCTCAGGGCACTTTTCTTTCGTCAATGAGGCGCAATCAAAAGTACGTAGCAATTTGATAGTAGTAGGCAGTTGGAGCCTGGCAGATGTTAAGCAGAGCCATGAAAATGCAAGAGATTCAGCAGCAGCAAGTTGACTTCTAACGTCTCCCCAGAGCATTTCCTCGCTCAAATTTTTCAGAATTTGCGCAGTGAAGATGATATTCGTGGGGAATTTTTCCTTGCGGATTAGTCTAATAATTGAATCGCTATGAAAAGCTCTATCCTCAGGAAAAATAACATCAATGAAACCCAGGTGCTCTTGTGGAATGCTTATTCGTACGAATTCCAGGAAGCAGCCCAAGGATTCCTTCCAGATTTTTTTCGAAATAGTTTCTTCAGAAACCAATCTTTTAAGTCGTTTTACATAAACGATTAATGATTCTTTGGTCTCTGGAGGGGGGATGCCATATCGCTTGTATTTGTAGATTTCTTTTATTAGGGAAGTGATACCCCGATAATCACCGATTTTTTTTTCTTGCATGCCCCATTTTGAGTAAACAGATTCTGCAGGTTGCAATAGGCATTCAGGATAATTAGGATATGCTAGCGAAAGCTGACTCCGGTTACTTTCATCTGATAGCCCCCAGAAGAATAAATAGTTTGTCTCAAGGAATATCCATGAATATGCCTCATCCTTTTCCCATTGCTGCAACGTCTTTGGTCTTTTTTCAAGAGAGGGGTTGATCCCTTCGTGCGTCCAAGGGATTCTATCGGCAAGCTGGTTTCTAAAAAGTAGAATTAATTCTTTCAGTTGGAAGAGATCAGGATTCATTTTCGGCCTCAATCAAATGGTTATTCGTTTTTTGCAGCAACTTTGCAAGATGCGTCTTGTTGAAATGGGCATATCGTCTTGTCATGATAGGGGAGCGGTGACCGAGCACCTCCATTAATTCTCCTTGGGTCGCACCTGACATTGCTAAATGAGAGGCGGCTGTATGGCGGAGGGAATGAAAGACTACATCCTCTAGGCCTAGCTGTTTTAAAACCGCCTGAAAGGCCTTGCGAATCATGGAATAGGGATATCTCTTAGAAGGATTTTTCGATGGAAAAACATACTCTTCATCATTATTGCTTAGTCCGCGTTTAGTTTGCAGAAATGCATATAATTGATCTGGTATCGGAAGGACTCTGATATCGTTGTTTTTTGTGGCCTCCAGGGTGATCAGTCGATTTTCAAAATCGACATTTTTCCATTTGAGATCGGCAATTTCGCCAAAGCGCATCCCCAAAGAGGCTGCCATCAAAACCATTCCATAAAGGTTGGGGTTTTTATGTTCCTTACTCACCTTACGCAAAACATCTAAAAATCGTTTGATCAAACGTGCCGTTTAGGTGTAAAAATTTGTCCAATCTTTGGAGGAAAGTTATGGACCAATTACTCGATCTTTATTCGGATTATTTGATCGCTCAAAATCAATATGCAACCGCTGTTGGCCTTTCCGATCTCTTAGAGGGGCGGGTTAGTCACGATAAAATTACTAGATTTTTGAATGGCAAGGAACTTGCCTCTAGGGAACTATGGGAGTATATCAAACCAGAAATTCGCAAAATCGAGGAAGATACAGGAGGGGTGCTTATTATTGATGATACCATTGAAGAAAAAGCCTATACGGATGAAAACGAAATCATTTGTTGGCACTACTCACATGCC